>NZ_SMKF01000009.1 GCF_004348325.1 Micromonospora sp. KC213 | reverse complement strand
AACCACACCCACCCGGGCATCCGTCCCCCTGCCTGTCCGCGCCGTCGACCTGCGGCGATCGTCGCACGGACGGCGCGCCTGCGCCCGTCGGGCGCGGCGGGGAGGCGCAGGTTTGTCCCACCAGACCGTTACGGTGCTCCGGTAGCGTGATCACGGGGAGGTGGCGTGATCACCGCAAGGTCGGTCACGGGGGAGGTTCGCAGCGGTGTCCGGAGGCGACAGGGTGTCGGAAGAAGAGATCCCCCAACAGGTCAGCGCCGCGGGGGAGGTGGCAGCCGGTGGCGAGCCCACCCCCGAGGCGCGGGAGCGGCACGCCACACTCAGCCAGGAGCTGACCGAGCACCAGTACCGCTACTACGTGCTGGACGCGCCGACCATCTCCGATGCCGAGTTCGACCGGCAGCTGCGCGAGCTGGAGGAGCTGGAGGCGCGGTACCCGGCCCTGCGTACCCCCGACTCGCCGACCCAGCGGGTCGGCGGCACCTTCTCCACCGACTTCGCCCCGGTCGACCACGCCGAGCGGATGATGTCGCTGGACAACGCCTTCACCGACGAGGAGTTGGCCGCCTGGGCCGAGCGGGTCGAGCGGGACGCTGGCGGCCCGGTGCCCTACCTGTGCGAGCTGAAGGTCGACGGGCTGGCCATCAACCTGACCTACGAGCAGGGCCGGCTGGTCCGGGCCGCCACCCGGGGCGACGGGCGCACCGGCGAGGACGTCACCGCCAACGTGCGCAGCATCCGCGACGTCCCGACCCGGCTGACCGGCGCCGACGACTTTCCCGACGTGCCCGACTTCATCGAGGTGCGCGGCGAGATCTACCTTCCGGTCGCCGGCTTCGCCGACCTCAACGCCAGCCTGGTCGAGCAGGGCAAGGCACCGTTCGCCAACCCGCGCAACGCCGCCGCGGGGAGCCTGCGGCAGAAGGATCCGCGGGTCACCGCGTCCCGGCCGCTGCGTCTGGTGGTGCACGGCATCGGCGCCCGTCGCGGCTTCCGGCCGACGGCCCAGTCCGAGTCGTACGCGGCGTTACGGGCGTGGGGGCTGCCCACCAGCGACCGCTGGCGGGTGGTGCCCGACCTGGCCGGCGTCGCGGAGTACATCGCCTACTACGCCCAGCATCGGCACGACGTGGCACACGAGATCGACGGTGTGGTGGTCAAGGTCGACCCGGTCTCCATCCAGGGCCGGCTCGGCTCGACCAGCCGGGCGCCGCGCTGGGCGATCGCCTTCAAGTACCCGCCGGAGGAGGTCAACACCCGGCTGGTCGACATCCGGGTCAACGTCGGGCGGACCGGACGGGTCACCCCGTACGCGGTGCTGGATCCGGTGCGGGTGGCCGGTTCCACCGTCGAGTTCGCCACCCTGCACAACGCCCGCGAGGTGGCGCGCAAGGGGGTGCTGATCGGCGACACGGTGGTGCTGCGCAAGGCCGGCGACGTGATCCCCGAGGTGCTCGGCCCGGTGGTCGAGTTGCGTCCCCCCGACGCCCAGCCGTTCGTCATGCCCACCACCTGTCCGGCCTGCGGCACCGCCCTGGCGCCGGCCAAGGAGAGCGACGTCGACATCCGCTGCCCCAACGCGCGCACCTGCCCGGCGCAGATCCGCGAGCGGGTCTACCACCTGGCCAGCCGGAAGGTGCTCGACATCGAGGCGCTCGGCGAGAAGGCCGCCACCGCGCTGGTGGACGCGCAGATCATCACGAACGAGGGCGACCTGTTCGCCCTCGACGCCGAGCGGTTGGCCCGGTCGCCGTTCTTCGTCAACAAGGACGGCAGTCTCGGCAGCAACGCCACCAGGCTGCTGGACAATCTCGCCGTGGCCAAGGGGCGTGACCTGTGGCGGGTGCTGGTCGCGCTCTCCATCCGGCACGTCGGCCCGACCGCCGCCCAGGCGCTGGCCCGGCACTTCCGCTCGATGGCGGCGATCGAGGCGGCGTCGCAGGAGGAGCTGTCCTCGGTGGACGGGGTCGGCCCGACCATCGCCGTGAGCATCCGGGAGTGGTTCGCCGTCGACTGGCACCGCGAGGTGGTCGGCAGGTGGGCCGAGGCGGGCGTACGGATGGCCGAGGAGGCGGCCGACGAGGGGCCGCGTCCGCTGGAGGGACTCACCGTGGTGGTGACCGGCACCCTGGCCGGGTTCAGCCGGGACCAGGCCGCCGAGGCGATCCAGAGCCGGGGCGGCAAGGTCAGCGGCTCGGTGTCCAAGAGGACGGCGTTCGTGGTCGTGGGCGACAACCCGGGGTCGAAGGCGGACAAGGCCGCCTCCCTCAAGCTGCCGGTCCTCGACGAGGACGGCTTCCGGGTGCTGCTCGACCAGGGTCCGGAGGCCGCCCGGGAGGTGGCCCAGGTCCAGGAGTGATCGCTTCGCCCGGTATCGGATCTTGGGGTCGTATACCAACTTAATTACGACTACAACCGATTCGTGACTGTCGGCTGGGGAATTCCGGCATCCAGGGCGTTTCATGGTGGCACGGTGTGCGACCGGCGCACACCGCGGCCGTACGCCCGGGAGGTGCGATGGAGACCGCCGACCCCCGCAACTCCGTCCCGCCCGGGCGGGCGACACCGTTCGGCGGGTTCGTCGCCGTGGTGGTCGGGCTGGCGGCGCTGGTCGCCGTGCCGGTCCTGGCGGGCCTGCCGGGCCAGCTCCGCGGGTTGCCGGCGGCGTTCTGGACGATGGCGGCGCTCGCCGTCGTCTGCGACGTGCGTCCCTTCGTTCCGCCCGGCCGGCGGCACACCTCGGTGGTCTTCCCGTCCACCTGCTTCACCTTCGCCATCCTGCTCGGCTGGGGGCTGGCCCCGGCGCTGGCGGCGCAGACCGTCGCGGTCGCCGTCTCCGGCTGGCGGATGCGGCACGCCGCCTGGCGCACCGCCTTCAACGCCGCGCAGTACGCCTGTGCGCTCAGTGCCGCGGCCCTGGTGCTGCGGATGGGACCGGGCGACCTCGCCGACCTCGGCCGGCTGCGCGGCACCGACGTGGCGGTGCTCGGCGCGGCCACCGTCACCTGGTTCGCGGTCAACCACGGCCTGGTCAGCACCGCGCTGCGGCTGCGCTTCGGCGGCCGGTGGTGGCCGGGCGTACGGCGGGGACTCGGCGTCGAGCTGCTCTCCACCGGCTCCCTGCTGCTGCTCGCCCCGGTGCTGGTCGCCGCGGCGCGGGCCGGCGCGGCCCTGATCCCGCTGGTGCTGGTGCCGCTGCTCGCCGTCCACCGGATGTCCCGGCTCGCCGCCGAGCAGGAGCACCTCGCCGCGCTCGACCCGCTCACCGGCCTGCCCAACCGCAAGGCGCTGCAGGCCGAGGTGGCCGAGCAGGTGCACCTGCACGCCGAGCGGACCGCCCGGGGTGCCCCGGACTCCCACCTCGCCCTGCTGCTGATCGATCTGGACCGGTTCAAGAACGTCAACGACGCCCTCGGCCACGCCGTGGGGGACCGGCTGCTCGTCGAGGTCAGCGCCCGCCTGGGCGACGTCGTCGGCGGGCGGGACCTGCTGGCCCGGCTCGGCGGCGACGAGTTCGGCATCGTCGCCACCCGACTGACCGGTGTCGAGCAGGCCCGCGAACTGGCCGACCGGGTGGTCGCGGCGCTGGCCCAGCCGGTACCTCTGGACGGGCTGCCGCTGGACGTGGGCGCCTCCATCGGCATCGCTCTCTTCCCCGAGCACGGCGAGGACCACACCACCCTGATGCGCCACGCCGACGTGGCGATGTACGACGCCAAGCAGCGCAACGACACGGTCGCCGTGTACGCCGCCGAGTCCGACCACCACTCCGCCGAGCGGCTGGCGCTGCTGGCCGACCTGCGCCGCGTACTCGATGCGGGACCGGCGGCCGGGCGGACCGTGCGGGGTGGTGACGGGGCCGCGTTGCCGTCCCGGCTGGCCACCTCGACGCAGCCGCCGGCCGGCGCGGGCCGGTGGTGGCCGTTGCGCCGTCGTCCCCGCGGCGGCCCGGCGCACCCGGACGAACTGCTCGACCGGATCCTGCACGGGGCGGACCCGATCCGGCCCCGCACCATCCGGCCGGTCTCCGGGCTGCCCACATCGGCCGACCCGCCGGCCGGTGCCGGGTCGGCCGGGGACGACGCGGCGGCGGTCGGCGCCATCACGATGTACTACCAACCGCAGATCGCCATAGCCACCGGCGAGGTGGTCGGCGTCGAGGCGCTGCTGCGGTGGCGGCACCCGCGCCGTGGCATGGTCGACCCCGGTGAACTGATCCGCCTCGCCGAGCAGAGCGCGGTGATGCGCCTGCTCACCCGGCGGGTGGTCGACGACGTGGTGGAACAGTTGGCGAAGTGGACGGCGGCCGGGATCACCCTGCGGGCCTCGCTCAACGTCAGCGTCCGCGACCTGCACACCGGCGAGATCGCCGACCGGATCGCCGAGCGGCTCTCCCGCTTCGGGGTCGACCCCGAACGCCTCCAGGTGGAGATCACCGAGGGCGCGTTGATGGCCGACCCCCGGCGGGTGCTCACCACCATCACCCGGCTGCACCGGCTCGGGGTGGCCATCTCGCTGGACGACTTCGGCACCGGCTACTCGTCCTTGCAGCACCTGCGGCGGTTGCCGCTGGCCGAGGTCAAGGTGGACCGCTCGTTCGTCCTCGGGATGGCCGACCATCCCGACGACGCGGCGGTGGTCCGGTCGATGATCGAGTTGGCCGGCGCGTTGGGGCTGCGGGTGGTCGCCGAGGGTGTGGAGGACGAGCGGACCTGGCGGCTGCTGCACGCCGCCGGCTGCGACGTGGCGCAGGGCTGGTTCCACGCCCGGCCGATGCCGGCCGAGGAGTTGGCCACCTGGCTGTCCCGGTACCGCCCGGTGCGTCCGGCCGGCGGAGGGGGAGTCGGGGGCGGCATCGCGACCGCAGGCCAATAGACTCGCTCCGGTCACCGCGCGTCATCCACACCGTGACCGCGCGGTCGGCACACGCAGACGCAGTCAGGACAGCCACGAAGGGGGCACCGATGGCCGCCATCTCCCGCGAGGAGGTCGCGCACCTCGCGCGACTGTCGCGGCTCGCCGTCACCGAGGAGGAGCTGGACATCTTCGCCGGCCAGCTCGACGTGATCCTCCAGTCGGTCGCCCAGGTGGGTGAGGTCGCCGCGGCGGACATTCCGCCGACCTCCCACTCGGTGCCGCTGACCAACGTCCTGCGGGAGGACGTGGTGGTGCCCGGGCTGACCCCGCAGGAGGCGCTGTCGGGTGCCCCCGACGCCGAGGAGCAGCGGTTCCGCGTACCGCGGATCCTGGACGAGGATGTGGCTTCATGACCGACCTGACCAGACTGACCGCGAGCGAGATCGCCGGTCTCGTCGCCTCCGGCGACGCCTCCGCCGTCGAGGTGACGCAGGCCCACCTGGACCGGATCGCCGCCGTGGACGGGCGGATCAACGCCTTCCTGCACGTCGACACCGACGGCGCCCTCGCCGCCGCCCGCGCGGTCGACGAGCGCCGGGCCGCCGGCGACGAGTTGGGCCCGCTGGCCGGCGTGCCGGTCGCGGTCAAGGACGTGCTCGCCACCCGGGGGGTGCCGACCACCGTCGGGTCGAAGATCCTGGAGGGCTGGCGTCCGCCGTACGACGCGACCATCGTCAAGCGGCTGCGTGCCGCCGGTACGGTGATGCTCGGTAAGACCAACATGGACGAGTTCGCCATGGGCTCCTCCACGGAATACTCCGCGTACGGCCCGACCCGCAACCCGTGGGACACCGACCGCATCCCGGGCGGCTCCGGCGGCGGCAGCGCCGCCGCGCTGGCCGCGTACGAGGCGCCGCTGTCGATCGGCTCGGACACCGGCGGCTCGATCCGTCAGCCCGGCGCGGTCACCGGCACGGTGGGCGCGAAGCCCACCTACGGCGGCACCTCCCGCTACGGCCTGGTGGCGTTCTCGTCGTCGCTGGACACCCCGGGCCCGTGCGCCCGTACGGTGCTCGACGCGGCCCTGCTGCACGAGGTCATCGGCGGGCACGACCCGCGCGACTCGACCTCGATCCCGGCTCCGGTGCCGGACGTGGTGGCGGCGGCGAAGCTCGGGGCGACCGGCGACCTCACCGGGGTGAAGCTCGGCGTGGTGAAGGAGTTCACCGGCGAGGGTGCGGAGCCGGGCGTCACGGCCGCGTTCCGCGAGGCGGTCGACACCCTGACCAAGCTGGGCGCTGAGATCGTCGAGGTGTCCTGCCCGCACTTCCGGTACGCGCTGCCGGCCTACTACCTGATCGCCCCCAGCGAGTGCTCGTCGAACCTGGCCCGCTTCGACGGCGTCCGGTTCGGCCTGCGGGTCGGTGACGACGGCAACCGCTCACTGGAGGAGGTCATGTCGCTGACCCGCGAGGCCGGCTTCGGCCCCGAGGTCAAGCGACGCATCATGATCGGCACGTACGCGCTCTCCTCGGGCTACTACGACGCCTACTACGGGCAGGCGCAGAAGGTCCGTACCCTGATCACCCGGGACTTCACCGCCGCGTTCACGCAGGTCGACGCGCTGATCTCGCCGACCACCCCGTTCGTGGCGTTCCCGCTGGGGGCGCGCACCTCAGACCCGTACCAGATGTACCTGGCGGACCTGTACACCATCCCGACCAACCTGTATGGCGGCCCGGGCATCTCGGTGCCCTGCGGCCTCTCCGAGGGGCTGCCGGTCGGTCTGCAGGTGATGGCCCCGACGATGGCGGACGACCGGATGTACCGGGTCGCCGCCGCGCTGGAGTCCGCGGTCGGCACGTTCACCCCACCGGCACTGTGAGGCAGGAGCACCGATGACCACGACACTGCCCGCGTACGACGACGTCGTCGCGCGCTACGAGCCGGTGATCGGCCTGGAGACCCACGTCGAGCTGGGCACGAACACCAAGATGTTCTGCGGCTGCCCGACCGACTTCGGGGGCGAGCCGAACACCCGGGTCTGCCCGGTCTGCCTGGGTCTGCCCGGCTCGCTGCCGGTGGCGAACAAGGCGGCCATCGAGGCGACGATCCGGATCGGTCTGGCGTTGAACTGCTCGATCGCCGAGTGGTGCCGGTTTGCCCGGAAGAACTACTTCTATCCGGACATGCCGAAGAACTTCCAGATCAGCCAGTACGACGAGCCGCTCTGCGTGGACGGCTACCTGGACGTCGAGGTGAACGGCGAAACCGTGCGGATCGGCATCGAACGGGTGCACCTGGAGGAGGACACCGGCAAGACGCTGCACGTCGGCGGTGCCACCGGCCGGATCCACGGTGCGACCGAGTCGCTGGTCGACTACAACCGGGCCGGCATCCCGCTGGTCGAGATCGTCACCAAGCCGATCCCCGGCACCGGTGCGCTGGCGCCGGAGGTCGCCCGGGCGTACGTCACCGAGCTGCGCGACGTGATCCGCTCCCTGGGCGTCTCCGACGTCCGGATGGAGGAGGGGTCGCTGCGCTGCGACGTCAACACCTCGCTTAACCGGCCGGGTCAGGAGTGGGGCACCCGCACCGAGACCAAGAACGTCAACTCGCTGCGTTCGGTCGAGCGGGCTGTGCGCTCCGAGATGCTGCGCCAGGCGTCGGTCCTCGACGCCGGCGGGCGGATCACCCAGGAGACCCGGCACTTCCACGAGGACAGCGGCGACACCACCCCGGGTCGGTCCAAGGAGACCGCCACCGACTACCGGTACTTCCCGGAGCCGGACCTGGTGCCGCTCGCCCCGGACGCCGCGTGGGTGGCCGAGCTCAAGGCCGCCCTGCCGGAGCTGCCCCGGCTGCACCGCCGCCGGCTCCAGCTCCAGTGGGGTCTGTCCGACCTGGACATGCAGTCGGTGCTCAACGCCGGCGCGGTCGAGCTGATCGAGGCCACCGTCGCCGCGGGTGCCACCCCGGCCGCCGCCCGCAAGTGGTGGCTCGGTGAGCTGTCCCGGCGGGCCAACGAGGCCGGTATCGAACTGGCCGACGTCGGGGCCACCCCGTCGCAGGTGGCCGAGCTGCAGGGCCTGGTGGACGCCGGCAAGCTCAACGACAAGCTGGCCCGGGTCGTCCTGGAGGGCGTGGTGGGCGGCGAGGGCTCGCCGACCGAGATCATGAACAACCGAAACCTTGAGGTGGTCTCCGACACCGGCGCGCTCACCGCCGCCGTCGACGAGGCGATCGTGGCCAACCCGGACGTCGCCGACAAGGTGCGCAGCGGCAAGGTCGCGGCGGCGGGCGCGCTGGTCGGCGCGGTCATGAAGACCACCCGTGGCCAGGCCGACGCGAAGACCGTCCGTGAGTTGATCCTGGAGCGCCTCGGCGTCCAGAGCTGAGTAGGCGAACCCGGTCGCGGAGGCCGCCGTCGAACCCGACGGCGGCCTCCGCGACGTCAGCGGGTCGGGCTGGGTGGCCCGGGGCTGACCGGCACCCGGCCGGACGAGGTCGCCCCCGGAGAGGGTGACTCCGTGGGGCCTCGGGTCGGGGTCGGGGTGACCGGGACGTCCGGGCCCTTCACGGGATCGCGGACGACGTGCCGCTCCAGGTTGACCTGAGCCTGCCCGGTGCCGCCGACGGTGATGTCGTCGTACGCCTGGAGTCGCTTCTGCGGGTCGAAGTAGAGCACGCTCATCGACAGTGGGGTCGGCTTTTCGTGCTCCAGCCCACGCAGCCCGGCACCGCCCGTGGAGCCCTCCACCATCAGTAGGGTGGGTTGCTGGCCGGAGACCTCAGGTAGCTTCGACACCTGCCGGTCGTGGGTGTGCCCGGCGAGCACCAGCGGGCAGGCTCCCGAGAGCGGGCCCGCCGAGGCCGGATCGTGCACGAGGGCGATGTCCACCGGCCGGGGCGACTGCCGTACCGTCTCGGCGAGCTGCTCGCCGGTCCCGATGACCTGGTCGGCCACCTCCCTGGTCAACCCGCTGCCGGCCGGCGAGGTCTCCTTGTCGGGGGTGAACCGTGGGTCGCCGATCCCGGCGATGGTCAGCCCGGCCACGGAGGTGATCGAGTTGTTGAGCACGATCGCGTTGGGCTGACGGGCCACCGCCGCCGCCGTGCGGACCGAGTCGTGGTTGCCCCGGATGTAGACATACGGCTTCTTCAGCAGACCGATGGAGCCGACGTACGACGCCTCCGGCTCGCTGCCCCAGTCGGTGAGGTCACCGGTGTCGATCACCACGTCGATGTCGAACTGCTCCACCACCGTGCGGATCAGCTGCCAACCGGTGGGGTTGAGGTGCATGTCGGAGACGTGCAGCACGCGGGTGGTGTCCGGCGCGGGCTCGTAGACCGGCAGCGCGGACACCGTCGTGTAGAGCTTGCTGACGTTGGCCACCACGCGTTGCAGCTGCTCGGCGTACTTGGTGTAGTCGTTGGCGATCCGCCGCGCGTCACCCACCACGGCCGGGGCGTTGACCAGCAGCCCCTCGTACCGTGGCTCCTCGATCGACTCCGGGCGCAGGCTGCCGGCGGCCAGCCCCAGACTCCCGGCCGTGACGGCCAGGGCGAGCCCCGCCGACCAGGCGGTCCGCCGCACATTCCGGAAGATCAGCGCGGCCAGCACCAGGGTGACCAGCACGACCGCGCCGAGGGTGCGCAGGGCGAGCCGGATCACGCCGTTGCGGACGTCGGCGACGGCGGAGTGGCTGGCCCGGCTGATACTCGCCGGATCATCGATCAACGCCTCCGTCTTGCGCTGGTCGAGCGCCCCCAGGCCGACGGTGAGGTGGGTCGGCCCGTCGTGGCTGTCCAGTTGCAGGGCGCCCAGCGGCGGGATGTCGACGGTGGTGTGGCCGTCGACCGCCGGGGTGAGCGTCAGGTCGGCCCGGAACGGCCCGATGTCGGTGTAGACCCGGCCGCCGGCCAGCACTCCGATCACCGCGCCGACGAGGGCGACCAGCAGTACAGCGGCGACCACACCCGTCCGCCGGGTGAGGCCCGACCGGGCGGCCCTGCGGATCCGGGGCCATCGGGCACGCTCGCGTCGGGCCGGGGAGGTGTCGTCCTGCGGCCCGCGCTGCTCGTTCTCCTGACCGTCCATGCTGAGATTCTGACCTGCCCGATGATGGATCTTGGCAAACCCGACGGAGTGGGACTCTTTCGGCGGCCTGCCGGAGTGGATCAGCTCCGCCCGGCGCCCCCGTCGGCGAAGACCAGCCGTAGCAGCCGGTCGTCCTCCGGGGTCGGGCGACCGCGTCCATCGTGGTTGGAGGTGGACACCCACACCGAGCCGTCGGGTGCGGCGGCCGCCGCGCGGAGCCGGCCGTACCGGCCGCCGAGCAGCTCGCGGGGCTGGCCGAGCACGGTGCCGGTGTCGGTCAGCTCGAGCACCCAGAGCCGCTGGCCGCGCAGGCAGGCGGCGACCAGCAGCCGCTGGACCGAGGTCAGACCGGAGCAGGACGCTTCCGCGGTGCGCCACTGCGCGATCGGGTCGACGTACTGCCCGTTGTCGGCCTGGCCCTCGACGACCGGCCAGCCGTAGTTGCCCCCGGCGTTGATCCGGTTGATCTCGTCCCAGGTGTTCTGGCCGAACTCGGTGGCGTACATCCGCTTGCCCGCGTCCCAGGCGAGGCCCTGCACGTTGCGGTGGCCCAGCGACCAGACCGGCGAGCCGGGGAACGGGTTGCCGGGGGCGGGTCTGCCGTCCGTGGTGATCCGCAGGATTTTGCCGCCGAGGCTGGCGCGGTCCTGGGCGGCGTCGGGGGCGCCGGCGTCGCCGGTGCTCACGTAGAGTTGCCCGTCGGGCCCGAAGGCGAGCCCTCCGCCGTCGTGGGTGCGCGCTCTCGGAATGCCGGTGAGGATCGGCGTCGGCCGCCCGCCCAGTTTGAGCTTCGCGACCCGGTTGTCCTGCTGCGTGGTGTAGTAGACGAAGACCGTCTCGTCCCTGTCGTACGACGGGGAGACGGCGATGCCCAGCAGCCCCGCCTCGCCGCCGGCGGCCACGTCCGGAATGGTCTGTACCGGGGCGACCCGCAGCCCGTCCGGTCCGGACTCCGGGCCGATCTTGAGGATCCGGCCGCTGTCCCGTTCGGTCACCAGACCCCCACCGTCGGGCAGGAAGGCGATGGCCCACGGCACCCGCAGCCCCTTGGCCAGCGTGGTGGCGACGACCTGCTGGCCGGCGCCGCCGGGGCTGGCGCTGACCGACGGGGTGGGCAGGTTGGGCGGCTCGCCGGCCGGGTCCGGCTCCGGGGGGCCGAAGCTGCATCCGGCGGCGACCAGCAGCAGCGACGTGCAGGAGGCGACCAGCGCCGCGCGTCGGCGGCCGGTGCGGGGATACGGGAGACGGGCGCTCACCCGGCCCAGCCTAGCCCGCGATCCGGCCTGCCCGAGCGCGCCGGGACCGCTAAGGTCGGCGGTCGTGAAGGTATGGATCCCCCACCCGGCCGGCGTCGAACTGCTCGGCGAGGTGCCCCTGGGCGTCACCGTCGAACCCTGGACGGACTCGGCGGCGCCGCCGTCGGACCCGGCGGGCGTCCGGTTCTGGGTGCCGCCGTTCCTGGCCGTCGGGGAGACCACGGCGATGCTGGCGCGGCTGCCCGACGTGGCGGTGGTGCAGCTCCTCTCCGCCGGAGCGGAGGTCTGGGTGGATCGGGTGCCGGAGGGCGTGACGCTCTGCGACGCGCGGGGTGTGCACGACAGCAGCACCGCCGAGTGGGTGGTCACCGCGATCCTGGCCCAGCTGCGGGCCTTTCCCACGATGATCCGCGCGCAGGCCCGCGGCGAGTGGGTGTACGGCGATGTCGCGCCGACCGACGAGCTGGCCGGGAAGCGGGTACTGATCGTCGGCGCGGGTTCGATCGGCGCGGCGGTCCGGGCCCGGCTGGCCCCGTTCGACGTCGAGTTCACCCTGGTCGCCCGGACCGCCCGCCCCGCCGAAGGGGTGCACGCCGTGCGGGATCTGCCGCGGCTGCTGCCCACGGCCGACGTGGTGGTACTGCTGGTGCCACTGACCGACGCGACCCGGGGAATGGTCGACGAGCGGTTCCTGGCGGCGATGCCGGACGGGGCACTGCTGGTGAACGCCGCACGCGGTCCGGTGGCCCGGACGGACGCGCTGGTCGCCGAGCTGTCCCGAGGTCGGCTGCGGGCCGCGCTGGACGTGACCGACCCGGAGCCGCTGCCGGCCGGGCATCCGCTCTGGGAGCTGCCGAACGTACTGTTGACCCCGCATGTCGCCGGCTCGGTGCGCGGGCTGCTGCCCCGGGCGTACCGCCTGGTCGGGGAGCAGCTGCGCCGGTTCGTGGCGGGGGAGCCGCTGCGCAATCGGGTGGTCGAGGGTTACTGAGCGCCGGTCAGCCGGCGTCGGGCAGGTGCTGCCCGGTCACCGACACGAGCCGGGGCAGATCGGTGCCGCGTACCGCGGGCAGGGCGATCTGCTGCCCGTCGTCGAGGCGGGCGACCGCCCGTCCGCGCGGGTCGGCGGCGAGCTCGACGATCTGGTCCCACCGGATGCGACGCTCGCCGACGAGGGCGCGTACCCGTAGCTCGCCCGCGTCGGCATCGGTGCCGGCCCGCCACGCCCAGACCACGACGGCCAGCGGCACGAGCAGCACCGGCACCAGGTACCAGGCCGCGGTGGCCAGCGGCAGCGCGCCGACGACGGCGACGATGGCCGCCGCCAGGATGGCCTGGTGGTGTCGGAAGCGGATCGTGTCGGCGCGACTCACCCCCCGATGATCCCACCCCTCTGAGGAGTCGGACCGGGTGGGCGGGTGGCCGGCGGCCGTGGCTCACTGTCAAGTGGTGCGGGTCACATCTGGCGGAGCGTAACCCGGGCGGGTGGGGCTCGTTCCACGGTGTGACGTGTGTCGGATATCCGTCGCTGTCACGCATCGCCGCACCGCCCCGTGTCCCCCTCACGAAGGCGCCCGCCGTGCCACTTCCGTACCTCGTCCGTCGTCCCTCGCCCGCGCTGGCCGCCCTGCTGGGAGCGACCACGATGCTGGCGGTGGCCGCACTGGCCGGCGTGCTCCCGCCGCTGGCCGCCGCCACGCTCTCCGGCGCGTTGGGCTGCGCCCTGGCCGGGATCCGGCTGTCCCGGCTGGCGGCCGTCGGCGTTCGTGGCCGGCGGGCCCGGCGGTGCCGGCGGGCCGCCGCCCAACTGGACGCCGCCGTCCTGGTGGTCGGCCTGACCGTGGCCGTTCTGCCGCTGTCCGCCCCGCCGCAACACCCGCAGGTGGCCACCGCCGGCCTGCTCGCCATGGCCGTCGGCTACGCCGGCGGCCTGCTCACCCTTCCCGGGCACACCCGGCTGACCGCCCGGGCCCGGCTGCGCCGCGCCGTCGACATGGCCGGTCTCGGCACCGCCCTGGTCTTCGCCGGTTGGGTGCTGCTCCCGCCGGGCGAGGTCCCGGTGCTGGTCCGGCTGGTCACGGTGGGCGGCGCGGTGGGGCTGGCCGCCCTGTTGGTGAGCGCGCTCGCCGATCGGCGGCGTCGGCCCGGCGCGGCGCTGTGTCGGGTCGGCGCGGCGGCCACCCTGGTCGGGCTGGCCGATCTGGTGGTGCTGTCGAGCTATCCGGTGCCGCCGCAGGCCAGCCTCACGATGGTGCCGTTCCTGGTGGCCGGCGTGCTGCTCACCGCCGCCGGCGCGACCCGGGTGGCGGCCGGCGACCCGCCGCACGGTGACGGGCCCGCCCCGGCCTGGCCGCGGGTGACCGCCCCGGCCGCCGTGGCGGCTCTCGCCGCCGGGCACCATCTGTGGGCCGTCGGCCACTTCACCCCGACCGCCGTGCTGCTCGGGCTGGCGGTGGTTCCGCCGCTGATCGGCCGGGAGCTGATCACCGCGGCGGACAACCGGGACCAGGCCCGGCGGCTGGCCGCCCGGGAGGCGCACTTCCGGGCGCTGATCGCCGGTGCCCGTGACCTGATCCTGATCCTCGACGACGAGCTGCGGGTGCGGTGGCTCTCCGCGGCCGGGCCGCGCTGGTTCGGGCTGCGTGACGACGAGGTACGCGGGCGACCCCTCGCCGACCTGCTGCATCCCGAGGACGTCCCCGCGGCGCTGGCCGGGCTCGCCGCCCCGGCCGACGCTCGGCCGGCGCTGTTGGTGGCCCGGATGAGCACCGGCGACGGTGGCTGGCGGGAGACGGAGGCCACGGTGAGCGACCAGCGCGCGATTCCCGAGGTCGACGCGCTGGTGTTGCACGTACGCGACATCGGTGAGCGTCGCCGGTTGGAGCGGGAACTGCACCGGCTCGCCGCGGTGGACCAGAGCACCGGCCTGGCCAACCGCCTGGAACTGGTCCGGGTGCTGGCCGAACGGCGGCCGAAGCCGGGGGCGTTGCTCCTGATCGACCTGCACGGTCTGAGTGCGGTCGGGGAGCGGTCCGGGTCGACGGCCGGGGAGACGGTGCTGCGTGCCGCGGTCCGCCGGCTGCGCGACGTGGTGGGCCCGCACGACCTGGTGGCCCGCGTCGCCGCGGAGGAGTTCGCCGTGGTCAGCGACCTCGGGCCGGTACCGGCGTACGCGCTGGGCAGCCGGCTGGTGACCGCGCTGGCCGAGCCCTGCCTGGTGGCCGGGGAGATGATCCGGTTGCGGGTCGGTGTCGGGCTGGCGGAACTGGCCACGGCCGGTCCCGAGGACGCGCTGCGTCAGGCGGACCTGGCCCGGCGGCGGGCCGCGCAGCTCGGTCACAACCGGGTGGAGTGGTACGACGCCTACCTGGAGGAGCAGTTGGTCCGCCGGCTGGACCTGGAACGGGAGCTGCCGGGTGCGGTCGCCCGGGGCGAGCTGGACATGGTTTTCCAGCCGGTGCTCGGGCTGGAAGACCGACTGCCGGTCGGAGCGGAGGCGCTGCTGCGCTGGCGCAACCCGGCCCTGGGCACGGTGCTGCCGGCCGAGTTGCTGCCGGTGGCCGAGGATCTGGGTCTCGTCGGTGAGCTGGGCCGGTGGGTGCTGGAGCGGGCCTGCCGGCAACTCGCCGAATGGTCGGCCGGGGGTCGGCGGCTCTGGATGGCGGTCAACGTGACACCGCGGGAGCTGCTGGCGCCGGAGTTCATCCCCGGGGTGGCCGCGGTCCTGACCGCCCACGGCGTGCCGGCCGACCGACTGGTGGTCGAGGTCGCCGAGCACCGCCTCGGCACCGACCTGCCCACGGTGGTGGCCCGGCTGGCCGGATTGCGCTCGCTGGGGGTGCGGACCGCCCTGGACGGGTTCCGGGCCGAGCAGGCATCCCTGGCCCAGCTCCGTCGGCTCCCGATCGACCTGCTCAAGGTCCGGCCGCACCTGGTGGCGGCGCCGGACGGGCCGGGCCGGCCGATGATCGACGTGGTGGTGAGCCTGGGCGAGCGGCTCGGCCTCGCGGTGGTGGGGGAGGAGTTGGAGTCCGACGCCGACGTCGACCGGGCCTATCGGGCCGGGTGCCGGTACGGCCAGGGATTCGCCCTGGCTCGCCCGGCCACCGCCGAGCGGGTGGAGGCGTTCTTCGCGGAGTTCCCGTCGGCGTCCCGCTGATCCACGCGCAGGCGCCCTGCGCGCTTAACCGGTTCACCTCTCCCGGGGCGGGGCGGTGCTGCCGCGCGGGGTGAGATGCGCCGTCTCGTCCTGGAGCCCGGTCGCCGGCTGGCCGGCGATGACCGCGAGCAGTTGCCGGGCGGCGTGCGCGCCGTACGCCGGGATGTCCCGCCCGAGCGCGGTCAACGGCGGATGCACGAGCTGGCAGAGCGGGGAGTCGTCCCAGGCCACGATCGACAGGTCGCCCGGGACGGTGAGTCCCATCTCCTGCGCCACCGAGAGCCCGGCGATCGCCATCACGTCGTTGTCGTAGATGATCGCCGTCGGGCGGGTGGCGGAGCTGAGCAGCCGCCGGGTGGCCCGGGCACCCTCCTCGCCGGTGTAGTCCGACCAGACGGTGACCGCCGTGTCGAGCCCGAGCCGCCGGCACACCTCGTCGAACGCGTCGGTGCGGATCTCGGTGTGCAGCAGTGCGGGCAGTCCACCCACCCGGGCGACCCGGCGGTGTCCCAGCGCGACCAGGTACTCCACGGTCTCCACCAGCGCCGCCGCGTCGTCGGACCAGACGCTGGTCAGGTTTCCGGTGTGGCCGGGACCACCGATCACCACGGCCGGCAGTTGCAGCGTCTCCAACGCGGGGATGCGGGGATCATCGGTGCGCAGGTCGCAGACGAAGACGCCGTCCACCCGCCGCTCGGCCCACCAGCGCCGGTGGACCGCGATCTCCGCCTCCGGGTCGGCCACCACCTGAAGGGTCAGCGCGTACGACCGGGCGGAGAGCTCCGCCTCGACGCCGCTGATCAGCTCCATGAAGAACGGTTCGATGCCCAGTGTCCGGGCCGGTCGGCAGAGGGCCAGGCCCACCGCGTTCGCGGTGGCGCCGGAGAGGGCGCGGGCGGCGCTGCTGGGGCTGAAGCCGATCTCGGCGGCGATGGCCAGGATTCGTTGGCGGGTGGCCTCCGAGACGCCGGGTTGTCCGTTCAGCGCGTACGACACCGCGCCCTTGGACACCCCGGCGCGTCGGGCGACGTCGGCGATGGTCGGCCGCTTCACCGGCGTGCTCCTCAACTACTCAACGGCCCTGCGGCCGGTCCAGGGCGCCGGTCGACCGGCCGCCCCCACGCTACCGCGCCCCGGTGATCGGTGGTGATCATGGGGCGACGGCTGCGAAACCCGTTCACCCTGGGGCTGCTTGCACGGTTAAGCGTACGGCCTGTGCGGGCTGCCGCAGCCCGCCAGCTGGGTCTCACCGTGCACAAAAGAGCGCTCAACCGCGCATGGTCGTGCTCTCCGCCTTCCGGCCCCAGACTGCCGGTCGGCTGCGGCGGTGATCGACCGTTGACAGTGCAAGGGGTGGCCCGTACGGTGGCCTCACTTACCCGGTTCAGTCGACGTTTCTCGATGTCGAGAGCGTTTCCACATGGTGCGGAGGATGGCATGAAACGGTCCTGGAGGCACTGGGCCCGCGCGGCGACCGCGGGTGCCGTCGGCCTGCTCATGGTCGCCGGTTGCAGTGGTAGGAGCAGCACCGGCGACTCCAGCTCCGGAGGTGTCGTCACGTTGAAGATCAACTTCTGGGGCGACTTCGGGCTGCAGGACCTGAAGGCCAAGTACGAGGCCGCCAACCCCAACATCCGCATCCAGCTCAACTCCGGCGAGTACAACGCCCAGCACGAGGACCTGCAGAAGAAGCTGGTCGCGGGCAACGGGGCGGCCGACATCGCGGCCGTCGACGAGGGCTTCATGGTCCAGTTCCGCAGCCAGTCCGACAAGTTCGTCAACCTGCTCGACAAGGGCGCCGGCTCCTACGAGAGCAAGTACCTGCCGTGGAAGTGGAAGCAGTCGCTGTCGGCCGACGGCAAGACCCAGATCGGCCTCGGCACCGACGTCGGCGGCCTGGCCATGTGCTACCGGACGGACCTGTTCAAGGCGGCCGGGCTGCCCACCGACCGGGACCAGGTCTCCGCGCTCTGGCCCACCTGGGACACGTTCATCGAGGTCGGTCAGCAGTACACCACCAAGACCAACAAGAAGTTCATCGACGCGGGCACCAACCTGTTCAACCCGATCCTGGGTCAGCAGCCGGTCGGCTTCTACAACGACCAGGATCAGCTCCAGATGGAGCAGGGTCCGAAGGTCGCCTTCGACTACACGGTCAAGGCCATCCAGGCCGGCATCTCGGCCAACCTGGTCAGCTTCCAGGCCGACTGGGACAAGGGCTTCACCAGCGGCGCCTTCGCCGTGCTCGCCTGCCCGGCGTGGATGCTCGGTCACATCCAGCAGACCGCCCCCGGCACCGAGGGCAAGTGGGACATCGCGGCGGTGCCCGGCGGTGGCGGCAACTGGGGCGGATCTTTCCTGACCATCCCCAAGCAGACCAAGCACGCCGACGAGGCCTACAAACTGCTGGAGTGGCTCGTCCAGCCGGAGCAGCAGGTCGAGATCTTCAAGAAGGTCGGCAACCTGCCCTCGCAACCGGCGCTCTACACCGACCCGGCGATCACCGAGTTCAAGAACCCGTTCTTCAGTGGCGCCCCGGTCGGCCAGATCTTCCCCACGATGGCGCAGGGCCTGACCCCGCAGTACCTGGGCAAGAAGAACGGCCCGACCCGGGTCGCGGTGGAGAACGTCATCCGCCGGGTGGAGAACAAGACCCTGAAGCCGGACGCCGCCTGGGCCGAGACGGTCAAGGAAGCCGAGAAGGTCGCCACGTCCTGACGCTTTCCGGTGACCGGTGGCGGAGCGGGACCAACCCGCTCCGCCACCGGCCGTGAGCCGCATCCCGACGCCCGCCGGAGGCCGGTGGGCACCCGTACCACCCGCGCCCCCTCACCTCTCGGCCCTGGAGCGTTTCCCATGTCCACCACCCGTGCCGCGCCCGCGTCGGGCCGTGGAGCCGCCCCCGGACGCGGCGGCTCCGGAGCCGCCGAGCGGCGGCTGTCCTGGCGCAACCGGCTGTACCGCTTCGACATGCGCTACATGCCGTACCTGCTGATCGCGCCGTTCTTCCTGCTCTTCATCCTCTTCGGGTTGTTCCCGTTGATCTTCAACGGTGTGGTCGCGCTGCGTAACTACCGGCTGGACGACCCCACGCTGCCGTACTGGGCCGGCGTGGAGAACTTCACCCGGCTCTTCGGCGACGAGGACTTCTGGAACGCGCTCTACAACACCTTCGGCATCTTCCTGCTCTCGTCAGTGCCGCAACTGCTGCTCGCCCTGATTGTGGCCTCGCTGCTGAACCGCAAGCTGCGCCTGCAGACCTGGTGGCGGGTCGGCATGCTGCTGCCGTACGTGACGCCGATCGTCGCCTCGTCGATGGTGTTCAGCGTCTTCTTCTCCCGCGACTTCGGCATGGCCAACTGGGCGCTCGGTCTGTTCGGCTACGGCAGCCCGGAGGCCCCGATCGACTGGCGGGCCGACAAGACCCACTCCTGGATCGCCATCGCCACTATGGTGAACTGGAAGTGGATCGGCTACAACGCCCTGCTGTACCTGGCCGCCATGCAGTCCATCCCGCGCGACGTCTACGAGGCGTCGGCGATCGACGGCGCCGGCCCGTGGCGGCAACTCTGGCGCATCACCGTGCCGATGATCCAGCCGATCATCGTGTTCACCGTGGTGCTCTCCACCATCGGCGGTCTCCAGCTCTTCACCGAACCGATGCTGTTCGACCCGAACGCGCAGACCGCCACCGGCGGCCCGAACGGTGAGTGGCAGACCATCGCGCAGCTCATCTACAAGGTCGGCTGGAAGGACCTCAACCTCGGCTACGCCGCCGCGATGTCCTGGGCGCTGTTCCTGATCATCCTGGTCGTCGCCGGCATCAACACGCTGCTGACCAACCGTCTCTCGGGAGGTCGCAGATGACCGCCGTCGCCCCGCCGCGCCCCGCCGCCCCGGTACGGCGCAACCGCCCGGCCCTGATGGGCCGGGCGCCGCAGGACACCCCGGCCGGGGCCGGAACGTACCTGCTGCTCGCCGTCACCATGCTCTTCGCGGTCTTCCCGCTGTACTGGATGTTCGTCATCGCCACCAGCAACGACGAGGCGCTGGCCAAGCTGCCACCCGCGGTGGTTCCCGGCGACCGGTTCATGACCAACGTCGAGGAGGTCTTCTCCCTCCAGGACGTCTTCTTCGCCGCCTCGATGGTCAACAGCGTCATCGTCTCCGTCGTGGTGACCGCCTCGGTGCTGTTCTTCTGCTCGCTGGCCGGGTTCGCCTTCGCCAAGCTGCGGTTCGCCGGCCGCAACGCGTTGATGCTCTTCGTGGTGCTCACCCTGACCGTGCCCAACCAGCTCGGCATCGTGGCGCTGTACATCGTGATGGGCAAGCTCGGCTGGAACGGCACCCTGCTCGCCGTCATCGCACCGGGCCTGGTCACCGCGTTCGGCGTGTTCTACATGCGACAGTTCATCGTCAACTCGGTACCCGACGAGTTGGTCGAGTCGGCCCGGGTCGACGGCGCCTCCACGATGCGCGTCTACTGGAACATCGTGCTGCCGGCGATCCGCCCGGCCCTGGCCGTGCTCGGGCTGCTCACCTTCGTCGCCACCTGGAACGACTTCCAGTGGCCGCTGATCACACTGAGCGGCAGCGACTACCCCACCTCGATGGTCGCCATCTCCGACCTGGCCAGTGGCAACTACGTGATCTACCGGCGGGTGCTCGCCGGTGCGTTCATCGCCACCGTGCCACTACTGATCATGCTGTTCATCGGCGGCCGACAGATCGTCCGCGGGATCATGGAAGGTGCGGTGAAATCGTGACCCACCGGACGTTGCACGACGGCTGGACGCTGCGGGCCGTACCGGGTGCACCGGTGCCGCCGGACATCGCCGGCTCGGCGGTGCCGGCGACCGTGCCCGGTTGCGTGCACACCGACCTGCTGGCCGCCGGCCTCATCGGCGACCCGTACCTCGACGACAACGAGAACCGGCTCACCTGGATCGGGCGCACCGACTGGAGCTACGAGACCACCTTCGGCTGGCAACCGGGCGACGACGACCGGATCGACCTGGTCTGCGTCGGCCTGGACACGGTCGCCACGGTCACCGTCAACGGCACCGAGGTCGGGCGCACCGAGAACCAGCACCGCTCCTACCGGTTCGACGTCCGGTCGCTGCTGCGTGCGGGCGACAACACGCTCGCGATCCGGTTCGACTCGCCGTACCGCTACGCCGAGGCGCAGCAGGACCGGCTCGGTGAACTGCCGAACGCGTACCCCGAGCCGTTCAACTTCATCCGCAAGACCGCCTGCAACTTCGGCTGGGACTGGGGGCCGACGGTGGTCACCGCCGGCATCTGGCAGGAGATCGGGCTGCACGCCTGGTCCACGGCTCGGCTCGCGTCCGTGCGTCCCCTGGTGACTGTCGCCGACGGCACCGGGCGGGTGGAACTGCACGTCGAGGTCGAGCGGGCCGGTGACGCGCCGCTGACCGTGCACGCGGTCGTCGCCGGGGTCGCCGTCGAGGTCGCCGTCGCCTCCGGCGAGCGGACCGCCGTGCTCACCCTCGACGTCCCGGACCCCGCGCTGTGGTGGCCCGTCGGGTACGGCGACCAGCCCCTGCACAACCTCGACGTGACCCTCCGCGGCCCCGACGGCCGGGAACTGGAGACCCGGTCGCGCCGGATCGGCTTCCGCTCGCTTCGGCTGGACACCACCCCCGACGCGCACGGCACCCCGTTCACGCTGCGCGTCAACGAGGTGCCGGTCTTCGTCAAGGGAGTGAACTGGATCCCCGACGACGCGTTTCCCAACCGGGTCACCCGGGCGCGGCTCGCCGAGCGTTTCGGCCAGGCGGTCGACGCGAACGTCAACCTGCTCCGGGTGTGGGGCGGTGGCCGGTACGAGTCGACGGACTTCTACGAACTGGCCGACTCCCTCGGCCTGCTGGTACAGCAGGACTTCCTCTTCGCCTGCGCGGCGTACCCCGAGGAGGAGCCGTTGCGCGGCGAGGTCGAGGCGGAGGCACGCGAGCAGGTGGCCCGGCTCGCCGGTCACCCGTCGCTGGTGCTCTGGACCGGCAACAACGAGAACATCTGGGGCTGGCACGACTGGGGCTGGCAGATGTGTTTGGACGGCCGCACCTGGGGTCGGGGCTACTACCTCGAGATGCTGCCCGCGATCGTGCGGGAACTGGACCCGACCGTCGCGTACTGGCCGGGCAGCCCGTGGTCCGGCACCGAGGAGATCCACCCCAACGACCCGGCACACGGCACCACACACATCTGGGACGTCTGGAACACCGACGACTACACGAAGTACCGGGAGTACGTTCCCCGCTTCGTCGCCGAGTTCGGCTACCAGGCGCCCCCGGCGTACGCGACGCTGCGCCGGTCCATCTCGGACGAGCCGCTGGCGCACGACTCCCCGGGCATGGCCCACCACCAGAAGGCGATCGACGGCGACCTGAAGCTCCAGCGCGGGCTCGACGCTCACCTGCCCGCCCCGGCCGACTTCGACGACTGGCACTACCTGACCCAGCTCAACCAGGCCCGGGCGATCCAACTCGGGGTGGAACACTTCCGATCCCACCGGGACGTCTGCGCCGGCACCATCGTCTGGCAGCTCAACGACTGCTGGCCGGTGACCTCCTGGTCGGCCGTCGACGGCGACGGCCGGCGCAAACCGCTCTGGTACGCGCTGCGCCGGGCGTACGCCGACCGGCTGCTCACCGTCCAGCCCCGCGACGGCGGACTGGCCCTAGTCGCGGTGAACGAGACCGGGCAGGCGTGGACCGCGCCGGCCACGGTCACCCGGCTCACCCTCACCGGGCAGCCGAGAGCGAAGACCTCGGTCGACCTCGACGTCCCCGCGTACTCCCGCGTCGTGTTGGCGCTGCCGGCGGAGCTGACGCGGCCGGACGAGGCCCGCCGTGAACTGCTGGTCGCGGCGGCCGGTGACACCGCGGAGCGGGCCTTGTGGTTCTTCGCCGAGGACCGCGAGACGCGGTGGCCGGCGGCGGAGTGGGACGCGGCGGTCGAGCCGGCGGGCGATGGCCTGCGGGTCCGGGTGACCGCCCGGACGGTGCTGCGCGACCTGACCCTCTTCCCGGACCGACTCGACCCGTCTGCCCAGGTGGACCGGGCGTTGGTGACCCTGCTGCCGGGGGAGTCGACCACCTTCACCGTGACGGCCGACGGGCCGCTGGACCCGGCCGCACTGACCAGCCGGCCGGTGCTGCGCTGCGTCAACGACATCGCCCCTGCCGGCGGTGCGCCGGGCGACCTCAACCCGTGATGAACGGTGTCCCCTTCGGGATCGGGGCCGCGCCGGCCGGGAGGACGGTGATCGGCACCCACTTGCCCACCGGGTCGGCCCGACGACCGGTGGTGTAGCTCAGTTCGCCGCCAGCCGAGGGGATCACCACGTCCTTGTTCAGGTTGAGCAACTGCCCGCGCACGTCCGCGGCGGACAGCTTGCTGCGTTTCGCCATCCGGATGGCCGTCACCGCCGTCGCCATGGCGTCGTGGTGGGTGAGGGCGTAGCCGTCGGTGAGCGTTGCCTCGTCCCCGAACCTCGCGGCCCGGAACGCCTCCACGAACGCCGCGAGGCCCTTGGGGGCGGGCACGACCGCGTCGCCGGTGAACCAGGAGGGGTGTACCGACGCGGCGGTGACGATGGTGATCCCGGTCTGCGCCATCCGCGCGGCGGTCTCGTCGGAGACGGTCAGTCCGGTGGCGCCCACCAGGATGGTCAGGGGCTTCTGCGTGAAACACTGCCGGCTCGCCAGTGTGTTGACGAAGTCGTCCAGATCGAGGACGCGGCCGGCGTACAGGATCATGTCCGGCTTCGGGTCGGTGCACACGCTGGTGGCGATCGGTTCGAGGAAGCGGGCCCGCTGGCCCGGGTCCCCGGCGCCGACGAAGGACCGCTCGTAGGGCAGCAGGTAGTCCTTGAGGATCCTGCGGTACGCCGCCAGGAGGCTCCGGACGTACAGGTCCGGCTCCGACTCGTCGAAGACGACCATGCCCTTGCGGAGATCCGTGCGGGTCTGGAGGTAGGCGTTCAGCGCCAGGACGTAGTCGGTGTCGCTCGGTGAGGCACGGACGAAGCCCTCGATGTCACGGAAGTCATCGGCGGTGGCGACACCGGCGATCATGGGCAGCCCGGAGTCGGAGGCCGCGAGGTACTGGGCGGCGTCCCGGGTCGCCGCGATGCTGGTGCCCATGCCGATGACGGCGACCAGCGGGTTCTCGTCGTCCGCCAACTGCTCCAGGGTGCGCACCACCCGGCGCCACTGCTCCTGCCGGCTGCCCACGTTGGCCAGGACCAACTCGATCAGGGGCGGGTCGTTCGTGCCGTCGCTGCCGTTGGCGCGCACCTGTGCGACGTAGGCGCCCTGCACCGCGTGCCGGACCTGCGCCTTCGACATGAAACTCTTCTCCGCGGAGGTCATCGGCGACAGCAGCGCCACCCGCACGTACGGTTGGTTCTCCGCGGCCGACTTGGCCCGGACGATCTCGTTCTGCTCCCTGATCTTCTGCTGGACGTCACCGAGGCCCTCGAAGGTGTGGGCGCCGACGTCGGTCAGCACCCCGACACACTCGCCGCCGACCCGGGTCAGGCCGGAGCGCAGGCTGCCGCACGAGGTGACCACGATGTTGACGACCAGGGCCGACGCGGCGACCAGAGCGGCCACTGCCGCCGTGGCCGTGGCCAGCCGGAGCACCCGTCGCGACCGGGGTACCCGGGGAGTGAAGAAGTCCGTGGGAACGCCGGCCACCGGGCTGCCGGCTGTTTCTCTCACCGCCACTGGTCCGCCCATCCCTTGTGTCGGTCCGCTTCGGCGACCAGCAGCGACTGGTCGTCGGGAAAGTGCAGGGCCAGCGCCCGGTAGTCGCGCTTGAGCCCGTCGTGCAGATCGGCCCGGAGCCGGCCGGTGAACGGGTCGGCGGCGAGCCGCAGACCGACGACCAGTCGGGTCACCCGGCCGAGCCGGCTCTCCGGGTCCACGCCGGTCGACCGGGCGAGGCGGTGCGCCTCCTGGGCCGGTGGCGCGGTGTGCGGCCGGCGGGTGGGGGCTCGGGTGACGGCCCGCAGCGTGGCCAGCCAGTCGGCCGCTGGTACCGTCCCGACCTCGGCGGCGAACTGGCCGCTGACCTCCTCGAGCTGGTCGAGGGCCAACGCGTGGTACCGCTCGCCGGTCCGGTCGTCGCGTGCCCGGCACTCGTCCCGCAGGAGCGCGTGTACCCGGTTCCAGCCGTCCCCGCCGTCCGGGTCGCGGGCCGCGAGCCGACGGAGCAGCAGCCGGCGCAACGGTGGCGGGTCGGCGTCGGGATCGGCCGACCGCAGACTGTCGAACATGAGGCCGAGCCGGCCGGCGTACCCGTCGGCGGTGAGCAGCCCGCTGCGCATCGCCAGCGCGGTCGCCTGCTCGACGGTCCGGGCGGCGGCGCAGGTGGTCAGGATGTCCATCTCGTCGACCGGGAGCGGGTTGGCATCGGGGATACCGAGCAGGTGCCGGATGAGCCGCTCCTCGACGGTGAACTGTCTCCGGTCGGTGTCGTCGGCCGGCGCGGGTTCCAGCCGGGCCAGCGCGAGGGCCAGTTCCTCGCCGCCCTCGGGCCACGACGACACCTCGCGGGCCGCCGTCAGCAGCATGCTCACCACCAGCGGGTTGCCCTGGCCGAGCTGCTGGATCTGCCGTGGTATCCGGGGTTCCAGATCCGGATGTTCCCGCGCCATCCGGTGCACGACGTCCGCCTCGGTGAGGGCGGGCAGCGGGTAGCGGACCCAACGGGGCCGAGGCTGCTCGATGTCCCGCCCGGTGGGCAGCGACTCCTCGGCCGCCAGCAGGTGTTGCTGCGCCTCGGGAAGGTGGCCGAGGAAGGGGGCCCGGCTGGTCGCCACCACGGCCAGCGGCTCGTCCTGAACCGTCTCGCGTCCGCGCGCCAGCTCGATCAGGAAGTGTCGCCCGAGTCGGGTGTCGGCGTTGTCGATCAACGCGACGCAGCGCGGCATCCAGGGCCGGCGCAGGCGCCGACCGAGCCCGGCGGTCAGGTCGGCGCGGAACGCCGCCCAGAGCAGTTCGTCGCGCTGACGGGCGTTGTTGGCCTCACCCGGCCGGCGGTGCCACCGGTTCAGGTCGATCAGCGTCTCGACCGGTGGGCGGGGGCGCGGGCCGCCCTGCGTGCCGTACCACTTCTGCGCCCGGCCGAGGACGAGCCTGCTGCTCCACGTCCAGGACGCGAGCCGGTGGATGACCGTGGCGAGGAGCCGGGTGGACAGGCGCACCGGCGTCTGCACGGCGGCCGGCAGGACGGCGGGCAGGTCCCCGGCGCCCTCCCTGAGCGTGGTCACCAGCCGGTCGACGCCTCGGTGCTCGCGCAGCAGCGCGTTGATCTGCTGCCGGGCCCGGTCGCGGTCCCGCAGGTCGAGCGTGTCGTCGTCCATCACCAGTTTGCCGACAGCGAGCCGGGGGAAGTGCAGCGTGCCGTAGAGCGGGCAGGGCCGGCCCAGGTGGAAGGCGAGGGCGTACAGCACCTCCGGGGTGCCCGTCCGGCCGTCGGCCTCCAGGTCGATGTGCGCGTACGGCACCCGGCCGTCGAGGAGGCCGGCGAGGCCGTTCAGCAGGGCCGTCTTGCCGCTGCCCCGGTCGCCCTCGAAGATCAGCACCGGCGGGGGCGCGTCGCCCTGCCCACGGGTCATCACCTCGCGAACCAGTTCCACGGCGTGGCGACGGTGGTGGATGGTCATCGAGCCTCCCCCGCGGCGGTCGGACCTCCGGCCCAGTCCGCTCATGGTCGAGTCCCGTCGACCGGCCGGTCAAGACATGACCGTCGTCGATCGATGACCGATTGCCGACAGCCGCGCCTCGCGTCCGCGGCTGCCGGGAATCCGTCCCACCCTCAGCCGGCCGGCGGCGGCCCGGTCAGTCCGGCACCCGGCGGTCACGACCGGTAGAATGATCCAGTGGCATCCCGGCGTCGGCCATCACGGGAAGCTTCCCTACTGGAAGGTCAAGGCACCGAACAAGCCCGCGGCCAGGCTGCCCCAGCCCCGGGAGAAGTTGCCGCAGTGGAAGCTCGACCAGCTGACGTGACGCATCCGGGGTCCGGAGAGGTGATCCGATGCACCAGGCCCCGAGCTACGACCCTGGCGACCTCCTTCACCCAACCCGCGTGACCTCGGTGTTGTGTGGACTGACACGGGTGGTGGCCCGGCTCGCCCTGGCGGCGGACGACCAGCGGGAGTATCTGCGCAGGATTGGCACCGGCGGCCTGGCGGACGAGTTGGCACTACAGCTCGAAGCCGTGGTCGTTCTCCTGGAACCGCTCGAAGAGGCCGGCCTCGTCGACCCGGCGCAGGCCGCGCTCGCCCGCCGCATCGATGAGATGCTCGACCTGATGAGCGGTGCGCAGAAGGCGCACCTGTGGGAGCCGGAGGCACTCTCGATGGCCCCGGAGTGGGTCGAGGTTCGCGCCCTCGCCAAGGAATTCCTGTTCCTCCCCGATCCGTTCGGCGGCACGTAGCGGACGAATGGTGGTCCGGGGTGATCAGTTCGCCCCGGACCACCTGCCGCCGAGCGGCGACGGGTCGTCCTACTCCGGCACCCGGCGGTACGCGCCGTCGCTGGCCGAGGTCGCCATCGAGGCGTACGCGCGCAGCGCCGCCGACACCGGCCGCTGCCGGTCCACCGGCGTGTACGGGCGGTCCCGCTTCTCCTGGGCGACCCGGCGGGCGTCCAGCACGTCGGCCGGGACGTTCAGCTCGATCGTCCGGCCCGGGATGTCGATGACGATCTCATCGCCGTCGGCGACCAGGGCGATCAGCCCACCGGAGGCCGCCTCGGGGGAGACGTGGCCGATGGACAGGCCCGACGTGCCGCCGGAGAAACGCCCGTCGGTGAGCAGCGCGCAGGCCCGGCCCAGCCCTCGGCCCTTGAGGAACGAGGTGGGGTAGAGCATCTCCTGCATACCGGGGCCGCCCTTCGGCCCCTCGTACCGGATCACCACGACGTCGCCGGCGACGACCTGCTTGGCGAGGATCGCCGACACCGCGTCGTCCTGGGACTCGTAGACCTTGGCCGGTCCGCGGAAGGTCAGGCACTCCTCGGGTACGCCGGCGGTTTTCACCACGCAGCCGGCCGGGGCCAGGTTGCCGTGCAGGATGGCCAGCCCGCCGTCGGCGCTGTAGGCGTGCTCCCGGTCCCGGATGCAGCCCTGCGCCGCGTCGGTGTCCAGCGACGACCAGCGGTTGGTGGTGGAGAACGGCTCGGTGGTACGCACCCCGCCCGGGGCGGCGTGGAACAGTTCCACCGCCTCCGGTCGCGGTGACCCGCCGCGTACGTCCCAGTCCGCCAGCCACTGCGACAGGGTCGGGGAGTGCACCGCGTGTACGTCCCGGTTGAGCAGCCCGGCCCGGTCCAGCTCACCGAGGATCGCCGGGACGCCGCCGGCCCGGTGCACGTCCTCCATGTGGTACTGGGGCGAGTTCGGCGCGACCTTGGCCAGGCACGGCACCCGGCGGCTGACGGCGTCGATGTCGGCCACGTCGAAGTCCAGCTCGGCCTCGCGGGCGGCGGCGAGCAGGTGCAGGATCGTGTTGGTCGACCCGCCCATCGCCACGTCCAGGGCGACCGCGTTCTCGAAGGCGGCGCGGTTGGCGATCGACCGGGGCAGCACGGAGGCGTCGTCGTGGTCGTACCACCGCTTGGCGATCTCCACGGCGGTGCGGCCGGCCTCGACGAAGAGTGACCGGCGTGCGGCGTGGGTGGCCAGGGTCGAGCCGTTGCCCGGCAGGGCCAGGCCGATCGCCTCGGTGAGGCAGTTCATCGAGTTGGCGGTGAACATGCCGGAGCAGGAGCCGCAGGTCGGGCAGGCGGAGCGTTCGATCTCGCCGAGCTGGTCGTCGGTGACCGCCTCGTTCGAGGAGGCGATCATCGCGTCGATCAGGTCGATCTTGGAGTGCACCACGCCCTCGATCGCCACCGTCTTGCCGGCCTCCATCGGGCCACCGGAGACGAAGACGGTGGGGATGTTCAGCCGCAGCGCGGCCAGCAGCATGCCCGGGGTGATCTTGTCGCAGTTGGAGATGCAGACCAGGACGTCGGCGCAGTGCGCGTTGACCATGTACTCCACCGCGTCGGCGATCAACTCGCGGCTGGGCAGCGAGTAGAGCATGCCGCCGTGACCCATCGCGATGCCGTCGTCGACCGCGATCGTGTTGAACTCCCGGCCCACCCCGCCGGCCTCGGCGATCGCGTCGGCGACCAGGCCGCCGAGGTCCTTGAGGTGTACGTGCCCCGGCACGAACTGGGTGAAACTGTTGGCGATGGCGACGATCGGCTTGCCGAAGTCGTCGTCGGTCATCCCGGTGGCCCGCCACAGGGCCCGGGCGCCGGCCATCGTCCGACCGTGGGTGGAGGTCCTCGACCGCAGCTCAGGCATGCGTACCAGTGTGGCACCGCGAGCACGCCGCCCCCACCCGGTCCGGTCGTGTCCCAACAGATGCACACCCGGTCCCCCACGGAGGGTCCGGATCCGGCACAGTTGAGGTCGTGCGTTTCCCCCCGGGCATGATCGCTGTCGCGGTGCTGAGCGCCCTGGTCGCCGTGTCCGCCACCGCTCTGCTCGCCGGGTCGACGGGCCGGCGGCGATCCTGCCCGCGTCGGCGCGCGTACGTGCTGCTCGCCGTGGCGGCGGCCATCGCGCTGGTCGGTCTGCTGGCCGGGATGGCCGTGGCGTACGCCCACCCGCACCTCGGAGGGCCGGAACGGCTCTCCGGTTGGCCGCTGCTGGTGGCGGTGATCGTCGCGTCGAGCGGGCTGGTCGCCGCCGTCGGGCTGCTCCGCCTGCCCGGCGTGGTGGTGAGCCGGGCGGCCACCGCCCGGCTGCTGCTCGACGGGCTGATCATGGCGGCCGCGCTCTGGTTCGTCGGCTGGGTGATCTTCACCGAGCCGACCCGGCTGCTCGGCGACGCCACCCCGGTGGCCTGCCGGGCGATCCTGCTCGCCTCGGCCAACGCCGCACTGACCGTCGGGCTGGCCCTGATCGTGATGCTCCGCGCCGGCCCGCCCCGGGCCCGCATCGCGGTGCTCGGCGCGGGCATCAGCGCCACCGCCTCCGGAGGGCTCGGCGTCGTCGCCGGGGTGTGCCAGACCGGCAACAACGTGGCCCTGGCCGGGGCGGTGCTGCTCGCCCTGGGGCTGCTCGCCGTGTCACTCGCCGTGCACCGGCCCGAGCCGCCCGGGCAGGTCGAGGTCGACCTGATCCGCCGCGACGGCGAGTACGCCTTCGTTCCGATGTTCGCGATGGCCGCCTCGGCGATGTACCACCTCGTGCAGGGCGGTGGTTTCGACGCGCTCGCCGTGCTGGTGGGCAGCATCGAGGGTTTCGCGCTGGTCGCCCGGCAGTACCTCACC
Organism: Micromonospora sp. KC213; assembly: GCF_004348325.1. GTDB lineage: Bacteria > Actinomycetota > Actinomycetes > Mycobacteriales > Micromonosporaceae > Micromonospora. Next base: position 40,113 of record NZ_SMKF01000009.1, on the reverse strand, counting down.
CTCAACGACATGCGCGGGTACGCCGGCCGGCTGGCCGAGCGCGAGGCGCACTTCCGGGAATTGGCCCACACCGACCCGCTGACCGGCCTGGCCAACCGTCGCGGCCTGCTGCGCGAGCTGCAGCGTTGGGGCGACGAGGGGGGCGACCGGGTCCTGCTCGGTCTCGACCTCGACGGGTTCAAGAACGTCAACGACATGCGCGGGCACGACGTGGGTGATCTCGTGCTGGCCGAGGTGGGGCGGCGGCTGCGCAGCAACCTGCGCCCCGGCGACCTGGCCGCCCGGCTCGGCGGTGACGAGTTCGCGGTGCTGATGCGCGGCCGCCCGGCCGAGGCCCACGCCGTCGCCGAGCGGCTGCTCGGGGTGCTGGGTCGGGCCTACGACCAGCCGGACGGGGCGGTGTTCCTGTCGGTGAGCATCGGGGTGGCCGGCCAGTGCGGCGAGCCCGACCCGGCGGCCCTGCTGCGCCACGCCGACCTCGCGCTGCGCTACGCCAAGCAGCGTGGCAAGAACCGGATCGAGCGCTACGACGGTGCGCACGACCAGCAGTTGCTGCGGCGTACCCGGGTGGAGCACGAGCTGCGCGGCGCGATCGAGCGCGACGAACTGCGCCTGGTGTTCCAACCGGTCGCCTCGCTGCCCTCGGTGCGCCCGGTGGGGGCCGAGGCGCTGCTGCGCTGGCACCACCCGGAGCTGGGCAACGTCCGCCCCGACGAGTTCATCCCGCTGGCCGAGGAGTGCGGGATGATCGCCAAACTCGGCGCGTGGGTGCTGCACCAGGCATGCTGGCAGCTGTCCCGCTGGCTCGCCGACGGGCACGACGTCTGGGTGTCGGTGAACGTTTCCCCGCGTGAGCTGCACGCCCCGGAGTACGTCGTGCAGGTGGCCGACGCGCTGCGCGCCCACCACGTGCCGCCGCAGCGGCTGGTGCTGGAGGTCACCGAGCACGCCGTGGCCACCGACCTGGACGAGCTGATCCGGCGGCTGACCGCGCTGCGGCGCACCGGGGTGCGGATCGCGCTGGACGACTTCGGGGCCGGCTACTCGTCGTTGGGACAGCTGCGCCGGCTGCCGATCGACATCCTGAAGATCGACCACAGCCTGGTCGCCGAGCACGAGCCGGTCCGTCCGGTGGACCGGGACGGTCCGGCCTTCGCCCCGATGGTCGACATTGTGATGCGGCTGGGCCACCAGCTCGGCCTGGAGGTGATCGCCGAGGGCGTGACGTCCCCCACCGAACTGGCCGCGGTGGTGGCCGCCGGGTGCCGGTTCGGTCAGGGCGCGCTCTTCGGGTGGGGGGTGCCGGCGGAGCACCTGGAGGCGATGCTGGAGGCCGCCACCTCACCGGGCGCACGACCCGCGTCGGCACCACCGGCACCGCCGCCGGTGCCGGTGCGGGCGGTCCCGTCACCGCTGCTGCCGCGGCTGCGCCCCGGCTCGCCGACACCGGTGCCGCAGGTGCCCACGTCCCGCCCTCCTGAGGGCGGATCCCCGCAGGTGGGGCCACCCGCAGAACCCCGAACGGGGGATGGCGCCCCTCGTTCGTGAACCAAGATGTGGGATCAGTTGACTCAGCGCGTGAGATGCGTCAGGCTGGTTCCCATGTCGTCGAACCGGTCGCTGCGAGTACTTACCTGAGCGCACGCTCTCCGTCGAGAGTTGTGCGCTGGCCCCGTGCTTCTGCACGAGGGCCGTTTTTATTGCCGTCGGATCCTGTCGGGGCGGCCGCCGCCCCCGTAGCACCTGTCGAAAAGCTCCACCCACTCCAGCCGAAGGCCTGAACCGCCATGACGAGACCCACGCCAGAGACACTCGCCCACTCCGCCCGCCGGGCGCGTACGGTCGCCGAGCCGACCGGCGACGCCGACCAGACCGCCGCGCCGCGCCCCGGCGCCGTCCCGGCCGCCCCGGCCGTACGGCAGTCCGCGCCGGCCCAGGTCTCCGGCGCCGGCTCGCTCGTGCGGTCCCTCGAGGCGCTCGGCGTCGACGTCGTCTTCGGCATTCCCGGCGGGGCGATCCTGCCCGCCTACGACCCGCTGTACGACTCCACGGTCCGGCACATCCTGGTCCGCCACGAGCAGGGCGCCGGTCACGCCGCAACCGGATATGCGCAGGCCACCGGCCGGGTCGGGGTCTGCATCGCGACCTCCGGGCCGGGCGCGACCAACCTGGTCACCCCGATCGCCGACGCGTACATGGACTCGGTGCCGATCGTCGCGATCACCGGCCAGGTCGCCCGCCCGTCGATCGGCACGGACGCCTTCCAGGAGGCGGACATCCAGGGCATCACCCTGCCGATCACCAAGCACAACTTCCTGGTGCAGACCGCGGAGGAGATCCCGCAGGTGCTGGCCGAGGCGTTCCACCTGGCCTCCACCGGGCGGCCCGGGCCGGTGCTGGTCGACATCCCCAAGGACGTCCTCCAGGCGCCCACCACCTTCAGTTGGCCGCCCACCCTCGACCTGCCCGGCTACCGGCCGACCCTGCACCCGCACGGCAAGCAGATCCGAGAGGCCGCACGGCTGCTGGCCGCCGCCCGCCGTCCGGTCCTCTACGTCGGCGGCGGTGTGCTCAAGGCCGGTGCCACCGAGGGGCTGCGCCGGCTCGCCGAGCTGACCGGCATCCCGGTGGTGACCACCCTGATGGCGTTGGGCGCGTTCCCCGACTCGCACCGCCAGCACCTGGGCATGCCTGGCATGCACGGCACCGTCGCCGCGGTCTACGGCCTGCAGAAGGCCGACCTGATCGTGGCGCTCGGCGCCCGCTTCGACGACCGGGTGACCGGCCGGCTGGACTCGTTCGCCCCGGACGCCACGGTGGTGCACGCCGACATCGACCCGGCGGAGATCGGCAAGAACCGGCACGCCGACGTGCCGATCGTCGGCGACGCCCGGCACGTCATCGACGAGCTGCTCACGGCCGTCGCCACCGAGCAGAAGGCCGGCCATCGGACCGACCTGACCGACTGGTGGACCCAGCTGGACGACCTGCGTGAGCGGTACCCGCTGGGCTACGAGGAGCCCTCCGACGGCACCCTCGCCCCGCAGTACGTGATCAAGCGGCTGGGCGAGATCGCCGGCCCGGACGCCATCTACGTCGCGGGCGTCGGCCAGCACCAGATGTGGGCCAGTCAGTTCATCTCGTACGAGAAGCCGAGCACCTGGCTCAACTCCGGCGGCCTCGGCACCATGGGGTACGCCGTCCCGGCGGCGATGGGCGCGAAGGTGGGGCGGCCTGACGCGGTGGTCTGGGCGGTGGACGGCGACGGCTGCTTCCAGATGACCAACCAGGAGTTGGCCACCTGCGCGCTGGAGGGCATCCCGGTCAAGATCGCCGTGATCAACAACGGCAACCTCGGCATGGTCCGGCAGTGGCAGACCCTGTTCTACGGCGAGCGCTACTCCAACACCGAGCTGGGCACCCACAAGCACCGGATCCCGGACTTCGTCAAGCTGGCCGAGGCGCTCGGCTGCGTGGGCCTGCGCTGTGAGAACGCCGACGACGTCGACAAGACCATCGAGGCGGCCATGGCGATCAACGATGCCCCGGTGGTGGTCGACTTCGTGGTCGGCAAGGACGCGATGGTCTGGCCGATGGTGCCGGCCGGCACCAGCAACGACGAGATCATGTTCGCCCGTGGCGTCCGCCCGGCCTTCGACGACGACGAGGTTTAGTCATGACCGATCGCACCGAGCGAAGCGAGGGCCGTGAGGGCATGACGAGGAAGGCTCGGTCATGACCGATCGCACCGAGCGAAGCGAGGGCCGTGAGGGCATGACGAGGAAGGCTCGGTCATGACCGATCGCACCGAGCGAAGCGAGGGCCGTGAGGGCATGACGAGGAAGGCACAGCAATGACTATGCACACGCTCTCCGTGCTGGTGGAGAACAAGCCCGGTGTCCTGGCCCGGGTCTCCGGCCTGTTCTCCCGGCGCGGTTTCAACATCGACAGTCTCGCCGTGGGTGAGACCGAGAACCCGGACGTCTCCCGGATCACCATCGTGGTCAACGCCGAGTCGTCCCCGCTGGAGCAGGTGACCAAGCAGCTCAACAAGCTGGTCAACGTACTCAAGATCGTCGAGCTGGATCCGCAGGTCTCGGTGGCCCGGGAGTTGCTGCTGGTCAAGGTCCGCGCGGACCGCAACGCCCGCGGGCAGGTGCTGGAGACGGTCAGCCTGTTCCGGGCCCGGGTGGTCGACGTGGCCCCGGACACGCTGACCATCGAGGCCACCGGCACCCCCGACAAGCTGGACGCGATGCTGCGCGACCTGGAGCCGTTCGGCATCAAGGAGATGGTCCAGTCCGGCACGGTGGCGATCGGGCGCGGTTCGCGCTCCATCACCGTCGGTCCCGCGCTGCGCGCTGCCTGATCAACCGCACAAGTCCACGACGGCCGACCCGGACCGCCGTACGAAAGGGAAGTCAATGAGCGTTGAGGTTTACTACGACGACGATGCCGACCTGGGCCTGATCCAGGGCCGCAAGGTCGCGGTGATCGGGTACGGCAGCCAGGGCCACGCCCACGCGTTGTCGCTGCGCGACTCCGGCGTCGACGTGGTGATCGGTCTGCCGGCCGGTTCCAAGAGCCGCCCGAAGGCCGAGGAGCAGGGCCTGCGCGTGCTCACGCCGGCCGAGGCGGCGGCCGAGGCCGACGTCATCATGATCCTGGCGCCGGACACCGCGCAGCGGGCGCTCTACGCCGACGCGATCGCGCCGAACCTGGCTCCGGGCAAGGCGCTCTTCTTCGGCCACGGTTTCAACATCCGGTACGGGCTGATCACCGCGCCGGCCGACGTGGACGTGGCGATGGTCGCCCCGAAGGGCCCCGGCCACCTGGTCCGGCGCCAGTACGTCGACGGCAAGGGCGTGCCCTGCCTGGTCGCCGTGGAACAGGACGCCAGCGGCACCGCCTTCCAGTTGGCCCTGTCGTACGCGAAGGGCATCGGTGGCACCCGCGCCGGGGCGATCCGGACCACCTTCAAGGAGGAGACCGAGACCGACCTCTTCGGTGAGCAGGCCGTGCTCTGCGGCGGCGCGGCGGCGCTGGTGCAGACCGGGTTCGAGGTGCTCACCGAGGCCGGCTACGCACCCGAGGTGGCCTACTTCGAGTGCCTGCACGAGCTGAAGCTCATCGTCGACCTGATGTACGAGGGTGGCATCGCGCGGATGCGCTACAGCGTCTCCGACACCGCCGAGTACGGCGACCTGTCCCGTGGCCCCCGGGTCGTCGACGCGCGGGTCAAGGAGGAGATGCGCAAGATCCTCGGCGAGATCCAGTCCGGCGAGTTCGCCCGCGAGTGGGTGGCCGAGGACGAGGCCGGCCGGCCGAACTTCGCCAAGTGGCGGGCCGAGGGCGCGGCGCACCCGATCGAGGAGACCGGCCAGAAGCTGCGTTCCATGATGAGCTGGGTGGACCGTCCGATCACCGAGACGGCCTGACACCCGGCCAGCCACGGCCCGCGACCCGACGCTCTCCCCGGCGTCGGGTCGCGGGCCGTCGCGCATCCTGATGTCGCCACCATGATCGGCTCCGGCTGCGCCAGAACGCGCTGTCGGACATCCAGGGTCACCGCGAGATGCCGCATACCGAGTGAATCAAGCCCGATGCCGACCGGCTTCCCACCTGCTGGGAGAGGTGACCAGGGCCTCGGTCCGTCGTGGCGGCGAGAAACGCGTGACGCAGTCCCCGCCGACCCGACGGCCCCGACAGCGGTTGCGGTGGGCGCAGAGCGCGGCCGGCCGCGGTGGGGCACGTCAAGGCGCGGGCGGCGGATGAACAGGGGATGACAAGCGTGCGACAGAGTGTGTGAGGGCACTCACCCCACGCCCCGGGACACCTGGGCCGGTGGGCCACCTACGATCCATGAAGAGGTGCGTAGCCGGCACCTGACGGCCATGGCACGGATCAGCGCGGTACGCAGCGCGGCGTCCTGACGCTCCAGGCCGACCACATACGACGTCTACGAGGACCGATGAATCCTGTCGTACTGATCGCCGAAGAACTCGCTCCCGCCGCCATCGAGGTGCTCGCGCACGACTTCGACGTCCGCCACGTCGACGGCGCCGACCGCCCGGCCCTGCTCTCCGCGCTCGCCGAGGCCGACGCGGTGATCGTGCGCAGCGCCACCCAGATCGACGCCGAGGCGATCGCCGCGGCGCCGCGGCTGAAGGTGGTGGCCCGGGCCGGCGTCGGGCTGGACAACGTCGAGGTGCCGGCCGCCACCGCGCGGGGCGTCATGGTCGTCAACGCCCCGACCTCCAACATCGTCTCCGCCGCCGAGCAGGCGGTCGCGTTGCTGCTCGCCGTGGCCCGCAACACCGCCGCCGCCAGCGCCGCGCTGAAGGCGGGGGAGTGGAAGCGGTCCAAGTACACCGGCGTCGAGCTGCAGGGCAAGACGGTCGGCGTGGTTGGCCTCGGCCGCATCGGCGTGCTGTTCGCCCAGCGGATCGCCGCCTTCGGCACCCGGCTGATCGCGTACGACCCGTACATCCAGCCGGCCCGTGCCGCCCAGCTCGGTGTACGCCTGGTGGGTCTGGAGGAGCTGCTGCGGGAGAGCGACTTCATCTCCATCCACCTGCCGAAGACCCCGGAGACCGTCGGGCTGATCGGTGAGAAGGAGTTGTCGATCGTCAAGCCGGGCGTGCGGATTGTCAACGCCGCCCGGGGTGGGCTGGTCGACGAGCAGGCCCTGGCCGACGCGATCGCCGAGGGCCGGGTGGCCGGCGCCGGCGTCGACGTGTACGCCAAGGAGCCCTGCACCTCCTCACCGCTGTTCGCCTTCGACAACGTGGTGGCTACCCCGCACCTGGGGGCCTCCACCCACGAGGCGCAGGACAAGGCCGGCCTGGCCGTGGCCAAGAGCGTCAAGCTGGCCCTGCAGGGCGAGTTCGTGCCGGACGCGGTGAACGTGCAGGCCGGCGGTGTGGTCGCCGAGGACGTCCGTCCGCTGCTGCCGCTGGCCGAGAAGCTGGGCCGGGCGTTCACCGCCGTGGCCGGCGGGGTCGCCGCCAGCGTCACCGTCGAGGTACGCGGCGAGATCGTCAACCACGACGTGTCGGTGCTGAAGCTCGCCGCCACCAAGGGGCTGTTCAGCTCCGTGGTGGAGGAGCAGGTCACCTACGTCAACGCCCCGCACCTGGCCGCCGAGCGGGGGGTCGAGGTCAGCCTGGTCACGCAGGCCGAGACGACCGACCACCCCAATCTGGTCACGGTCCGCGGCGCGCTGCCGGACGGTCGTACGGTCAGCGTCTCCGGCACCCTCACCCAGGCCGGCGCCCGTGACGTTCCCAAGCTGACCGAGGTCGACGGCTTCGACGTCGAGATCGGCGCGGAGGGCATCCTGGTCTTCCTGCGTTACGTCGACCGTCCGGGTGTGGTCGGCACCGTCGGCACCCTGCTCGGCGAGGCCGGCGTCAACATCGCCGCGATGCAGGTCGCGCGCCGGGAGGCCGGCGGCGAGACGCTGATGACCCTCACCGTCGACCAGGCCCTGGGTGCGGACCTGCTCACCTCGGCGGCCGACTCGATCGGGGCCACCGCGGCGAGTGCGGCGGACCTGCGCGACGAGTAGCCCGGATCCGACGTCGCGGGGCCCGGCCGGATCGGCCGGGCCCCGCGTGTCCGAGGTCGGCCAGTGATCCGCAACGGGCCGGTTCAGCGCACGACCGGCGGCGTCGGTTTCAGCGCGCGAGGCGCGCGCAGGCTCAGCGTGAGGCGCGCGCAGGCTCAGCGCGAGACGCGCGCAGGCTCAGCGCGAGACGCGCGGTGTCGGTTCAGCGCGCGAGGCGTGACGGCGGGGGATAGACCGAGCCGTCCTGGGCGTCGAAGATCATCAGGTCGCACTCGCCGGCCAGCCGCTCGATGTCGAGCAGCACCTGGTCCTCGCAGGTCGGGACGAGGTACAGCTCGATGTGGTCGTTGGCGGTGTGCAGCGGGAGGGTCGCCCACGGGGTGCCCACCCTGGCGGGGCGGTCGGGGTATGTGGCGGTGATGGCCCGGTAGAAGGCGACGAGGCGTGGGTCGGGGTGCCGGTCGCCGTGGCGTACCCCCTCACGGCACTGTCGTACCGCCGCCCGGACGTCCTCGGGCGTGGCCTCGGCCGGCAGCGCCCACACGCTCAGATCGAAACTCACGGCGGACAGCGTGCCATCCGCTGTTCACGCCCGTGCAACGACCCCGCCGACGACATCGGGGAGGGTGATGTCGAGGGCCGCCGCGGGGGTCCGCTGTGGAGGCTCTTGCGTCGAGTTGCGTCGATTCGCTAGCGTACCCGTGCGGTCACCGGCCGGAGTGGAGGTTCCCGGCTCGTCTTCGGGTGGCGACGTCAGGCGCCCGGCCGACCGGCCCGCACCCCTCGATTGCGCGAGCCACGCGCACTCGTCGCTGATCGGCCCCCACGGTCGTTGCCGAGACCGTGGGGGCCGATCGCGGGCCCGTCGACCGCGCCACCGGAGTGGACCCCCTCCACTCCGCCGGCCGACGCGCCCCGGCGCCCCTCAGCGGCGCCGGTGGGCGAAGAGAGCCTGGTATCCCGATTCGTTGCGGAACCATGCCAGTCCGGTCGGACCGGCGGCGTACAGCGCCGTGGCGTAGGCGTCGGCGACCGCCAGGTCGGGCCCGATGACGGTGGCTGCGACGAGTTGCCCGGCCGGCTCACCGGTGTGCGGGTCGACCACGTGCCCCTGCCGGCCGGTCACCCCGGAGGTGCCGACCGCGCCGGCTGTCATCTCCAGCACCAGGGGAGCGCGTCGCCCGTCGGTCGGGTGGTGCACGGCCACCCGCCACGGGCCGCCGTGCGCGGCGTGGCCGCGTACGGTCAGGTCGGCCCCGGAGAGCACCGCGTAGTCGGTGATGCCGGCGGCGCGCAGCCGGGCCGCGGCCCGCTCCACCGCCCAACCGTTGAGCAGGCCGCCCGGGTCGAAGCCGCCGGGCACCGCCCAGGCGTCAAACCATCCGTCGGTGGCCGCGCGCATCGCGGCGCACCGGTCCACCAGATCGGCCAGCGGCGGGTACGACTGGGGGCTGATCTCGCCTCGGCGCAGCCGGGAGACCAGGCTGTCCGGACGGCCCGGTCCGTAGGTGAGGTCGACGGCGCGCAACTCGGCGACGGCGTCGCGCAGCGCGTCACCGACGACCCGGCGGCCGACGTGCGCGGCGGCGTTGAGCAGCAGGGTGTACTCGGCGGTGCGGGTGCGCACGGTGTGCGTGGCGGCGATCCGGTCCCCGCTGGGGTCGGCGGCCCGGTCGACGTGGTGGCTGCGGGTGCCGAGGCGCAGATCCGGCCGGCGCAGCGTGAACGCCGCCTGGTCCAGCCATCGGGTGCGCGGTTGTTCGTCGAGTCCGGCCATCCCGCGGCGCTGGTCGATCCGCATCGTTGCTCCTTCGCTGATCGCGCCGCGTCGTCGCGGCGGATCCGTGCGAGCCCCCGTGACCCGCCTGTGGCCTGACCCTAGGTAGTGGAGATGACCGCACCATGAATGCCAGCTGTGAGCCCTCTGAGCATGGTCGATTTCCCGCATGTTGGAAGACGTGTACCGGGAAGCGGGACGGCGGCGTACGGTGCACGGGAACGACGAGGTGAGGAGCGCCAGGTGGCACGGATCGCGGTGGTGGCCGGGGACGGGATCGGGCCCGAGGTGGTCGGGCAGGCCCGCAAGGTGCTCGACGCCGTGCTGCCCGGAATCGAGGCCACCGAGTACGACCTCGGCGCGGCGCGCTACCACCGCACCGGCGAGGTGCTGCCCGACTCGGTGCTGACCGAGCTGGCCGGGCACGACGCCATCCTGCTCGGCGCGGTGGGCGACCCGACGGTGCCGCCGGGCGTGCTGGAGCGCGGTCTGCTGCTCAAGCTGCGCTTCGCCTTCGACCAGTACGTCAACCTGCGCCCCTCCCGGCTCTGGCCGGGCGTGGCGGGGCCGTTGGCCGCCGTCAAGCCGGGGGAGGTCGACCTGGTGGTGGTCCGGGAGGGCACGGAAGGGCTCTACGCCGGCGCCGGCGGCTCCCTGCACCGGGACACTCCTGCCGAGGTCGCCACCGAGGAGAGCCTGAACACCCGGCACGGTGTGGAGCGGGTGATCCGGGACGCCTTCGCCCGCGCCACCCGCCGCGAGCGGCGCAAGGTGACGCTCGTACACAAGACCAACGTGCTGACCCACGCCGGGTCGCTGTGGGCGCGCACGTTCGAGGCCGTCGCCGCCGAGCACCCGGACGTGACCACCGAGTACCAGCACGTCGACGCCGCCGCGATGTTCCTGGTCACCCAGCCGCAGCGGTACGACGTGGTGGTCACCGACAATCTCTTCGGCGACATCCTGACCGACATCGCCGCCGCGGTCACCGGCGGCATCGGGTTGGCGGCCAGCGGCTGCATCAACCCCACCGGGGCGTACCCGTCGATGTTCGAGCCGGTGCACGGCTCGGCGCCGGACATCGCCGGCAAGGGGCTGGCCGACCCGGTGGCCGCGGTGCTCTCCGCCGCCCTGCTGCTCGACCAGTTGGGTCATCCGGACGCCGCCGCCCGGGTGACCGCCGCGGTCGCCACCGAGCTGGCCAACCGAACCCCGGGCGTACCCTTGCGCACGGAGGAGGTCGGCGACCGGCTCGCCGGGTACGCCGTATCCTGACCGGGCGTTGCGTCGCCCGTCCCCACCGGTCCCGTCGCCCGGGTCCGCCCGGGCCGGGTCGCCCCGCTGTCCGGCGGCCGGCACCCTCGTGCCCGCCGATCGGATACCCCGGACCGCCTGCGCGGAGCTATCCGCTGAACGACCGTTCCGGGTAGGTTTTCTGGCACGACGTCGGCGTGCGGTCCCGTGCGCCGTTGAACCCTCAGGGAGGTCAGCGCGATGAGCGGTGGTGACAAGCTCGATTTCGAGATCCGTCCGAATCCCGCCCCGGTATCCGCCGCCGACCGGGCCGCCCTGCTGGCCAACCCGGGCTTCGGTCGGGTCTTCACCGACCACATGGTCACCATCCGCTACGCCGAGGGCAAGGGCTGGTACGACGCCCGGGTCGAGGCCCGCGCCCCGATCCCGATGGACCCGGCGAGCGCCGTCCTGCACTACGCGCAGGAGATCTTCGAGGGGTTGAAGGCGTACCGGAGCGCGGACGGCGCGGTCACCCTCTTCCGGCCCGAGGCCAACGCCGCCCGGTTCGTCGCCTCCGCGCACCGGCTGGCGATGCCGGAGCTGCCGGCGGAGACGTTCGTCGAGTCGTTGCGGCGGCTGGTGGAGATCGACCGGGACTGGATCCCGGAGGGCTCCGACGCCAGCCTCTACCTGCGCCCGTTCATGTTCGCCAGCGAGGTCTTCCTCGGCGTCCGTCCGGCCAACGAGTACCTCTACTGCGTCATCGCCTCGCCCGCCGGGGCGTACTTCGCCGGCGGGGTCAAGCCGGTCACGGTCTGGGTCTCCCCGGACTACACCCGGGCCGCCCCGGGCGGCACCGGCGCGGCGAAGTGCGGCGGGAACTACGCCGCCTCGTTGGCCGCGCAGGCCGAGGCGATCGAGGCGGGCTGCGAGCAGGTGGTCTTCCTCGACGCGGTGGAGCGCCGCTTCGTCGACGAGCTGGGCGGCATGAACGTCTTCTTCGTGTATGACGACGGCACCCTGGTCACCCCGCCGCTGTCCGGCACCATCCTGCCCGGCATCACCCGGGACGCCGTCCTGGCCCTGGCCGCCCGCTCCGGGCACCGGGTCGAGGAGCGGCCGATCAGCTTCGCCGACTGGCAGGCCGACGCGGCCAGCGGCCGGCTGCGCGAGGTCTTCGCCTGCGGCACCGCCGCGGTGATCACCCCGATCGGCCGGGTGCGGTTCCCCGACGGGGAGTTCCTCATCGGCGAGGGTGGGCCGGGCCGGGCCACAATGGCCCTGCGGGAGCAGCTCGTCGCGATCCAGCGCGGCGAGGCCGAGGACCCGCACGGCTGGGTGCAGCGCATCCTCTGAGCCGTCGACGGTGTCCGCCGGCCCGCCCCGCGAGGACCGGCGGACACCGTTCGCGCTGACCCTGCACAGCGGGTCCGTCATCCGGCGGTGCCGGCGGCTCGGTCAGGGCCAGATCCGTGCGTGGGCCTCGAACACCGCCGGCGGCGGGCTCGCCACCGGCAGTACGCACATCAGGTGTCCGCCGGGCGCCCGCAGCACCCGGCACTCCTGCCACCGTGCCACCTGGGTGGCTCCGAGGGCGAGCAGGCGGGCCGTTTCCGCGTCGACGTCGTCGGTCTCGATGTCGATGTGCATCCGGGGCGCGTCGTCGACCGCCTGGATCGCGAGGCCCACCTCCGGGAGTGCCTCGTGCAGGCTGACGAACTGCGGTTCACCCGGGAGCGGCCGGGCCGGCGCGCCGAGCGCCGCCGACCAGAAGGCGCTGGCCGCGGCGGCCTCGTCCTGCGGTGTGTCGATCAAAATCGCGTGCACTCGGCTTCGATGCATCGGTGCACGATACCGTCGCGGCTGCCCGGCAGGGTCGGCTCCGCCGGGTAGGCTGCCGGCGTCGTCACGCCAGCAGGTGGGCGCGCAGGGCGGCGAGTTGGGCGTCGGTCAGCCCTGCTCCGCGCAGGTAGTCCTCCACCGAGCCGTACCGCTGGCGAAGCCTGGCCAGGAAGAGCGTCATCGCCTCGGCGGGGGTGGTGAGCGGGGGTTGCCCCAACCGCCCGCCCACGGAGGCGTACCAGGTCTGGAAGCGTTCCAGCGCCGCGGCGCTTAGCGCGTAGTCGGCGGCGATGTCGGCGTCGGCCACGCCGAGCGCGGCCAGGGTCAGCGCGCAGACGACGCCGGTGCGGTCCTTGCCGGCCACGCAGTGCACCAGCACCGGGGCGTTCGCCGCGTCGGCGATCAGGCCGACCGCCTCGGCCAGGCCGGCGGCTCCGGTCTCGGCGAGTGCGGTGTACCGGTCGGCCAGGTAGCGAACCAGGTCGCTGCCCGGCTGGTAGGGGTTCTCGGCCCAGTCGACGTGCTCCGGGTGGATGTGCCGGTACGCCACGCCGTCCAGGTGGGGCACCCGGCCGTCCCGCTCGACCTCGGCGGGCCGGCGCAGGTCGACGACGGTGCGGACACCCAGGGCGGCGAACGCCGACAGGTCGGTGCCGTCGAGCCGGTGCGGCGTGTCGGAGCGGTAGAGCCGCCCCCAGCGGACGGTGCGGCCGTCGCGGGCGGGATAGCCGCCCACGTCGCGGCAGTTGAACATGACGGAGAACGGGAGGTGGCGGGCGGGCTCGACGTCGTCCACACCGGACACGGTAGTGGGTGGTGCGGCCACGGTCACCGGTCGTCCATGCTCGGCCGGTCCCGGCCTTGGCGTTCGGCCCGTCGGCCGCCTCACTGGCCGTCGGGTCAGCGGGCCGTGCCCGGAGGCAGGTTGCCGTACGTGTCGTCGTAGTAGCCGCCCAGCGTGTCCCGGTACGCCGGGTCGCTGTGTGCGGTCTCGTCGTACTCCGGCGCGGCCTTGATCTGGTCGCGGCTGCGGTCGACGTGGACCTTCCGGTCGGCGTGGTCGACCTGGTTGACCGTGCCGGCGGGCAGCATGACCTTCTTGCCGAAGATCCACGGTCCGGTGTCGACGACGAGATAGCTGCCGCCGACCTCGTGGCTCGCGCTGTCGATCTTGCCGATGCCGCCGTCGGTGGCCTCGACCTTGTAGCCGACCAGGTCGGCGTCGGTCACCCCGGCCTCGTCCCGGTAGCTCCACGGTTGGAAGGCACCGCCGGGCGCACCACCGGCGACGGCGCCTTGGCCGTCGTCGACAATCGGGTCGGTGCTGCCGTGGGTGGCGCGCGGGTCGAGCCGGTCCATCACTGAACTCCTGCCTCGGCTGTCGACAGCCGTCTCGGCGCTGCGGCTGCCATCGTCCGAAGATCAGGTACCCGGTCCGGCTGTCTCCACACCCTCGGTCGCCGTCGCGCCCCGGACCGGTCGGTTCTCCGGCGACGCGTACCGCTGCCCGTCGCGCTCCGGCACGCCGACGGGCCGGCGCCGCACGTGGCGGCACCGACCCGTCGGACCGTACGGCTCAGGCCAGGGCGGCCTGCGCGTCGAGCGCCACTGCGGCGGCGTGCACGACGGCGGCGATGCGCAGCCCCTCGTGCACCTGCTCCCGGGTGAACCCGGCGGCGCGCAGCGCCCTCTCGTGCGACTCCAGGCAGACCCCGCACCCGGTGATCGCCGAGACGGCGAGGCACCACAGCTCGAAGTCGCCCTTGTCCACGCCCGGTCGGGCGATGATCTGCATCCGCAGCCGGGCTGGCATCGAGGCGTACTGCTCGTCGCCGATCAGGTGCTTGGCCCGGTAGTAGACGTTGTTCATGGCCATGATCGTGGCGGCGCCCTTGGCCGCCGCGACCGCCTCCGGCGTCAGGTGCGCGGCGGCCTCGTCGGCGATCTCCGCCAGCACCCGCGGGTTGCGCGCGGCGACGGCGCAGGCCAGGGCGGTGCCCCAGGCCTGCTCCGGCTTGAGCGTGGAGGTGCCGACGGTGGAGCCGAGGTTGAGCTTGATGTCCTTGGCGTACTCGGGCAGCGCCGCCTTGATCGCGTCCAGACCCATCGTCAGACCCCGGCGCCGGCGAGGAGGGCGTTGGCGTCGAGGGTGGCACCACCCTTGTTCCAGTTGCACGGGCACAGCTCGTCGGTCTGCAGCGCGTCGAGCACCCGCAGCACCTCGGAGACGTTCCGGCCGACCGAACCGGCGGTGACCATGGCGAACTGGATCTCGTTGTCCGGGTCGACGATGAAGGTGGCCCGCTGCGCCACGCCGTCCTCGCCGAGTACGCCGCAGGCGGCGCTCAGCTCGCGCTTGATGTCGCTGAGCATCGGGAACGGCAGCTCGCGCAGGTCCGGGTGGTCCTTGCGCCAGGCGTAGTGCACGAACTCGTTGTCCACCGAGACGCCGAGCACCTGGGCGTCCCGGTCGGCGAACTCGCCGTTGAGTCGGCCGAACTCGGCGATCTCCGTCGGGCAGATGAAGGTGAAGTCCTTCGGCCAGAAGAAGACAACCCGCCACTTGCCCTCGTGGGACTTGTGGTTGAGCGTCTCGAACGCCTGGTCGGCGTCGAGGGAGACGCAGGCGGTGAGTTCGTACTCGGGGAAGCGATCACCGACAGTGAGCACTGGTCCTCCTTGACAGCGGCACCGGGGCCGGTAACTGGATCGGTTCCGGATACTTTCGTAGCGATGTTTCCTCCTGGTGGCGACCGGGTGACTTGTGAACTCGATCACCAATGGCAGGTTTTGCCCGCAATGCGGCGGTGGATCAGGTATGGCGCACCCGGAGTCATCGTCCCGCCATGTGGATTGTGCTCCCAGAAGGCGGTCCGCGGTGGCAGAGTGGCGACCGTGAGCAGCACCGTCCTGATTATTGGCACCTAGCGCGCCGGCTTACCCTCCGCCGAGCGCGCAGACCTCCCGCACCCCGCGGGGGGTCTTTTTGTTGCTCCCCCGTTGCTCCCCGCCCGCGAAGAAGGGACTCCCATGACGTTCCAGGTGTACGACACGACGCTGCGCGACGGCGCCCAGCGCGAGGGGCTCAGCTACTCGGTGGTCGACAAGCTGGCGGTGGCCCGGTTGCTCGACGAGTTCGGCGTGGGCTTCATCGAGGGTGGCTGGCCGGGGGCGGTGCCCAAGGACACCGAGTTCTTCCGCCGGGCGCGTACCGAGCTGGACCTGAGACACGCCGTGCTGGTCGCCTTCGGCGCCACCCGCCGGGCCGGCGTGGCGGTGCAGGACGACCCGCAGGTACGCGGCCTGCTCGACGCCGAGACCCCGGCGGTCGCACTGGTCGCCAAGGCCGACATCCGGCACGTCGAGCGGGCGCTGCGCACCACCGGGGCGGAGAACCTGGCGATGATCCGTGACACGGTGGCCCATCTGGTGGCCGAGGGCCGTCGGGTCTTCGTCGACGGCGAGCACTTCTTCGACGGATTCCGGTACGACCCCGCGTACACGGCGGCGGTGGTGGAGGCGGCACTCGCCGCGGGCGCCGAGCGGTTCGTGCTCTGCGACACCAACGGCGGGATGCTGCCGTCCCAGGTCACCGCCGCCATCGACGACCTCACCGCGCGTACCGGGATCGCCCCGGAGCTGCTGGGCATCCACTGCCAGAACGACACGGCCTGTGCCGTGGCGAACACCATCGCCGCCGTCGAGGCCGGCGTCCGGCACTTCCAGGGCACCGCCAACGGGTACGGCGAGCGCCCCGGCAACGCCGACATCTTCGCCGTCGTCGCCAACCTCCAACTCAAGCTCGGGCTGCCGGTCCTACCGGACGGCTGCCTGGCGCAGATGGTGCGGGTCTCGCACGCCATCGCCGAGATCGCCAACATCGCCCCCGACACCCACCAGGCGTACGTTGGGGCCGCGGCCTTCGCCCACAAGGCGGGGTTGCACGCGAGCGCGATCAAGGTCGACCCGTTGCTCTACAACCACGTGGACCCGTCGGTGGTGGGCAACGACATGCGGATCCTGGTAACCGAGATGGCCGGCCGGGCCAGCGTCGAGCTCAAGAGTCGCGAGCTGGGCCTGGACCTGGCCGGCCATCCGGAGGCGCTGTCGAAGGTGACCAGCCGGGTCAAGGAACTGGAGGCGGGGGGCTGGTCGTTCGAGGCCGCCGACGCCTCGTTCGAGCTGCTGGTCCGCTCCGAGCTGCCGGGCGCCGAACCGGTGCGGCCGTTCGCGCTGGAGTCGTACCGGGTGCTGGTCGAGCACCGTGAGGACGGCTCGGTGGTCTCCGAGGCGACCGTGAAGATCCGGGTACGCGGAGAGCGGGTGATCGCCACCGCCGAGGGCAACGGTCCGGTCAACGCCCTGGACGAGGCCCTGCGGGTCGGGCTGTCCCGGCACTACCCGGAGCTGCGGCACTTCGAGCTGGCCGACTACAAGGTCCGCATCCTGGAGGGCAGCCACGGCACCGGTGCGGTGACCCGGGTGCTGGTGGAGACCGCCGACGGCGCGGGCCGGGACTGGACCACCGTCGGCGTCCACCCGAACGTGGTCGAGGCATCCTGGCACGCCCTGGTCGACGCCCTCACCTACGGACTCGACCGCACCCGGGTCTGACCGGCCGCCCCCGGCGCGTCGTGCGGCACTGCCGTACCGCCGGGGCGGGCCAGCCGGAGGCGGGTCGGGTCACCCGCCGGGCAGGCGGAGGTGGGCCAGGACGGCGCGGTGGTCGGTGCCGGGGACGCGGTGCACCTCGACCGCGTCCACCGCGATGCGGCAATCGACCAGGACGTGGTCGATGGTGACCGGCGGGATCGGGTCGCCGTCGTACGGCCCCCAGGTGCCAACCAGCCCGGCCCCGGCCGCGTCGGCCGCGTCCACGTACCCGCTGTCCAGCAGGGCCCGCAGCGGGGCGTGGTCGAGGGTGGCGTTGAGGTCGCCGGCGAGGATGCTCAACGGTCCGTCGGGGGTGGCGCGCGGCTGCGCCCGCAGGTCGGTGAGCCAGTCGTCGACCACGTCGACCGCGTACGGGGCGGCCGGGTGGGCCGACTCGACCCGTACCGGCGGCGCACCGGGAACCAGCATCGTCGCGTACGCCTGGGTGAAGGCGAAGCCGCTGTTGCGCCGGAACCCGCCGGCGGTGAGCGGGTGGCGCGCGTAGAGGCCGGAGCCGGTGGTGCCCACCTCGGGGTTGAGCTGCCGGTGGGGAAGCAGTTCGGCCAGGCCGGCCCGGTCCAGCGCGTCCTGCGCCTGCGAGGTGAACTCCTGCACGGCCAGGACGTCGACCCGGTTCCGGCGGACCAGATCGACCAGGACGCCGGCGTCCGCCCCGCCCTTGAGCAGGTTGGCGGTGAGCAGGCGCAGCGCCGGCCCGTCGACGGCCGGTTGCCCGTCGGCGACGGCCCGGGGCGTCACCACGCCGACCAGGGCCAGCGCCGTGACGGCGGCCACCACCGCCGGCCAGCGCCGGCGCAGAGCCAGGGTGAGCGCCAGCACCAGCACGCTGCCGGCTGCGGCGTACGGGGTGAAGGCCAGCGCCTGCACCAGCGGCCCGCGTTCCCACCCGCCGAGGCGTACCACCGCCCAGACCGCACCCGGTACGACGGCCAGCCGGCACACGACGGTCGTGCCCCGACGGTCGATGCGGTGCGGCACGACAGTGTCGATCATGGCGCCAGCCTACCGGCAATTCCCGCCAATTATCGCGACACCCTTTCGTGAGTGGGTCCCCCTTTCCGGCTCGCGTCTTTCATCAACTGTCAATCGGGTGTCGAGACGCGCTGAGCGACTATTGACGGGGGACTTTACTCGGGTTACGTTCCTCCTGGTTGAGGTGCCCAACAGAGCGTAGTAATGCCTGATCAGACCGGGTGCGAGAGGTGGCGAACCGGCCTCTCGTGGTGCGGGGCAAGGGTTTACCCTTCGCTTTCCCGGCCCTTTCCGCAGCTGTTATCCGACTCGCTGGAAGTGCGAGCCGGCGGTGTCACCACGGTCACACAAAGGGAGACCTGTTATGGCCACATTCTTCAGGCGCAAGGCGGCGGCAGTGACGCTCGGCGTCCTGACGCTCACCCTGGCCGGCGGCGGGATCGCCGCCGCCCAACCGACGACCAAGGCCGCGGCCGAGGCCGCCCAGCCCGGGGCTCGGGCGTCCGGCGCCAGCCAACCGCCGGTCTCGGCGGCAGACGCCGCACGGGCCCGCGCGGCGCTCGGCGACCTCCAAACGCAGGCGACCGCTCCGGGTACCGTGGCCTGGGCCGTCGGCAGCAGTGCCGGCAGCCTGCTGCGCGGCTCCCCCGAGGCGGTCTCGGTCACCCGGTACGGCCCCGGCCAGTACCAGGTGCTGTTCAACTACGACGTGAGCCGCAAGTCGTACCAGGCGACGATCGGCACCACGGACCAGTTCAACGTCCCGCCGGCGGGCGAGATCTCGGTCGCCCCGCGGTGGTCGACCATCAACGGGGTCTTCGTCCAGACCCGCAACTCGGCCGGCACCCCGGCGGACCGCCCGTTCCACCTCCTCGTGGCCAACTGACCACAGGCGACGTGCCGGTCCCGGGGACACCGGGGCCGGCACCAGTCCGTCCGACTGACGCCCCGGGCGACCCCGACTTTCGAATCCCGCGCGAGGCCGGCGGGCGGTTCATGCCGATCTGCGCCCAACCGCCCCCGAAGGGCCGGAATATCCGAGGTTTGTCCACCGGGCGGCCCGGGAAGCAAGCACCGTGACGGACATCTCGGACACCCTGGCCAGCCTGCCCACCCCGGTCGTAGAAGATCGAGCCGGCAACGGGTTGGAGCAGACGCTCCTCGAGGTCAAACGGGTGATCGTCGGGCAGGATCGGCTCGTCGAACGCCTGCTCACCGCGATGGTCGCCGACGGGCACTGCCTGCTGGAGGGCGTACCCGGCGTGGCCAAGACCCTCGCCGCGCAGACCCTCGCCACGGTCGTCGGGGGCACCTTCTCCCGCATCCAGTTCACTCCGGACCTCGTCCCCTCCGACATCGTCGGCACCCGTATCTACCGCGCGTCGACCGAGAGCTTCGACGTCGAACTGGGCCCGATCATGGCCAACCTGGTGCTGGCCGACGAGATCAACCGGGCCCCGGCGAAGGTGCAGTCCGCGCTGCTGGAGGCGATGGCGGAACGCCAGGTCTCCATCGGCGGTCGGAGCTGGCCGGTACCGGAGCCCTTCCTGGTGCTCGCCACCCAGAACCCGATCGAGTCCGAGGGGGTGTACCAGCTCCCCGAGGCGCAGCGTGACCGCTTCCTCATGAAGATCGTCGTGGACTATCCGGACGACGCCGAGGAACTGGCCATCCTCTACCGGATGAGCGGCGACCGGCCCCGGCCCCGCCCGGTGCTCGACCCCGGACGGCTGCGCGAACTGCAACGACGGGCCGCCCAGGTCTTCGTCCACCACGCGGTCGCGGAGTACGTGGTCCGGCTCATCCTCGCCACCCGTGACCCGGGTCGGTTCGGGTTGCCCGAGATCGCCCCGATGCTGGCGTACGGGGCCAGCCCTCGGGCCACGCTCGGCCTGGTCGCCGTGGCGCGGGCCCAGGCGCTGCTGCGCGGTCGGGAGTACGTGCTCCCCGAGGACGTGCGGGAACTCGCGGTCGACGTCCTCGCCCACCGCCTGGTGCTCTCCTTCGACGCGGTCGCCGACGGGATCTCCCCCGAGGCGGTGGTGCGCCGGCTGGTCCAGGCCGTGCCACCGCCCACGCTGGCCGCCGGGCAGCCCGAGCAGAGCCGCGACCTGGCGGCGGCATGAGGCCGGCCGCCGCGCCGACGCCCGCCCCCGGACTGGCCGACCTCGCCCCCGACCAGCGTCTGCGCCGGCTGGAACTGACCGTGACCCGCCGCCTGGACGGGCTGCTCCAGGGACAGCACCGGGGTCTGCTGCCCGGACCGGGCAGCGAGATCGCCGGCAGCCGCGAGTACCGGCCGGGCGAGGACGAGGTACGCCGGATGGACTGGGCGGTGACCGCCCGGACCACCGTGCCGCACGTCCGCGAGGTCGACGCCGACCGGGAACTCACCACCTGGCTGCTGGTGGACGCCAGCCCGAGCATGGAGTTCGGCACCGCCGAACTGGACAAGCGCGAGTTGTCGGTGGCCGCCGTCGCCGCGGTCGGCTTCCTCACCGCCGGGACGGGCAACCGGCTCGGCGCCCAGCTGCTCACGGTGGCCGGGCTACGCCGCTTCCCGCCGCGCGCCGGCCGGACCCATTTGCTGAGCCTGCTACGGGCGCTGCTGGCCGCCCCCCGGGCCGGCGGGGCCGACCTGCCGCAGGCCGCCCCGCCCGACCTGGGCGCGGCGCTCGCCGCGGTGCAGCGGGTCGCCGTCCGCCGAGGTCTGGTCGTGCTGGTCTCCGACTTCCTCGACGGGCTGCCGGACCGGCCCGCCGACCCGGCCCCCTGGGAGCCGGCGCTGCGCCGGCTCGCCGCCCGTCACCAGGTGCTCGCGGTGGAGATCACCGACCCCCGAGAGCTGGAACTCCCGGACGTCGGACTGATCACCCTGGTGGACCCGGAGACCGGCCGCCGGCGGGAGGTGTGGACCGGCGACGCCGCCCTGCGGCGGCGCTACGCCAGCGCCGCCGCCGCCCAACGCGAGCAGGTGCGCCGGGCGCTGCGCCGGTGCGGCGCGACCCACCTGGCGCTGCGTACCGACCGGGACTGGACCGCCGACATCGTGCGCCACGTGCACACCCAGCGTCGCCTCGCGGCGGCGCCCGCCGCGACCCGGGGAGGTCTCGCGTGACCTGGCAGTCACCCGCCCGGCTGCTGTTGCTGTTCGGGGTGCTCGCGCTGGCCGTCGGCTACCTGCTCGCCCAGCGGCGGCGCAGCCGCTACGCCGTCCGCTTCACCAACCTGCGGCTGCTCGACCGGGTCGCGCCGGTGCGGCCCGGCTGGCGGCGGCACGTCCCGGCCGGTCTGTTCCTGGCGATGCTGGCGCTGCTGGTGGTGGGTTTCGCCCGGCCCGAAGCCGAGGTGCGGGTGCCCCGGGAACGGGCCACCGTCATGGTGGCCGTCGACGTCTCCACCTCGATGCTCGCCACCGACGTGGAGCCGGACCGGCTGGCGGCGGCCAAGGAGGCGGCCCGCCGCTTCGTCGACGGACTGCCCGACGAGTTCAACGTCGGGTTGGTCGCCTTCGCCGGCAGCGCGGCGGTCCTGGTGCCGCCGAACACCGACCGCGAGGCGCTGCACGAGGGGATCGACCGGCTCGCCGAGGGGATCACCGGCGTGCAGGGCACCGCGATCGGCGAGGCGATCAGCGCCTCCCTCGGCGCGGTGCGGAGCCTGGACCAGAAGGCGGCCGAACAGCCGCCACCGGCCCGGGTCATCCTGCTCTCCGACGGCGCGAACACCTCGGGCATGGATCCGATGGAGGCCGCCTCGGCGGCGGTGACCGCGAAGGTGCCGGTGCACACCATCTCCTTCGGCACTCCCGGCGGCTTCGTGGACCGGGGCGGCCGACCGATCCAGGTGCCGGTGGACGGGCAGACCCTCAGGGCGGTCGCCGAGGACACCGGGGGCCGGTTCCACGAGGCCGGCAGCAGCCGGGAGTTGCGTGAGGTGTACGAGGACATCGGCTCCTCGGTGGGCTGGCGTACGGAACGCCAGGACGTCTCCGCCCGGTTCATCGGCCTCGGGCTGGTGTTGGCCATGGCCGCCGCCGCCGGGTCGATGCGGTGGTTCGCCCGCCTGCCCTGAGCCGGTACGACGACCGCCCGGGCGTGGAAACACGGACGACCGGCGTGGGCCGGGCACAGCGACAGTCCGGGCACAGCGACAGTGAGGAGCGTGTGGATGGCAGCGCAGACCGGTCTGGGTGAGCCGCGGGGGCCCTGGTTCGTCTCACCGGAACTGGGGCCGGACGGACGGTTCCGGTGGGACGTACCGGGGTCGGGGGAGGACCCGTCCCGGCGGCGCTGGGGTGGACGGCTGCTCACCGCGGCGGCGGTGGTCGCCCTCTCCACCGTTTCCGGCGCGGCGGCCGGCGGCTGGGTGGCCGGCCGCGACGGCGGACCGGACGCCACGGCGGCCTCCGCCGCGCCGGTGCCCGCCGAGCTGGTGACCGCCGCGCAGCGCACCGTGCCGGGCGTGGTGTCGGTCCTCGCCGGCAGAGCCGCAACGGGGGCGACCGGTTCCGGCTTCGCGATCGATGACCAGCAGCACATCATCACCAACGACCACATCCTGGCCAAGGGGGGTGGTGGCACGGTGACCGTGGAGCTGCCCGACGGCCGCCGCTACGCCGCCGAGGTGGTCGGCCGGGAACCGGCCAGCGACCTGGCGGTGTTGAAGGTGCCGACGGACGCCGGGCTCGCACCGCTGCCGCTGGCCAAGCCCCGCTCGACGCGGGTGGGGGAGCCGGTGCTGGCGGTCGGCTCGCCGCTCGGGCTGCCCGGCACGGTCACCGCGGGCATCGTCAGCGCGCTGGACCGTCAGGTACGCCTGGGCACCAACCGCCGCAGCGCGGTGCAGACCGATGCGTCCATCAATCCGGGCAACTCGGGCGGCCCGCTGGTGAACGCCCGGGGCGAGGTGGTCGGGGTGAACACCGCGATCGCCACCATCGACGGCAACGGCTCCATCGGCATCGGCTTCGCCATCCCGATCGACCAGGTCCAGCAGACCGCGGACACCCTCATCGGTAAAGGCGGTTGAACGGACGGACAACCCCTAGATCGGCCGTAACGGTAGAAGTGTCAAATATGCGGCGTGGGACCATCGGACCATAGAAATATCACGGTCAGTGTGGATACTGGCGTGGGTGGAGCTTCCTCTCGTTGCGGTCCTGCTCGCGGTGGGACTCTTCCTCGGCTGGGGCGTGGGCGTGCAGTACGCCCGGGCCAAGCGTGGCTGGACCGACTACAAGGCCGCCAAGAAGGCGGTGCCCGGCGCCCGCCGGACGGCATGGCTGCTGGTCCGGGCGGTCACCACCAAGGTGGGGGTGATCGCGCTGCTGCTCGTCGGTGCCGTCGCGTACGCCGCGGTCGGCCCCGACCACGAGCGCGCCGAGCCGGCCCCGAGCCCGTCCCCGACCGCTTCCGCCAGAGCCGGCATGCCGGGGCGCTAGCCTGACCCTGTGGACGATGGACTGCGGGTGACCGACCGGTGGGTCGTTCCCTCCGCCGAACTGCGGGAACGCTTCTCCCGATCGTCCGGTCCGGGTGGGCAGGGGGTCAACACCACCGACTCGCGGGTGGAGTTGAGTTTCGACCTGGCCGCCACCACCAGCCTGCCGCCGACGCTGCGGGCCCGCGCCATGGACCGGCTGGCCGGGCGACTGGTGGACGGGGTGCTCACCATCGCCGCCAGCGAACACCGGGCCCAGCTCGCCAACCGGGAGGCGGCCCGGGAACGGTTGGCGACGCTGCTGCGCGAGGCCGTCGCGCCCCCACCCCCGCCCCGTCGGCCAACCCGGCCCTCCCGAGGCGCCAAGGAACGCCGGCTGGCCGACAAGAAGCGCCAGTCGCAGCGCAAGCGGGACCGTCGAGTCGACGGGGACTGACGCCGGGCGGGGGTTTACGGCCCGGGACGCCCGGGTGCGGGAAGATCAGGCCAGCGCGGTCAGCAGGCGGGTACGGAGCACGGCCGCCCGCTCGGCGAAGCCCCGCTGGGTGGCCGCGTACTCGGCCCGGCCCTCCGGGGTCTCCACCCGCACCGGGGCGTACCCGAGCGCGGCCAGATCGTACGGGCTGGCCCGCATGTCCAGCGCCCGGATCTCGCGGGCCAGGGCGAAACAGTCGGCCACCAGTTCGCTCGGCACCAACGGGGAGAGCTTGTACGCCCACCTGTAGAGGTCCATGTTGGCGTGTAGACAGCCTGGCTGTTCCAGCGCGTGCTGGCTCTCCCGAGTCGGGGTGAGCAGGTTCAACGGCCGGGCCGGCGCGGTGAAGAACCGGTACGCGTCGAAGTGGCTGCACCGCACGCCCCGCTCCTCGACCACCGCTGCCGTCCGCTCCGGGGTCAACCGTAGCGGCCAGGCGTTGTGCCGGACCTCCTCCTGGGTCTGCCGGTACACCATCGCCCACTCGTGCATACCGAAGCACCCGAGGTGCGCCGGACGGCCGGCGGTGGCGGCGAGCAGGGCACGGATCCAGGTGATCGAGTCCGCGCGGCGCTCGCGTACCCGGTCGGTGTCCAGGGTGACCCCGGCGGCGTCGGCGCGGTAGTCGCGCCCGAACTCGCCCGGATCGGCGTCGCGCAGCAGCACCCCCGGCCCGGGATGCCAGCGCCGCAGTTGCGCCGGGCGGTACGCGTAGTAGGTGAAGAGGAAGTCCTCCACCGGGTGCTTCCCGCCCCGCCGGCGGCGGGCCAGGTGCGGCGCCAGCCACGCGTCCACCCGCTCCTCGTGCGCGCGCCGGCGGGTCCGCCAGTCGGCCGCGGCGAGGGCGGCGGGTGCGGGGGCGGCGGTCACCGACCCAGGGTACGACCGTCGCTGCCCCGCCGGTCAGGGCACGTCCACCCGCACCCCGGCGGAGAACACCCCGCTGCGCAGTTCGAGCTGTTCCGGTCTCTGCGCTGCGTTGACGGTGAACACCAGTGGCAGCACCACCCGGCTGCCCGCCGCCACCGGCTGCGCGAAGACGTCCCGGCCCAGGTTGAGTCGCCGGGTGGCGTCCTGGTCGGCGCTGACCCAGTTGCCGCCGGGCAGGTAGGCCCGCTGCAACTCGCCGTGCCACACCTGCTGCTCGGGTGTGAGGTTGCGTACCCCGACGGTGGCCTGGCATCGCCGGCCGGTGCCGGTGCCGGTGTCGCAGACGACCCGGTAGACGGTGAACTCGAACGCCTGCTCCCGCACCGGGGTCCCGACCGTGCCGGTGGCACTCCTTCCGACCCACGCGCCACTGGTGGGCTGCCTGCCCGCTTGGATGGCGGACACCTCCCGGGTGGCGGTGAACCCCGCCGTGGCGACCACCCCGACGAAGAGCGCCGCCACCACCCCACCGACCGCACGGGCCGGCGGCCGACGACGCCGACCCGGCAGGTCGGGAGCCGCCGGTCGCGGGTACACCGTGCCGGTGCCGCCACGGCGGCGCCCACCGGGTGTGACCCCGGCCGGTTCGAGTCCGGCACCACCACCACGCCGCCGCCGGTGCCGCCAACCCCAGAGCGCGCCGACAGTCAGGATCGGCAGCAGGACCAGGGCGGCCAGGATCGGCGGCCGTCGCCACACCGGGGCAGCCGTCTCGGCCTGCCCCGTCGCCGGGCTCGCCGCCGGCTGCCAGGTGGCGGTGGCACAGTCGTACGGCCGGTTGCCGTCGCTGGTGAAGGCGCAGGCCGGAGCGGTGACCGATCGGCCGGCGGTGGTCTGCGCCAGCGTCGTCTGGACGGCGATGGTGCCCTGGGCCGGTAGCCGCAGCCGCCAGGTGACCTCCCCGGTGCCCCGCGCGCCGGTCGCCGGGGTGACCCGACCTCCGGCGCTGACCGCGCTCGTCGACGTACCCGGCGGCAGTTCCTGCCGTACCACCGCGTCGACCGGTCGGCTGCCGTCGTTGCGTACCTGGATCCGGTAGCCCGGCGCCGCTGTCCCGGCCACGGTCACCGACACGGTGACCGGTGGGGCTGGGCGGGGCACTCCCGGGTTCGCCGTGGTGGCCATTCCGGAGGCCGGGACCGCCGGTGTCACCGGGATCACCGCCCCGGTGGCCGCGGCGCCCGGTGCCTGGTGCGCGCCGGGCGCAGGCCGGGCCACTGCGGCCGGGTGCCCAGCGACGGCATCGGCGCGGGGTGACCCGGGGGTCGGGGCCGCCGGTGTCACCGTGGTCACCGCCGGGGTGGCTGCGGCGCCGGTTGCGGGCGGCACCGTGGGCAGGGCCGGCACGGCGGCGAGGACGCCCAGGCCGTGGACGAACGCGGCGAGGGTTCTGTGGTGTCGTCTCGATGCAGGCATGCGAACGAACCTCCGGAGCCGACGCTAGGGGCGGCTCCCTCCTGCCGGGTACGAAGTGCCGAATCCCGCCCCCACCGGCGCTGTCCGGCGTATGCTGCGCCGGCGACCCGGCCGGCGGGGCGTCGGCGGACTCCGGGCCGGTCGGCGGGGCTAGATTGACCGGGTGCGTATCGCTCGTTTTGCTCATGCCAAGGGAATGTCGTTCGGGGTCGTCGAGGGCGAGCCGGGTGGCGGGCCGCAGGCCCTGACCATCGCCGAGATCGAGGGCCACCCGTTCGGGCGGATCCAGTTCACCGGCGGCCGGTGGGCGCTCTCCGACGTCCGGCTGCTCTCGCCGATCCTGCCCAGCAAGGTGGTCTGTGTGGGGCGCAACTACGCCGAGCACGCCGCGGAGCACGGCAGCGAGGTACCGAAGGAGCCGCTGCTCTTTCTCAAGCCCTCCACCTCGGTGATCGGGCCGCGGGACGCGATCCGGCTGCCGGTCTTCTCCAAGCAGGTGGAGCACGAGGCGGAACTGGCCGTGGTGATCGGCGCTCCCGGTGCGCGGCGGGCCGACCGGGCCGCCGCCGAGCAGGCCATCTTCGGCTACACCTGCGCCAACGACGTCACCGCGCGGGACCTGCAGCGCGCGGACGGGCAGTGGACCCGCGCCAAGGGGTTTGACTCGTTCTGCCCGATCGGCCCCTGGATCACCACCGGTCTGGACGTCTCCGACCTGGAGATCCGCTGCGAGGTGGGTCGGCACCCCGACGAGATGGAGGTACGCCAACTGGGCCGGACCAAGGACATGGTCTTCGACGTGCCGGCCCTGGTGTCGTACATCTCGCACGTGATGACACTGCTGCCGGGCGACGTGGTGCTGACCGGCACCCCGGCGGGGGTTAGTCCGCTCACCGAGGGGGATACGGTCAGCGTGCGGATCGAGGGAATCGGCGAACTCACCAACCCGGTGGTTCCGGTCGCCTGATCCGTCCGATGTCCCCGTTTCCGCAGGTCAGAGGCGCTTCGGGGGATTGGATTTGGCCTGTCGGCACGGGGAGGGTAGAGTTTCTTCTCGGCGCCGCAAGGGGCCGATGGGGTATGGGGTAATTGGCAGCCCGACTGATTCTGGTTCAGTTAGTCTAGGTTCGAGTCCTGGTACCCCAGCGCAGCCGTGGTTCGCGAGAATCCGGACGCTGGATTCTGGTGGAGTTCCACCGTGTGCCCTCTCGCAGGGGGCGGCCGGTGGCGCTCTGATAGAGTGCAGCTTCCTCACCGGTCTCGGTGAGGAAGCAAGACATGTTCTGGCCCCGTCGTCTAGCGGCCCAGGACGCCGCCCTCTCAAGGCGGTAGCGCCGGTTCGAATCCGGTCGGGGCTACAGCGCTGACAGCCCGTCCCATCCACTGGGGCGGGCTTCTTCGTGTCTGGGGCTGGCTGTGGCCCTGGCTGGCTGTGGCCTCCGGGTTGGCTGTGCGTCGGGTGGTGCCGGGCCGGCCGGCCTGGTGCGGATGACCCCTCGCGTCGGGCGTGCAGGGGGTGCCGTTAGACTACAACCGCACCGCCCGCCGAGGTGGTGATGCAGGAAAACCACCTGGCCCCGTCGTCTAGCGGCCCAGGACGCCGCCCTCTCAAGGCGGTAGCGCCGGTTCGAATCCGGTCGGGGCTACACCCCGCAACGGCCCGTCTCGCAGAGACGGGCCGTTGCCTTTTGCGCCAACCGCCTGCTGGTGGTTCGCCGAATGCGGCAGGTTGCGGTATCCCGCTGCCCGGTAACCTCCGTTTGGCCGCATCCGGCGCGGCCACCCCTCCGGACCACAGCCGCCCAGGGGATCGTCAGAGGCCGGAGAGGCGTTGGCCGGCGCGGACCACGGCCATCGCGTGACGTTCGCCGGGGCGGCGGCCGAGACGCTCGATCGGGCCGGAGATGCTGATCGCGGCGATCACCCGGCCGGTGCGGTCCCGGATCGGTGCGGAGACGCTGGCCACGCCAGCCTCCCGCTCGGCGACACTCTGCGCCCAGCCACGGCGGCGTACCTCGGCGAGGGTGCGGCCGGTGAACTTGGAGCGGGGCAGCAGCGGCATCACCGCCTCCGGCGGCTCCCAGGCGAGCAGGATCTGCGCCGCGGAGCCCGCCGTCATGGGCAGCACCGAACCGACCGGCACGGTGTCCCGTAGGCCGCTGGCCCGCTCGGCGGCGGCCACGCAGATCCGCTCGTCGGCCCGGCGCAGGTAGAGCTGGGCGCTCTCGCCGGTGGCGTCGCGCAGCGCGGCCAGCAGCGGCTCGGCCGCGGTCAGGAGCACGTCCGGGGCGGCGTTGGCCAGCTCGCCGAGCCGGGGCCCGGGCCGCCAGCGGCCCTGGGTGTCCCGGACCAGCATCCGGTGGATCTCCAGCGCCTGCGCCAACCGGTGCGCGGTGGCCCGGGGCAGCTTGGTGCGTTCAACGAGTTCGGCCAGGCTGGCGCCGTCGACACAGGCGGCCAGGATGACCACCGCCTTGTCGAGGACGCCGACACCGCTCATACTGTGTCCCACAAGCCGAAATTTACCTCCCAGAATTTAGGATGTCCAGATGGTGGGAGTCACTCGACCGAGGACCCTGGCCGAGAAGGTCTGGGACGCGCACGTGGTACGGACCGCCGAGGGTGAGCCGGACCTGCTCTACATCGACCTGCACCTGCTGCACGAGGTGACGAGCCCGCAGGCCTTCGACGGGCTGCGCCTGGCCGGCCGCCGGGTGCGCCGCCCCGACCTCACGCTCGCGACCGAGGACCACAACACCCCGACCGGGTACGACGATCCGTCGTTCCGGCTGCGCCGCGGTGACCTGCTCACCATCGCGGACCCGACCTCGCGTACGCAGATCGAGACGCTGCGCCGCAACTGCGCCGAGTTCGGCCTGCGGCTGCACCCCCTCGGCGACGAGAACCAGGGGATCGTGCACGTCATCGGCCCGCAGCTCGGCGTCACCCAGCCCGGCATGACCATCGTCTGTGGCGATTCCCACACCGCCACCCACGGCGCCTTCGGGGCACTCGCCTTCGGCATCGGCACCAGTGAGGTCGAGCACGTCCTGGCCACCCAGACGCTGCCGCAGGCCCGGCCGAAGACCATGGCGGTGAACGTCACCGGCGAGCTGGGCCCCGGGGTCACCGCCAAGGACCTGGTGCTCGCGCTGATCACCCAGGTCGGCACCGGCGGCGGGCGGGGCCACATCGTCGAGTACCGGGGCGAGGCCATCCGGCGGCTCTCCATGGAGGGCCGGATGACGGTGGCCAACATGTCCATCGAGTGGGGCGCCAAGGCCGGCCTGATCGCGCCGGACGAGACCACCTTCGCGTACCTCAAGGGCCGGCCGCACGCCCCGCAGGGCGCGCAGTGGGACGAGGCCGTCGCGTACTGGCGGACCCTGCCCACCGACGAGGGGGCGGCCTTCGACGCCGAGGTGACCCTGGACGCCAGCCAGATCACCCCGTTCGTCACCTGGGGCACCAACCCGGGCCAGGGGGCGCCGCTCGGCGCGGTCGTGCCGGACCCGGAGGAGTTCGTCACCGAGGCGGAGCGGACGGCCGCCCGTCGGGCCCTGGAGTACATGGACCTCGCTCCCGGCACGCCGCTGCGGGACCTCGCCGTCGACGTGGTCTTCGTCGGCTCCTGCACCAACGGCCGGCTGGAGGACCTGCGCGCCGCCGCCGACGTGCTGCGCGGGCACCGGGTCGCCGACGGCGTACGGATGCTCGTGGTGCCCGGCAGCGCCGCCGTGCGGGAGGCGGCCGAGGCGGAGGGGCTGGACAAGGTCTTCGTCGACGCCGGTGCCGAGTGGCGCTTCGCCGGCTGCTCCATGTGCCTGGGGATGAACCCCGACACGCTCAAGCCGGGCCAGCGTTCCGCCTCGACCTCCAACCGCAACTTCGAGGGGCGGCAGGGCCGGGGCGGGCGCACCCACCTGGTGTCGCCGCCGGTCGCCGCCGCCACCGCCGTGGTCGGCCGGCTCGCCGCCCCCGCCGACCTGTAGAAGGGCAGCCGAGAGATGGACAAGTTCACCACCCACACCGGCACCGCCGTGCCGCTGCGTCGCTCCAACGTGGACACCGACCAGATCATCCCGGCCGTGTACCTCAAGCGGGTGACCCGGACCGGTTTCGCCGACGGGCTCTTCAGCGCGTGGCGGGAAGATCCGCAATTCGTGCTCAACGATCCGGCATATTCCGGTGCGTCGATTCTTGTGGCCGGTCCCGAGTTCGGCACCGGGTCGTCCCGGGAGCACGCCGTGTGGGCGCTCCGCGACTGGGGGTTCCGGGCGGTGATCTCTCCCCGCTTCGGTGACATCTTCCGGGGCAACGCGCTCAAGGAAGGGCTCCTCCCGGTCGAGTTGGAATTGAAAGCGATCGAGGAGATCTGGTCGCGGACCGAGTCCGACCCGACCACGCCGGTCACCGTCGACCTAGCCGCCCGCGAGGTCCGGCTCGGCGAGTCCCGCTGGTCGTTCCCCCTGGACGACCACAGCCGCTGGCGGCTGATGGAGGGCTTGGACGACATTGGACTCACCCTTCGGCACGAGGCGGAGATCGGCACGTACGAGGCGTCGCGGCCGTCGTTCAAGCCCGCCGTCGCATAGCCGAACGTCCCACATTTCTTCGGTTCTCGCCCCCACCGGATCGTCCGGCGGGGGCGAATCCGTTACGACACAAGGGCTTTTTTCCACCGAATGTTTGTGTCCAGGCAGCACAGGGCATACCGTGCGCGCAGAATGGCTCGCGTCGAGTCAGTCGCACAATCAGGAGGAAGTCGTGAACAAGGCCGAGCTCATCGAGGCGCTCGCCGCTCGCCTGGGGGACCGGAAGACGGCGACGGCCGCGCTCGACGCGGTCCTCGCTGAGGTCCAGGCGGCGGTCACCAAGGGCGAGAAGGTGGCGATCACCGGCTTCGGAGCGTTCGAAAAGCGCGTCCGGGGTGCCCGAACAGCCCGCAACCCGCGCACCGGTGAGGCGGTGAAGGTCAAGAAGACATCCGTGCCGACCTTCCGTCCGGGTGCCGGATTCAAGGAGATGGTGGCCAGCGGCAAGGTGCCGAAGGCCGCGGCCCCGGCCAAGAAGACCGCCACGGCGGCGGCCAAGGCCACCGGCACGAAGGCCACCGGAGCCAAGGCCACCGGGGCGAAGGCCACCGGGGCGAAGGCCACCGGGGCGAAGGCCACCGGGGCGAAGGCCACCGGGGCGAAGGCCACCGGGGCGAAGGCGGCCGGGACCAGGACGACCGGGGCGAAGGCCGCTGGCACGAAGGCCACCGGGG
The DNA here is from genome assembly GCF_004348325.1 of Micromonospora sp. KC213. Lineage (GTDB taxonomy): Bacteria > Actinomycetota > Actinomycetes > Mycobacteriales > Micromonosporaceae > Micromonospora. The sequence goes on along the minus strand of NZ_SMKF01000009.1, from coordinate 8,510 downwards.
CGAAGGCCGCGGCGGCGAAGAAGACCACCGCGGCCACGAAGGCCGCCCCGGCGGCGAAGGCCACCGCGACCAAGAAGGCCACCGCGGCGGCGAAGGCCACCGCGACCAAGAAGGCCACCGCGGCGGCGAAGACCACCGCGACCAAGAAGACCACCGCGGCGAAGAAGACCACGGCGGCGAGCAAGGCCACCGCGGCGAAGACGGCCAAGAAGGCGCCGGCGAAGAAGTCCGCCGCCCGGCGCTGAACCATCGCGTACGACGCGAGGGGCACCCACCGCGACGGTGGGTGCCCCTCGGCGCGTCAGAGCCGATCGGCGCCGAGCAGCCGGTCGGCGGCGAAGGCGAGCAACCAGCCGCCACCCTTCGCGGTGGTGAAGTCGTCGGCGCGGCCGGTCAGCCGTGCCAGCACCCCCGGGATCACCTTGCCCTGGCTGCACACCACGGCCGGGGTGCCGGCGGTGGCCAGCGACACCAACCGGCCCGCGGCGGCCAACGCGCACTCCTCGCGCTGCTGGCCCGGACGGGGCTCGTCCAGGTCGCCGCAGACCTCGATCGGTAGGTCGAGCCGGGCCGCCGCCGGGTCGAGGGTCTGCACACAGCGGCGGACCGACGCCGACAGCAACCGGGTCGGGCGGACCAGCGCCACCAGCGGTGCCAACGCCTCGGCCTGGGCCCACCCCTCGGTGTCCAGCGGCCGGCTGTCGTCCGGGCCGGACCAGGTGGCCCGTTTGCCGGCGTGTCCGTGCCGGACCAGAACGATCGTCGCGGTCACCGGGGGCAGCGCGGCGAACGCCGCCAGCACCTGCGCGTCGTGCGGGTAGCTGACCAGCCGCACCGCCTCCTCGACGGCGAGCCAGCGCACCTCGTCGACCTCGGTGCCCGGCTGGAAACCGCCCGCGCCCACCGCCCGCATCGACCAGTAGTCGACCGTCTTCGGTCGGCCTTCGCTGCGGTAGCGGACCGTCGGGAGCCGGACCTGCGGAACGGCCCGTACGTCGCTTTCCTCGGCCACCTCGCGGACGGCGGCCAGCAACGGGTGCTCGCCCTGCTCCAGCTTGCCCTTCGGCAGCGACCAGTCGCCGTAGCGGGGGCGGTGCACCAGGCAGACCTCGACACCGCCGCCGGCGTCCGGCCGCCAGGCCACTCCGCCCGCCGCCCGGATGCCCCCCGGTTCCTCGTCCACCATCCGGACACCATACGTCCGCCGCCATCGGCGGTGGTGCTCAGCCGGCGGTGCCGCCCACGCGGCGCAGCAGCAGTTCCTGAAGGTCCGCCAGGGGCTCCTCGGGAGTGCCGACCCGCCGGGTCCAGGTGCCGTCGGCCGCCAGTTCGAAGGCGTTCACCTCGGGACCGAACGCGGCGGTCAGCACGTGGTCCAACTCGGCCCGGGCCACCGGGTCGCTGACCTGGACCAGCGCCTCCACCCGCCGGTCCAGGTTGCGGTGCATCAGGTCGGCCGAGCCCAGCCAGAACTCGGCGTCGCCGTTGTTGCCGAACCGGAAGATCCGCGAGTGCTCCAGGAACCGGCCGAGGATCGACCGGACCCGGATGTTCTCCGACAGCCCCGGCACCCCCGGCCGCAGCGTGCACATGCCCCGGATCAGCAGGTCCACGTGCACGCCGGCCCGGGACGCCCGGTACAGCGCGTCGGTGACCTCCTCGTCGACCAGCGCGTTCACCTTGAACTGCACCAGGCCGGGCACGCCGAGGCGGACGTGGGTGATCTCCCGTTCGATCCGCTCGACCAGGCCGCGGCGGATGCCCTGCGGCGCCACCAGCAGCCGCCGGTACGCGGTCTGCCGGCTGTACCCGGTCAGCACGTTGAACAGGTCGGTGAGGTCCGCGCCGATCTCCGGATCGGCGGTGAGCACCCCGAAGTCCTCGTAGAGCCGGGCGGTCTTGGGGTGGTAGTTGCCGGTGCCGATGTGGCAGTACCGGCGGATCTGGTTGCCCTCCTGGCGTACCACCAGCGCCGTCTTGCAGTGCGTCTTGAGGCCGACCAGGCCGTACACGACGTGGCAGCCGGCGCGTTCCAGGGTGCGCGCCCAGCCGATGTTGGCCACCTCGTCGAAGCGGGCCTTCACCTCCACCAGCACCACCACCTGCTTGCCCGCGGCGGCCGCGTCGACCAGGGCGTCGACGATCGGGGAGTCGCCGCTGGTGCGGTACAGGGTCTGCTTGATGGCGAGCACGTTCGGGTCGGCGGCGGCCTGCTCGATGAAGCGTTGCACGCTGGTGGCGAACGAGTGGTACGGGTGGTGCACCAGCACGTCGCCGTCGCGCAGGGTGGCGAAGACGCTGCGTGGCACCTCTCCCTCGGCCAGCCGTGGGTGGGTGGCCGGCACGAACGGCGGATCCTTCAGATCGGGACGGTCCGCCTCGCCGTACAGCTGCCACAGCGCCGACAGGTCGAGCAGCCCGGGCACCCGGAGCACGTCGTGGTCGTCCATGTCCAGCTCGCGGACGAGCAGCTCCAGCATGTGGTCGGAGATGGACGCGGCGACCTCCAGGCGTACCGGCGGGCCGAAACGACGCCGGGCCAGTTCCCGTTCCAGCGCCTGGAGCAGATCCTCGTCGCGGTCCTCGTCGACCTCGACCTCGGCGTTGCGGGTCACCCGGAACAGGTGGCACTCGACCACCTGCATGCCGGAGAAGAGCTGGCCCAGGTGCACCGAGATCAACTCCTCGACCGGCAGCATCCGCAGGCCGGGCCGGTCCCGGGCGACCCGGACGAAGCGCGGCACGTTGTTCGGCACCTTGACCCGGGCGAACAGTTCCGGTCCGCCGTCGGGGTCGCGGACCGCCACCGCCAGGTTCAGCGAGCGGCCGGAGATGTAGGGGAACGGGTGCGCCGGGTCCACCGCGAGCGGGGTGAGTACCGGGAAGATGTGCTCGCGGAAGTAGGTGCGCAACCGTTCTCGCTCCGGGTCGTCCAGGTCCGCCCAGCGCAGCACGCGGATGTCCTCGGCGGCCAGCCGGGGCAGCACGTCCTCGACGAAGCAGGCGGCGTGCCGGGCCACCAACCCGGCGGCCTTCTCGGCGACCAGCTCCAGCTGGGTACGTAGCGGCAGCCGGTCCCCGCCACGGACCGGCAGGCCGGCGGAGAGACGCCGCTTCAACCCCGCCACCCGGACCATGTAGAACTCGTCGAGGTTGCTGGCGAAGATGGCCAGGAACTTCGCCCGTTCCAGCAGTGGGGTGCGCCGGTCCTCGGCCAGGGTCAGCACCCGGGCGTTGAAGTCGAGCCAGGACAGCTCCCGGTTGAGGAAGCGGTCCTCGGGCAGCGGCTCGGCGGGGGCGTCCGGCACCACCGGCTCGTCGGCGTCGAGTACCTCGGCCAGTCCGGCGGAGGCGCCGCCGGCGCTGGCGCCCGCGGAGCCGGGCGTCGTGTCGGGGGTGTCGCCGGGGTCACGGGACGGGCGGAACCGCCCGGCGGTGTCGCGCCGCCGGGTGCCGTTGCGGGCGGCGGCCGGGTCGGCGGCAGAGGAACCAGGGTGCTCGCGAGGGGTGCTCACCGCCTCATAATCACCCGATCACGGTTAACTCAAAATGAACTTGCCCCGGTCGGCTCAAGCCATCGTCGGGAATGTCACCCGGACGACCCCTCCGTCGGGATCGGTCTCCACCCTCAGCCGTTGCCCGAGCCGCACCAGCCGCAACCCCGAGGCGTCGAAGGCGCGCGCCGGAAAGGCCAGCTCGGTGCCGTCGTCCAGGAGGAGCAACCCGGTGCGGGTCTGCGCGTCGAAGCTCGCCACCGTGCCCTGCATGTCAGCACCGTACACCGGTGGGGTCAGCCCGACGGCACGCTCAACGCCGCGCTGTGCGGCCCGAGGCCGAGCCGGGCGGCGGCGGCCAGGTCCGCGGCGGTGTCCACGTCCCGGCGCAGGCTGGGCCAGTCGCCGGTGAGCGGGAGCGCCCCGCTGGCCCGGTGCGCCGCCGCCGAACCGACCCCGAACCGGGGATCCAGCGGCACCCCGGGCGGCGCGGCCAGCAGCACCGTGCCGGTACCCGGGGCGTCGGGCACGAAACGGCGTACCGCCGGGCCGGTGGCGGCCGCGCGCAGGGCGGCAGCCAGCTCGGCCGGGCGCAGCGCCGGAAGGTCCGCGGTCAGGCCGGCCACCCAGCGGCGGCCGGCGAGCCGCGCACCGTGCCGGAAGGCCGCGTTGAGCCCGGCCTCCGGCCGGTCCGGCACCGCCCGCGCCCCCACGGCTCCGGCCGCCGCCGCCACCGCCGCGTCGGCGGTGACGACCAGGACCTCGGCCACCGCGGGGCAGGCCACCGCTGCGCGGACCGTGTCGGCCGCCAGGGCCAGCGCCAGCTCCTCATGGGGTACGACCGGCAGCGCGCCCCGCAACCGGCTCTTCGCCGCGGTGAGACGCTTCACCGGCACCACCAGGGTCCAGGTCGGCTGCACGCGACAATCCTGCCAGCGTCACCGGCTGGTACCCGCACTGGCCGGGCCTGGGGCGAGCAGGCATGATTTCCGCTGCGGGCACGCCGCGGGGCGGGGCGACGAGGAGGCAGGGTGACACGGCGCAGGCTGGGATTCTGGCGACGGTTCGCCGTGGTGCTGGTCAAACCCGTGATGCTCGGATGGACCCGGCGCACCTGGCGCGGGGCCGAGCACCTGCGCCGCGACGGCGGCATCATCATCGTGCCCAACCACCTCTCGCACGCCGACCCGCTGGTCGCCGCGCACTTCATCTACGACGCCGGACGCTGGCCGCAGTACCTCGGCAAGGCCAGCCTCTTCCGGCTTCCCGTGATCGGCCGGATCCTGCACCGCTGCCGGCAGATCCCGGTCGAGCGTGGCACCGTCGACGCGGTCCGGTCGCTGGACAAGCTGGTCGCCGCGCTGGACGCCGGCGGCGCGGTGGTGATCTACCCGGAGGGCACCACCACCCGGCACCCGCAGCTGTGGCCGATGAAGGGCAAGACGGGCGCGGCCCGGCTGGCGTTGGCCACGGGAGCGCCGGTGATCCCGCTGGCGATGTGGGGACCGGAGAAGCTCTTCGACCCCCGGTCGGCGCGCCTCGGGCTGCGGCCCCGTACCCCGGTGACCGTGGTCGCCGGCCCGCCGGTGGACCTGAGCCGATGGGCGGGCGCCGCCCCGAGCCGGGCCGTGCTGGAAGAGATGACCGACCAGATCATGCTGACCCTGCGCGACATGCTCGCCGACATCAGGGGCGGCACCCCGCCGCCCCTGTGGGACCGTCCCGCCCGTCCACGCACTTCCGAGGTGACCGAATGAGACGCGAGCGAACCGACCGGCTCCGCGCGGTGGCGCCGCACACCGTCGCCGACCGCGGGGGGGCGACGGCGTGAGCCACGTGGCGGTGCTGGGGGCGGGTTCCTGGGGAACCGCCTTCGCCAAGATTCTGGCCGACGCCGGCCGGGACGTGACGATCTGGGCGCGCCGGGAGTCGGTCGCCGAGGCGATCCGTACCCGGCGGCGCAACCCGGACTACCTCTCCGACATGCGACTGCCCGACCGGGTCACCGCGACCGGTGACGCCGCCAAGGCGATCGCCGGGGCCGAACTGGTGGTGCTGTCGGTGCCGTCCCAGACGCTACGCGGCAACCTCGCCGACTGGGCGCCCCACCTGGCTCCCGACTCGACCCTGGTCTCCCTGATGAAGGGCATCGAGCTGGGCACCACCAAGCGGATGAGCGAGGTGATCGTGGAGACCGCCCGGGTGACCCGCGACCGGGTCGTGGTCGTCTCCGGTCCCAACCTGGCGCCCGAGATCGCCGCCGAGCAGCCCGCCGCGACCGTGGTCGCCGGCACCGACCCCCGCCGCACCGCGCTGGTGCAGTCGTCGATCCGCACGCCGTACTTCCGGCCGTACACCAACGACGACGTGATCGGCTGCGAGCTGGGCGGCGCGGTGAAGAACGTGATCGCCCTGGCGTACGGCATCGCCACGGCGATGGGTTTCGGCGACAACACCCGCGCCATGCTGATGACCCGTGGGCTTGCCGAGACCGCCCGGCTCGGCGTGGCGCTGGGCGCCGACCCGATCACCTTCGCCGGGCTGGCCGGCATGGGTGACCTGGTCGCCTCCTGCTCGTCGCCGCTGGCCCGCAACCGCACCTTCGGCGAGCACCTGGGGCGGGGGGAGAGCCTGGAACAGGCGCAGGCGGCGACCCGGCAGACCGCCGAGGGTGTCAAGAGCTGCCTGTCGATCCGCGATCTGGCGCGGGCGCACGGGGTGGAGATGCCGATCACCGAGCAGATCGAGCGGATCTGCCACGAGGGCATGGAACCGCGGCTCGCCGTGGACGCCCTGATGAGCCGGACCGCCAAACCCGAGTCGTACGAGTGAACGGGTTCTACGCGCCCAGTGTGCGAAAAGCGGAGGCCGATCTCGGGTGAGCGGTGACTGGCACGACGGGACCCGCTGCGTGCGCGCCGGCCTGCCCGAGCCCGCCCCGGGTGACCCGTTCCTGCCCGGGCCGGTCTTCGCGGCCCCGTACCACCTCGACCCGTGGCAGGGGCCCGCCGCCGGCCCGAACGGCTACGGCCGGCCGGACAATCCCACCCGCCGGCTGCTGGAGGCGGCCATCGGTGAGCTGGAGGGCGGCGAGTGCCGGGTCTTCGCCAGCGGGCAGGCGGCTGTCACCGGGCTGCTGCTGGCGCTGCTGCGCCCCGGCGACCGGGTGCTGCTCCCCGCCGACGGTTATTTCCCGGTCCGCGCCTTCGCCACCGCCACGCTGGCGGCGATCGGGGTCCACGTCGGGTTGGTGCCGACCGCCGGGCCGTACCCGCCGTTCGACGGGGTCCGGCTGCTGCTGCTCGAGACTCCCGCCAACCCCGGCCTGGACGTGGCCGACGTGGCCGCGCTCGCCGCCGCGGCGCACGCCGCCGGCACGCTGGTGGTGGTGGACAACACCACCGCCACCCCGCTCGGTCAGCGCCCGCTGGGCCTCGGCGCCGACCTCGTCGTCGCCTCCGGCACCAAGGCGTTGACCGGCCACTCCGACCTGCTGCTGGGCTACGTCGCGGCCCGCTCGACCGAGTTGCTGGAGACGCTGACCGCCTGGCGTACCACCACCGGCGCGGTGCCCGGCGCGTTCGACGCCTGGTTGGCGCACCGGTCGCTGGCCACGCTGGACCTGCGGCTGGCCCGCCAGTCGGCGAACGCGGCGGCCGTCGCGGAGTTGCTCGCCGGGCGGGCCGACGTGACCGGGCTGCGCTGGCCGGGGTGGCCGGCGGACCGGGCGTACCGGGTGGCGTCGGCGCAGATGCGGCGGATGCCCGGGGTGCTCTCCTTCGACCTGGGCGACGCCGCTCGGGTCGCCCGGTTCGTCGAGGCGTCCCGGCTGGTCGCCGCTGCCACCTCGTTCGGCGGTCTGCACACCACCGTGGACCGGCGGGCACAGTGGGGTGACGACACGGCACCGGGCTTCGTCCGGCTCTCCTGTGGGGTGGAGGACACGGCCGACCTGGTGGCCGACGTGGCCGCCGCGCTGGACGCCGCGGGGCCGGCCGGTCCGCTATGGTGAGGCCGGCCCGAACGGGCCCCGACCGGAGGAGGTGAGACCGATCCCGCAGCCAGCAGGGCCGGCGCTCCTCTCCGCGTCGCTGTCGCCACGGTAGCGACGGCGGGAGCGCCGCCGAGCGTTCCCGGAAGGTATCCCATGGCATCGTCGTACCACCCCGACCGTCCCGCCCTCGTCGCGCGGCTGCGCGCGGCCGGCTGCGTCTATGCCGAGGACGAGGCGGATCTGCTGATCGCCGCCGTCGACACCCCGGCCGCGTTGACCACCCTGGTCGACCGGCGGATCGCCGGTGAGCCGCTGGAGTACCTGCTCGGCTGGGCCGAGTTCTGTGGGCTGCGGGTCGCCGTCGCGCCCGGCGTCTTCGTGCCCCGCGCGCGTACCGCCCTGCTGGTGACGGCCGCGGCGGCGTTGGCCGGACCCGCCCCGGCGGTGGTCGACCTGTGCTGCGGGTCGGGTGCGACGACCCTGGCGCTGGCCGCGCGGCTGGCTCCGCGCTGGCTCGCCGCCGTGGACCTGGACCCGGCGGCCGTGGCCTGTGCCCGCCGTAACCTCGCCGGCCGGCCCGTCGAGGTACTGCGCGGCGATTTGTACGACCCGCTGCCAGCCGCCTGGCGGGGCCGGCTGGATCTGGTGGTGGCGAACGCCCCGTACGTGCCGACGGAGGCGGTGGCGCTGATGCCGGCCGAGGCACGGCGGTACGAGGCGCTGGTGGCCCTCGACGGCGGGGCGGACGGCCTGGCCGTGCTGCGCCGGGTGGCGGCCGGGGCGGTGGACTGGCTGGCCCCCGGCGGGCGGTTGGTGGTCGAGGTGGGGGAGAGCCAGGTGGACGCGCTGGACGGCGAGTTGCGCACGCTGGGGCTGCGTCCCCGGGTGGTCCGGGCGCGGGAGTGGGACGCCATCGCGATGACCGCCCGCCGTCCGGGCTGACCCGCACCGCCACCGGCGGCCGTACCGATCGCCGGTGACGGCGGGCGTCGGGGGAACTAGCCTTCGCAGCAGGCGTGGGG
>NZ_SMKF01000099.1 GCF_004348325.1 Micromonospora sp. KC213 | reverse complement strand
GGGTGGGCGGACGTCCCGGCTCGGGTCGGCGCCGGCCAGCCCCTCGCGCACCACGAACCGGTGCAGCCCGCGAACCGCCGACGCGGCCCGGGCGGCCGACGACACGGCCAGCGGCGGGTGCCCGTCGTCCCCGGCCCGCAGCCGCGCCAGGTGGGCCTCGACCTGCCCGGCGTCGACGGCGGCCAGATCGGTCACCCCGGCCGCGGTCAGGGTGTCGAGGTAGCGTGCCAGATCCCGGCGGTACGACGAGAGCGTGTTCGCCGACAGCCCACGCTCGACGGTGAGGTGGTCGAGGTAACCGCGGACGGCACGACGCAGGGCCGGCGCGGGTTCCCCACCCGCGCCGGCCCGCTGCCGGGAACCGGTCAGCTCAGCACCTCGGCCAGCGGCAGGACCTCCAGTCCGTGCGCCTCGGCGACCGGGCCGTAGACGACCCGCCCGTCGTGGGTGTTCAGGCCCAGCGCCAGCGCCGGGTCGCTGCGCAGCGCCTGCCGCCAACCGTGGTCGGCCAGCTCCAGGGCGTACGGCAGGGTGACGTTGGTCAGCGCGTAGGTGCTGGTGTTCGGCACCGCGCCGGGCATGTTCGCCACGCAGTAGAAGATCGATTCGTGCACCCGGTAGACCGGGTCGGCGTGCGTGGTGGGGCGCGAGTCCTCGAAGCAGCCGCCCTGGTCGATGGCGATGTCGACGAGCACGCTGCCCGGCTTCATCCGGCTCACCAACTCGTTGGAGATCAGCTTCGGGGCCTTCGCGCCGGGCACCAGCACCGCGCCGATGACCAGGTCCGCGTCGAGCACCGCCCGCTCGATCTCGTACGCGTTGGAGGCGATGGTCTGCAGATGACCCCGGTAGATGGCGTCGGCCTGACGCAGCCTGGCCACGTTCTTGTCCAGCAGCAGCACCTCGGACTGCAGGCCCAGCGCGATGGCGGCGGCGTTCATGCCGGACACGCCCGCGCCGATGACCACGGTCTTGGCCGCGTACACGCCGGAGACGCCGCCGGGCAGCACACCCCGCCCACCGCCGGTACGCATCATGTAGAAGGCGCCCACCTGGGGGGCGAGCCGGCCGGCGACCTCGGACATCGGGGCGAGCAGCGGCAGCGACCGGTCGGGCAGCTCGACGGTCTCGTACGCGATCCCGGTGACCCGGCGGTCGACCAGCGCGTCGGTGCACTCCTTCGAGGCGGCCAGGTGCAGGTAGGTGAAGAGCACCTGTCCCGCGCGCATCCGGTGGTACTCCTCGGCGACCGGCTCCTTGACCTTGAGCACCAGCTCCGCGGTGTTCCACACCTCGTCGGCACTGGCCAGGATCTTGGCACCGGCGGCGGCGAACTCGTCGTCGCCGATGCTCGACCCGAGGCCGGCGCCGGACTCGACGAAGACCTGGTGGCCGTGGCGGACGAACTCGTTGACGCCCGCCGGCGTGATCGCCACGCGGTACTCGTGGTTCTTGACCTCGCGTGGGATTCCGACCTTCACGATCAGACACCTCTCTCCGGGGCTGCTCGTCCCCGACTGCGCGGCCCCGCCTCCGGCCCCGTTGCCGGCGCGGTCGACCGGTCCCGCCGGCGGCAGTCTAGGCGTGCCCGCTCGCCCCGGGAGCCCACACTGTGACACCCGGCGCGCATCACGCCTGACGATGTGTCAGGTGTACGGCGGCGTTCACCCTCATCGTCGCACCGGACGAGCGTCGCCGCTCGGAACCGCCGTCCGGCGGCCCTCATCTCCGGGCCGGCACGCTGGCGGCCCGTGCGTCGTGCCCCGGACGAACACGTCGGGAGGGGCCGCACGACACGACGCGGCGGCCCTCCCGACGTACCCGGATCAGCGGGGCAGCGGGGCGTCGGCCCGGCGCAGCACCGACCAGCCGGCGTCGCGGGCCCGGGCGGCGGCCAGCAGCCCGGCCACGCACGGCCCGTTGGTGATCTCCCCGGCCAGCACCATGCCGACCGCCTCGTCGAGGTCGAGCCGGACGATCTGGATGTCGGCCTCCTCCTCACGCCGCCGGTGCCGCCGGTCGGCGGGGACCTCGGCCAGGTCGCGGGCAAGGAAGACCCGGACCACCTCGTCGGAGAAGCCGGGCGAGGTGTGCACGTCCACCAGCAGGTCGAGAGTGCCGGCGGTCAGGTCCGCCTCCTCGGCCAGTTCCCGCGCCGCGGCGGCCGGCAGTTCCTCGCCGTCGACGTCCATCAGCCCGGCCGGCAGCTCCCACAGGTGCCGGCCGACCGGCTGCCGGTACTGCCGGACCAGCACCACCTGACCGGCGTCGTCCAACGCCACCACGGCGACCGCGCCGACGTGCCGGACGTAGTCGCGCGTCGCGGTGCCACCACCGGGCATGGTCACCTCGTCGGTGACCACGTCGAAGATCCGCCCCTGGTAGCGCTCGGTGCGCGACCGCAGCTCGTAGCGGTGCTCGACGGCGCTCACGACGCCGACGCCGCGGTCACCGAGGCACCGTTGCGGGCCGCCTTCTGCGCCGTCGCAGCCGCCGGGGTCTCCGCCACGTGGTCCAGGTCGACCGGGAGCTGGTCGGCCTCGGAGTACGCCACGGCGGCCTTGACGAACGCCGCGAACAGCGGATGCGGGCGGGTCGGGCGGCTCTTGAGCTCCGGGTGCGCCTGGGTGGCCACGAAGAACGGGTGCAGGCTGCGGTCCAGCTCGACGAACTCCACCAGTCGGCCGTCCGGCGAGGTGCCGCAGATGTGCAGGCCGGCCTTGGTCAACTGCTCCCGGTAGGCGTTGTTCACCTCGTACCGGTGCCGGTGCCGCTCGCTGACCTCGGTGCTGCCGTACGCCTCGGCGACGATGGAGCCCTCGGCAAGCTTCGCCGGGTACGCCCCGAGCCGCATGGTGCCGCCCAGGTCGCCCTTGCCCGCGACGATGTCCTCCTGGTTGGCCATGGTGGCGATGACCGGGTGCCGGGCCTGCTCGTCGAACTCCACCGAGTTCGCCCCGTCCAGGCCGGCGAGGTGCCGGGCGACCTCGATGGTCATGCACTGCAGGCCGAGGCAGAGGCCGAGCAGCGGCACCGCGTTCTCCCGGGCGTACCGGGCCGTGCCGATCTTGCCCTCGATGCCGCGTACGCCGAAGCCGCCGGGAATGACGATGCCGTCGACGCCGGCCAGGGCCGCCGCCGCGCCGGACGGGGTGACGCAGTCGTCGCTGGGCACCCAGCGCAGCTGCACCCGGGCCCGGTGGCCGAAGCCGGCGGCCCGGATCGCCTCGCTGACCGACAGGTACGCGTCGGGCAGGTCCACGTACTTGCCGACCACCGCGACGGTGACCGTGTGGTGCGGCTGGTGCACCCGGTCGAGCAGGTCGTCCCAGCTGGTCCAGTCGACGTCGCGGAAGGACAGCCCGAGCCGGCGCACCACGTACGCGTCGAGGCCCTCGCGGTGCAACACCTTCGGAATGTCGTAGATGCTGGGCGCGTCCGGTGCGGCGGTGACCGCCTCGCGGTCCACGTCGCAGTAGAGGGAGAGCTTCTCCTTGACCTTGTCCGGAATGTCCCGGTCGCAGCGCAGCACCAGCGCGTCCGGCTGGATGCCGATGCTGCGCAACTGCGCCACCGAGTGCTGGGTGGGCTTGGTCTTCAGCTCTCCCGACGGGGCCAGGTACGGCACCAACGACACGTGCAGGTAGAAGCAGTTGTCCCGGCCCAGGTCGTGGCGAACCTGACGGATCGCCTCCAGGAAGGGCAGCGACTCGATGTCGCCGACCGTGCCGCCGACCTCGGTGATCACCACGTCCGGGGTGTGGCCGTCGGCGTCCGGGTCGGCCATGCCGAGAATCCGTGCCTTGATCTCGTTGGTGATATGCGGGATGACCTGCACGGTGTCGCCGAGGTACTCGCCGCGCCGCTCCTTGGCGATCACGTCGGAGTAGATCTGGCCGGTGGTGACGTTCGCCTTGCCGGACAGGTCCCGGTCAAGGAACCGCTCGTAGTGCCCGACGTCGAGGTCGGTTTCCGCGCCGTCCTCGGTGATGAACACCTCCCCGTGCTGGAACGGGTTCATCGTCCCGGGGTCGACGTTGAGGTACGGGTCGAGCTTCTGCATCACCACGCGCATGCCGCGGGCGGTCAGCAGGTTGCCGAGGCTGGAGGCGGTGAGGCCCTTACCCAGCGAGGAGGCGACGCCCCCAGTGACGAAAATGTGCCTGGTCGTCCGTGCTGAAGGGGCCAAGGCCTGCTCCCGTGTCGTCCGTAGCGGTCGTGCGAACCGCCGTGCCGATCAGCAAAGTGATCACGCGATCCACGGGATTCCACGGTAACACCTCTCCGGCCAGGGGCCGGCGGTGCACCCGGCCCCGCACACCCTGCAACCGCGGGTCAACCCGCCGCGACCTCGGTCGAGGGCCGCTCCGCCGGCTCGGGTTTCCGGGCGGACGGCACGGCCGGTCCCCCGGACCGGGCCTCGCCCTCCCCCGCCGTCCGGCCGCCGTCGCGTTTCCCGTCGGCGTCGTCGCCGGGCCCGGCCTCCGCCGGAGCGGGTCCCCGGTCGGCTGCGCCGGACGCACCGCCGCCGGGCAGCCCGCCACCGCCCGACCCGTCCGGCCCGTCGCCGCGCTCCCGGCTCTCGCCCGGCAGGGTGCGGTCGGTGGAGTGGTCAAGCACCCGCAGCGACGCCAGTGCCGCCATCGGCACCGCCAGCGCGCCGGCCGCGCCGGCCACGTCCAGGGCCGCGCCGCCGAGCACCCCGCCGATCACCGACGCGACCGCGGTGCCGGCCATCGCCGCCCGGATCGCCGGATAGATGCCGAACAGCCGCATCAGGCCGCCCCACGGCTGGAGCAGCGCGAACCAGACCAGCAGGGCACCCAGTACGGCCAGCACGGTCAGTGGGCTGTTCACCAGCGTCTCGAAGTTGGCGGTGCTGGAGCGGTGCAGGGTCAGCCCGCCGGTACCGTCGCCGAGCGCGGCGAGGAACCGGCCGAGGCTGCCCCGTTCCTCGGCCGGGCGACGGGCGTCCGTCACGGCGTACCCGACGGTCAACGCCAGACCGGCCATCGTGGCCCAGACCAGCCGGCTCATGGTCAACCAGCCGCCGGTGCTGATCGCCGCCGCCACCGCCACCCCGGCGGTCAGGGCCACCGCACCGATCGGGTCGGCGCCCAGGTAGGGGCTGCCGACCACCACCACAGCGACGCCGCCGACGGCGACCGTCACCATGGGCCGCCACTCACGCCGGACCCGCTGGGCGAGCCAACCGGCCCCGAGCAACCCGGCGGCCAGGAACACGCCGAGGCCCACCGTGCCCAGACCGGCGAACCGGCCGCCCTCCAGAGCCGAGTAACCGACCACGCCGTTGAGCTGCAACCGGGCCCCGCTGAGCACGTCGGCACCGACGACCAGGGTGGCCAGCCCGGCGACCGCGCCGAGCGGACCGAGGGTCCGTTCGTGACCGGGAGCGAAGCGCACCAACGCGGTGGCCCCGCCGATCAGGGCCAGGGTCACCAACGCGAACCACCAGCCGGCGTGGTCACCACGCCACCAGGGAACGGCGTCGGCCAGCAGGGCCGCCGGGACGGCGAGGGCGACGGCGACCAGCAGCAGTTCGACGGCGGCCACCACCCGCCGGGAGACCGGCCGTGGACCGTGCGGGCCGGCGTGCCGGCGGGCCCGGCGCAGCAGCGGCAGCACGGCGACGAAGAGTGCCACCTCGGCCAGGGCGAGCAGGGTGAAGAACCAGCCGGCCACGGTCCGCTGGGCGCCGGCCTCCCGGTCGGCGTCGGCGGCGGCGGTGATCGCGGCGGGCAGGTCGTCCGGCCGGCCGTCGACCCCGACCGCCGGCCGTCCCAGGAACAGCCGCTCGGGCATCGGTCGCCCGAGCGCGGACAGTGCCGTCGGTGCCAGGTCGATCAGTTGCAGGTAGCCTTCCCGGGCGGTGCTGGCCGAGGTGAGCCAGCCCTGCTCGAAGCCGGGCCCGTCGGCGACCGCGACGTGCAGCCGCGCCGGTGCGGCCACGTCGGAGACCCCGGCGACGACGACCAGGGAGCGGGGCGGGCGGGCGGCCAGCACGGTGGCCAGCGCGGTGTCCGCCCGGCGCGCCTCGGCGGCCCGGGCGACCGGGTCGTCACCGGTGACGCTGCCGAGGTCGACGATGCTGAGCACGCAGGAGCCGAGCAGGTCCGCCGGGTCGGCGGGCAGTTGCGCGGCGTACCGGTCGACCCGGCCGAAGGGGCGGGCGGCGGCGACAGCGGCGCCCGGACCGATCGCCACCGAGCAGCGCACCGACTCCGCCAACGACCCGGGCACCGCCCCCCAGGGCAGCCGGTCCTGGTTGTAGGCGACCACGCTCTCCTGCTGCGGCAGGTTCGCGCCGATCCGGTCCGGCTGTTCGACGGTGACGTCGGCGGGCGGGCAGACGCCCGGGGGCCGGCTGCCGTTCCACGCGGCGTAGCTGCCCGCACCGAGCGTGAGCCAACCGTCGACCGGACAGGTCGGGCGGCGCGCGGAACGGGTGGACAGCGACCCGATGGAACCTTCCTGGGCCATCCGCCACAACGTGGGGGTGGTCTGCGCGTCGACGTCCTCCCAGCGCAGGCCGACCACGCCGACGAGCACCACGAAGTCGGCGGTGCGCCGGGGGGCGTTGCCGTCCGGGCGGGCCGCCAGGGCGGTCACACCGAGCACCACCACCAGCAGGGTCAGCAGGATCGGGGTGAGTCTGCGCAGCATCACCGGCGTCCCGTCGACGGGGTGCCCGCGTCGGGGGTGGCCGGCCCGGCGCTGTCGGGGGCCACCTGCGCGTAGAGCGCGACCAGGGCAGCGACGGTGTCCTCCTCGTCCGGCCAGGTGGCGGCCTGTTCGGTGCCGCGCCGGGCCAGGTCGGCCCGGAGGCTGGCGTCGTCGAGCAGGCGCCGCACCGCGGCGTCCACCGCGTCGACGTCGCCCGCCGGCACCAGCAACGCCGCGTCACCGACCAACTCCGGCAGCCCGCCCACCGCGGTGGCCACCAGCGGTACGCCGGCCCGCAGCGCCTCCTGCGCGAAGAGCTGCCGGGCCTCCCAGTCACTGGTCACCACCGCCACGTCGGCGCCGGCGAGCAGGTCGGCGATGTCGGTGCGGTGGCCGAGCAGCGTCACCGGTGCCCGGGCGGCGGAGATCCGGGCCGCCAGCTGCAGGTAGGCCGGTCCGCTGCCGGCGACCACGACGACCGGGGGCGGATTGCGGCTCCGCCAGCGGGCCGCGGCGTCGACCAGCACGTCGTACCGTTTCTGCGGGTGCAGCCGGCCGACGGAGAGGATCAGCGGTTGGTCGGTGGCGACACCGAACTCGGCCCGCACAGCGGCCCGGCGTCGGCGTGGCACGGGCAGCGGCGGCGCGGCGACGGGGGCGAACCGGGCGTCGGCCGCACCCAGCGCGGCGGCCCGCGCCACCAGGTCGCGGGAGGCACCCAGCGCCACCCGGACGGACCGGGCGACGATCCGCTCGGCGAGTCGGGACAGCTGACCGCGCAGCCCACCGGCGAGCACCGCGTTGTGCCAGGTGACGACCACCGGCGCGGCGGGTCGGGCGAGCGTGGCGACCAGCCCGGCGCGCAGCCCGTGGGCGTGCACCACCTGGATGGTCTCGGCGGCCAGGGCCCGGCGCAGTGCGGCGACGGCCCGGACGTCGGCCGGGGTGGGGCTGGCCGGGATCTGCACCGGGGTGAAGCGGGCCCCGACGCCGGTGAAGTCGAACTGGTCCTGGGTGGCGGCGGGTCCGCAGACCAGCACGGAGGCTCTGGCCGCGGTGAGGCCGCGGGCCACCGAGCGTACGTGCTGGCCCACCCCGCCGGTGCTCGAGGCGAGCAGCAGGACCACCGTGCCCGACCAGCGGGCTGGCGAGGTCGCGTCGGTCATGGGAAGACCGTCTCCTTCCCGTCGCCCCGTTCCGGAAAGCTGCCGTCCGGCGGGCCGGGTGGGGTGTGCCGGCGCCGGAGGCCGAGCCGGCGCAGCACCCCGCCGAGCAGCGGCTGCACGTCGGGCCGGTCGGTCAGCCAGGCCACAGCGAGGAACACCGCCCCCACCACGACCCCGGACAGCATGCCCTGCGCGAGCGCCTGCGCTGTCGTCGGGGTGTCGTCGCCGGCGAGCCACCGGGCGGCGAACCAGCCGGCGGGAGCGGCGAGCCCGGCGGCGGCCAGCCCGGCGGCGGCGGCCCGGCCCGTCCCGGCCAGCGCGGACCGGCCGGCGACCCGGGCGACCGCGGTGAGCAGCAGCCCGCCCAGCAGCAGCATGCCGACCGAGTTGGCCACGGTGACGGCCAGCACCCGGTCAGCCCGGGGCAGCAGCGCGGCCAGCGGTACCGCCGCCACCGGCACGGCGAGCCAGCCGACGGTGATGGCGACGGTGGCCACCCGGGCGGCGCCGCGCGCGTAGAGCGCGCGCGAGAGCACCGCGAAGAGCCCGTAGCCGACCAGGCCCGGAGCGAAGCCGACGATGCCGGCGGCGGTCGCCGCCGTGCCCAGCGGGAAGAACGCGCCGACCGCCTCGGCGGTACCGACCAGCGCGGCCGTGCCCAGGAAGCTGAACAGCAGCACACCGCGCACCGCCGGGGCCAGGGTCCGCCGGTAGCCCGCCTCGTCACCGCCGGTGGCGGCCGTGGCCAGGGTCGGGTACGCGGCGACGGCGAGCGGCACCGCGAGCACCGCCCAGGGCAGCAGGTACATGGTCTGCGCCAGGTTGTAGACCTGCGGTGAACCGGTCGGCCCGCCGGAGACCCGGTTGAGGATGACGACGAGCGCGAGCTGCTGGGCGGTGACCGTGACGGCGCCGGCCGCCGCCAGTGCGCCGACTTTGGCCCGGGCCTCGGCGGGGAACCGGTAGCCGGGGCGTGGCCGCAGCCCCAACCGGCGCACCGGAATCAGCAGCGACAGCGACAGCACCACCACGCCGAGAGTGGTGCCGCCGGAGAGGACCAGTTCGCCGCCGCGGCTCACCTCGGCGATGCTGGCGCCCCGCCCCTCGCCGGCGCCGAAGACCAGGTACACCACGACGACGGTGAGGCTGGACAGCAGCGGCGCGATCACCGGCCAGGCGAAGCGCCGGTGTGCCTGGAGCACGCCGGTCAGCACGATGCCGACGCCGTAGAGCGGCAACTGCGGGGCGAAGACCCGCAGCATCCGGGCGCCGGCCGCGAGTTCGGCCGGTGAGCGGGCGTCACTGATCAGCCCGACGATCGGGTCCGCGAAGAGCGCGACCAGCGCCGCGAGTGGCACCAGCAGGGTCAGCATCCAGGTCAGCAGCGATCCGGTGACGGCGGCCACCGTCCGCCGGTCACCGGTCTCGACCGGGCCGGCCAGCAGCGGTACGACCAGGCTCGCCAGCGCCCCGCCGGCCACGATCTCGAAGATGATGTTGGGGACGGTGTTCGCGACGACGTACATGCCGCCGAGGTCGCTGCGTTCGACGACCCAACTGAACACGGCGGTACGGCCGAAGCCGGCGAGGCGGGCGACCACGGTCAGGACGGCGATGAGGGCGGCCGCCCCGGCCACCCGGCCGGCGTCGGCGAGGGGTGCCGGTCTGCTCACGTCAGTCGGATCGC
Organism: Micromonospora sp. KC213; assembly: GCF_004348325.1. Taxonomy (GTDB): domain Bacteria; phylum Actinomycetota; class Actinomycetes; order Mycobacteriales; family Micromonosporaceae; genus Micromonospora. The sequence goes on along the minus strand of NZ_SMKF01000099.1, from coordinate 12,131 downwards.
CGACCCAGCTCGTCCAGCTCGCGCAGCCCGGGGGTGCGCTGGATGACGGCCGTGAAGCTGACCTTCTCACTGGCGGCGGTGAGCCCGGCCAGCACGGCGAGGATGCCGGCCCGGCCGAGCGGCCCGGTACGGGCGGCCAGGGCCACGCCGAGCAGCGCGCCGAGAGCGTTGGCACCGCTGTCGCCCACCATCACCTGCTCGTCGAGGTCCTCGGCGAGCAGCCCGGACGCCGCGCCGACGGCCCCGGCGGCGATACCGCCGTGCGGACCGGTCGTCAACGGGACGCCGAGCAGCAGACCGGACTTGAGCGCCCGCCCGGGGCGCAGGTCCAGCAGGTTGACCAGGTTCGCCGTGCCGGCCACCACGCCGGCGCCGAGCAGCACGTCGACGGTCCGGCCGAGGACGCCCTGCCGCTGCCGGCGGCGGTGCGCGGCGACCCGGGGGTCGGCGGCGAGCAGCGCCGCCGCGCCGAGCCCGGCGGCCCCGACACCGACGACCTTCACCACGCCGGCGGTGACCCGTCCCTCGCGCAACGCGGCGAGGTGACCGGTGAACCCCTTGGCGGCCTTCTGCTCCGGCCGGGCGCCGACCACGTCGTCGTAGAGGCCGACCGCGCCCGAGCCCAGCCCGGCCACCAGGGCGGCCGCACCGGCCGGGCCGCTGGACGCACCGAGCGCTGCGGCGCCGGCCGCGCCGACGGCCAGCGCCGGGCCGGCGGCCAGGGTGACGGTACGGCCGCGGAAGTTGGTGCGTTCCAGTGCCGGCCCGACCGGGGCGGTACGGATCTCCCGCAGCGCGTACCGGGCGGCGGCGACGCCGGCGGCGGCGACCAGCAGTCGCCCGATCACGCTCACGCGGTGCCTCCGGTCGGCACGTGCGAGGGGATTTCGGTCACCGGGGTACGTCGTTCGCTCACTGGAGCAGTCTAGGCAGGAGATCCGCGGCGTTGTCGCCGACGCCGTACTGACCGGCTTTCTTCTCGGTGAGCTGCTGCACCAGGGCGAGGACGGTGACCAACTGCCCCTGCGCGCTGTTGGCGTTGTCGACGGTGGAGATGGTCTGGGCCAGCACCGGGTCGCCACGGACGACCGACACCAGGTTGCCGCCGGTGGAGCCGTTGCCGGCGACGACGATGGCGCCGGTGCGGTCGAACTGCTCGGCGACCTTCACCACCGACTCGTCCTTCTTCGCGGAGTCCTTGTCGATGTAGGGCTGCCCGCTGACCACCACGACAGCCTCGGCCGGGCCGCTGATCTGCTTCTCCGCGGTCACGTAGCCGGCGTTGGAGTACGCGGTCAGCACCGCCCTGCGGTCCGCCTCGGTCACCGCCGGGGTGCCCTGGGGCCGGTCGAGCAGCACGCTGGCCAGCAGGGCACTGGAGGTCTCCACCCCGTTGCCGTTGCCGGGCAGCGCGGAGGCGGGCGCGGTGGGCCGGGCGGCGGTGACGGCCAACTCCATCAGGTTGGTGTTGTTGTCCGGGTTGATGAACTTGTCCTGGACGTCGACCCGGCCGGTCACCTTGGCGCCGGCGGTTTCCAGCATCTTCAGCACGCCCTCAGTGTGGTCCTGCCCGGTCGGCATCCGCAGCACCAGCACCCGCTTGTCGGCGAGTCTGCCCGGCAGGAACACCTCCGCCATCTGCGCGGCGTACTCCTCTTCCAGCTCCAGCTCCCGCTGCATGCTGTTGACCGACTGGCGCATCTGCTGGTTGTCCTTGCGCAGCCCGTTGACCGTCTCGTTGAGGGAGTCGGCCACCGGGCCGTTGAGGGCGGCTGTGCCGACCACCAGGCCGATGGCCAACGCCAGGAAGACCGCGGTCAGGGACACCACGTGGTACCGGAAGTTGATCACGCTTGCAGCCTCTTGATCGGTCGGGAGCTAGAAGAGCTGGCCGAGCTGGAACACCAGATTGTCCCACCACTCGGAGACCACGCCCAAATACGCCTTCCCGACCGTGGAGACCGCCACCGCGGAGGCCATCGCGGCGATCGCCGACAGCACCAGCAGCAGCAGCGACGAGCCGGAGATGCTCTGCCGGTAGAGCCGGCTGACCCCCTTGGCGTCCACCAGCTTGCCGCCGACCTTGAGTCGGGTCAGGAAGGTGGACGCCATGCCGCCGCGCCCCTTGTCCAGGAACTCCACCAGGGTGGCGTGGGTACCGACCGCGACCAGCAACGAGGCGCCCTTCTCGTCGGCCAGCAGCATCGCCAGGTCCTCGCTGGTGGCGGCGGCCGGGAAGGTGATCGCCGGGACACCGAGCCCGTTGACCCGGGCCAGGCCGGGTGCCCGCCCGTCCGGGTACGCGTGCACGATCACCTCGGCGCCGCAGCGCAGCACGTCGTCGGTGACCGAATCCATGTCCCCGATGATCATGTCGGGGGTGTAACCCGCCTCGACCAGCGCGTCCGCCCCACCGTCCACGCCGATCAACACCGGCTTGAACTCCCGGATGTACGGCCGCAGCACGTCCAGGTCGGCCTTGTAGTCGTAGCCCCGGACCACGATCAGGCAGTGCCGGCCCTGGACCTGGGTCTGGATGTCCGGTACGCCCACCCCGTCCAGCAGCAGGTCACGTTCCTGCCGGAGGTAGTCCATCGTGTTGGCGGCGAACGCCTCCAACTGCACCGACAGCCCCTCCCGGGCGTCGGCCATCGCCTTGGCCACGGTCTCGGCGTCCTGCAGCTCACCGTGCGCCACCGGCTCGTCGCCGAGGAACACGGTGTTGCCCTCGATCCGGACCGTGTCCCCCTCCCGGACCCGCTCGAAGATCCCCTCGCCCAGGTCGTCCAGCAGCGGAATGCCGGCAGCCACCAGCACCTCGGGCCCGAGGTTCGGGTAGCGGCCGGAAACCGACGGCTTGGCGTTCAGGACCGCCGCGACGCCCACGGCGACCAGCGAGTCGGCCGCCACCCGGTCCAGATCGACGTGGTCGATCACTGCGATGTCGCCGGGGCGGAGCCGGCCGACCAGCCGCTTCGTGCGGCGGTCCAGACGTGCGGTGCCGAGAACTGAGCCCGGTTCCGCGTTCCGGGTCCGGCGCAACGTGGGTAGACGCATCGTGACCATCCTGGCATGTGAGGCAGGGTTTTCTGTCGCGACATGCCTGAGCAGGGCCGCCTACCCAGGGAAGCACACCAGAGCCCGGGCCGGTGTGCCTCTGCTCACAATAGCGCCGGTCAGGGCCGCCTTTCCCGGGCCGCCACGGCCAGGAGTTCCTCGGCGTGAGCGATACCCAGATCCGAGTCCGGCAAACCGGCGAGCATCCGGGCCAGCTCACGGGCCCGCTCGGTGTCCTCCACCACCCGCACCCCGCTGGTGGTCACCGCGCCACCGGTGTCCTTCGCCACCACCAGGTGCCGGTCGGCGAACGCGGCGACCTGCGGCAGGTGGGTCACGACGAGCACCTGGTGACTGCGGGCCAGCCGGGCCAGCCTCCGGCCGATCTCCACCGCCGCCTGGCCACCGACCCCGGCGTCCACCTCGTCGAAGACCAGCGTGGGCGGCCCGCCGGAACCGGCGAAGACCACCTCGATGGCGAGCATCACCCGGGACAGCTCACCACCGGAGGCGCCCCGCTGCAACGGCAACGACGGCGCACCCGGATGCGCCAGCAACCGCAGCTCCACCTCGTCGGCGCCATCCGGGCCGACGCCGACCTCGGCACCGTCGACCGTCAGGGTGGGCTCCGACCGGCCCGCCGACCGGGGCAGCACGGCCACCTCGATGCGGGCGTGCGGCATGGCCAGCCCCGCCAGCTCCACGGTCACCTGCTCGGCGAACCGGGTCGCCGCCTCCTGCCGCGACGCCGAGACCCGGCCGGCCAGGTCGGCCACCTCACCGGCGAGCCGGGTCGCCTCCCGGTCCAGCTCCTCGAGCAGATCGTCAGAGGTGTCCAGGTCGGACAATCGGGCGCGGGCCCGCTGCGCCCAGGCCACCACCCCGTCGACGTCGTCGGCGTACTTGCGGGTCAACGCGCGCAGGGCGGCCCGCCGTTCGTAGACAACCTGCAACCGGGCCGGGTCGGCGTCCAGCGCCGCGAGGTACGCCGACAGCTCGGCGGAGACGTCGGCGACCAGGGTGGCCGCCTCCTCCAGCCGGCCCGCCAGCTCACCGAGGGCCGGGTCCGTGCCGGCCTGCGCCTCCAGGGTGCGCCGGGCCGTGCCCAGCAGCGCCGTGGCGTCCGGTGTGTCGTCGGCGGCCTCCACCCCGCCGGCCACGCACTGGTGGGCCAGCTGGGCGGCGGTACGCAGCCCTTCGGCGTGCTCCAGCCGCTGCGCCTCGGCCTTCAGCTCGTCGTCCTCGCCCGGCTGCGGATCGACCCGGGTGATCTCGTCGAGACCGAGCCGCAACAGGTCGGCCTCCTGGTGGCGGGCGCGGGCGTTGCGCCGCCGGTCGGCCAGGTCATCGACCACGTGCCGCCACCGCGCGTACGCCTCGCGCAGCGCGTCGAGCAGCTTCTCGTGCTCCGGGCCGGCGAACCGGTCCAGCGCGGCCCGCTGCTCGGCCGGGCGCAGCAGGCGCAGCTGGTCGGACTGGCCGTGCACGGCCACCACCTGCTCGCCGACCTCGCCGAGCATGGACACCGGCATGCTCCGGCCACCCAGGTGGGCCCGGGACCGACCCTCCACGGTGACCGTACGGCTCATCAGCAGCGAACCGTCCTCGTCGGGCTCCCCACCGGCCTCGACGATGCGGGCGTGCACCACGTCGGCGACCGGGCCGCCCAGGCGCAGCCGACCCTCGACCACCGCGCGGCCTGGCTCGGCCCGCACCCGCCCGGCGTCGGCCCGGCCACCGAAGAGCAGCCCGAGACCGGTCACCACCATCGTCTTGCCGGCACCGGTCTCGCCGGTGATGACGTTCATCCCGCCGATCAACGGCAGGGTGGTGTCCTCGATGACGCCCAGTCCGGTGATGCGCAGCTCTTCCAGCACAGCACCCGACAGTAGACGCGGGCCCCGACAGTTGCCAGCCGGCACCACCCGGCTGTGGACAAGCCGGCCCCGAAGCCCACCGAGCCGGTCGAGCCGTCACCGTCGGCTGCCGCGCCACCCCTGCACCGGCAGGTCGAACTTGGCGACCAACCGATCGGTGAACGGCCGGTCCCGCAGCCGGACGATGCGCACCGGCAGCGCACCGCGCCGCACCGTCACCCGGGCTCCCGGCGGCAGGTCGAACACCCGCCGGCCGTCGCAGCACAGCACCGCGAGGGTGGTGAACGGGTCCACGGTGATGGCGAAGGTCGAGTCGGGCGCGGTGACCAGCGGACGGCTGAACAACGCGTGCGCGCTGATCGGCACCAGCAGCAACGCCTCCACCTCCGGCCAGACCACCGGTCCGCCGCCGGAGAAGGCGTATGCGGTGGAGCCGGTGGGGGTCGCGCAGACCACGCCGTCACAGCCGTACCGGGACAGCGGCCGACCGTCCACGTCGACGAGCAGCTCCAGCATCTGGGCCCGCTCGCCCTTCTCCACGCTGATCTCGTTCAGCGCCCAGGACTCGATGGTCGGGCCGCCGTCGAATTCGGCGGTGACGTCGAGGGTGAGTCGTTCGTCCACCCTGTAGTTGCGGCCCACCACATCACGGACCGCGACGTCCAGGTCGTTGATCTCGGCCTCGGCGAGGAAACCGACCTTGCCGAGATTGATACCGAGCAGCGGCGCCTTCGCCGGGCGGGCCAGCTCCGCCGCGCGCAGGAAGGTGCCGTCGCCGCCGAGGGCGAAGACGATCTCGGCGCCCTCGGCCGCCTCCGGCCCGGCCACCGGCACGACCCCCGGCAGGTCGAGGTCGTCGGCCTCCTCGGCCACCACCCGCACCTCGAAGCCGGCGGCAATGAGGTCGGCGGCAACCGCCCGGGCGTGCTCGGTGCTGCGCCGGCGACCGGTGTGGGTCACCAGCAGGGCGGTGCGGCTCACCGCTCCACCCGCCCGTCGGTGCGCGGGCTCACACAGTCGCTGACACTCACCGAACCAGCCTCTCGTATCCGCTCACCGGGCTAAGCCTCGTCGCTCACCCGGACATCTGGAGGATCCGCCTGCGGCGCGGGGCCGGACGGCGGCACGGCCTCGGGTCCGGCGGCCACCACCGCCCGTACCCGCTGCGGATCGGCCGCCGCCGCGCCCCGCCGTAACCATACGAAGAACTCGACGTTGCCGCTCGGCCCGGGCAGCGGACTCGCGGCCACGCCGGCCAGCCCCAGGCCGAGCCGCGCCGCCGCCGCGGCGACGTCGAGCACGGCCTCGGCGCGCAGCGCCGGATCACGGACCACGCCGCCGGCACCCACCCGTTCCTTGCCGACCTCGAACTGCGGCTTGACCATCAGGGCGAGGTCGCCATCGGCCCGGGTACAGCCGGCCAGCGCCGGCAGCACCAGACGCAGCGAGATGAACGACAGGTCGGCCACCGTCAGGTCGACCTCACCGCCGATGATCTCCGGGGTCAGGGTACGGACGTTGGTCCGCTCGAAGACCCGTACCCGCTCGTCGGTGCGCAACGGCCAGGCGAGCTGCCCGTAACCGACGTCCACCGCCACCACCTCGGCGGCACCGGCGCGCAGCAGCACGTCGGTGAAACCTCCGGTGGAGGCACCGGCGTCGAGGCAGCGCCGTCCGACGGCGGTCAGCCCGCCCGGGCCGAACGCGGCGAGCGCGCCGGCGAGCTTGTGGCCGCCACGCGAGACGTACTCGTCGGTGGGGTTCTCCCCGGTGACCAGCAGCGGGTCGGCGGGGTCGACCATCGCGGCGGGCTTGCGCGCCGGCACCCCACGCAGCTGGACCCGGCCGGCTTCCACCAGGGCGACGGCCTGCTCCCGGGAGCGGGCCAGACCGCGGCGGACGAGTTCGGCGTCGAGGCGGGTACGACGTGCCATGGGGGTGGTTCTCCGGTCGGTGTCATGCCTGGTCGATGGTGGCGAGGGTCTCCCGCAGCGTCTGGTACGCCGCCTCGTACTGGGCGATCTGGTCGGCCGGGGGCAGCCCCGCTGCGTTGGTCATCGCCTGGACGGCGGCGTCCACGGCCGGGTGGTGCGCCTCGCCGACCTCGTCCGGCGGGGTGATGACCGTCGTCGGGCCGGAACGCGGCACGGGCGGCGGACCCGGCCGAACGCCGGGCGGCGGACCCGGCCGGAACGGGCCGCTCACGACCACCCGCCGCGCGGGTACCCGCCGGTCATTCCGCGCCGCCCGTGGTCCGCTTGCGCGGCGCGGCCTTCTTCGCCGGCGCGGCCACCCGGTTTTCGCCCGGTGTGGTGGAGACCATGGCGGGCGGCTTCTTCGCCACAGCCTTCTTGGCCACAGCCTTTTTCGCGACGGCCTTCTTCGCGACGGCCTGGGTGGGGGCGGGGACCGGCGCGGAACCGCCCGGCGTACCGGTGTCGCTGCCCCCATCCGCCGGCGCACCGGCCCCGGCCAGGTCAGCGGGGGATGTCGAGGCGTTTCCCGGGCCGCCCCTGGCCTCGCGGAGCTGGCGTTCCAGCTCGTGCACCCGGCGGGTCAGCTCGGCCACCTCGTCGGCCGTGGCCAGCCCCACCGCACCGAGTGCCCGGTCCACCTCGAAGCGGACCAGCTTGGTCAACGCCTCCCGGTTGGCCGCACCGGTGGAGACGAGTTCCTCGGCGAGCGCCTGGAGTTGGGCGGCGGTGGCGCCGCTGGTCCCGACGACGCGCCGCACGGCCTCCTGGGCCTTCTTCCGGGGCGCCTCCGTCAGGCCCATGGCCAGCTCGAGGTAGGCGCGCCACGCGTCCTGCATGCCTGAAATCCTTCCGCGGGGCGGGATGTGCGGGTCTCACGCTACCGGGAGCCCCGGACACCCCATTGCGGTACGGTGCCGGGAAGCGGCGTGGCGCGACAAGGGAGGCGACGTGGCCAGCGTGGACGAGTGCCGACAGGCGTTGCGGGATCTGGCGGCCCGGCTGGACCGGCACGCCGACGTGCAGGGCAGGATCGATCTGGACCGCACACTCGCCTGCCGGATCACCGACCTGGACACGGCGTTCCACGGCCGGCTCGCCGGCGGCCGGCTGGTCGACCTGGCCGACGGCGACGACCCGAAAGCCAAGATCGCCCTGGTGGCCAACAGCGACGATCTACTCGCCCTGGTGCGCGGGCAACTCGACATCACCAAGGCGATCGCCGCCCGCCGGGTTTCCCTCAAGGCCAACCCGTTCGATCTGATGAAGCTCCGCAAACTGCTCTGAGGGAGCGGGCCGTGCGCCGGTGGTGGAGGGCCGCTCGTCCCGGACCGGTCGCCCGGCAACCACCGCGGGCGGCCGCGGCTCCAACGACGGTCAGGCCGGCACACCGAACGCTTCCAGGGCCCGTCGCGCCTCCGGTGTCCCTGGTCGCACGGCCGGCTTCGACTCGACGGACCAGGCGGCCGCACAGAGCACCACGAGGGCGTCCAGCGGGCGTCCCGCGCCGTGCAGCTGCAACCCGTCGCCGGTCACGGTCGCGGACCAGCCCTCGGCTGACGGCTTTCCCGCAACCTCCACGACGGCCGCCGGGTCGAAGAGCCCGGCCAGGTCCTTCGCCACGTACGTGGGTCGCCGCCGCGGCGGTGCGGCCAGCAGCTCGGGTACGTCGCTGACGCCGGTCAGCACCAGCAGGCTGTCCAGCCCGGCGCGGCGGGCTCCCTCGATGTCGGTGTCCAACCGGTCGCCAACCACCAGGGTGCGCCCCTGCCCCGCCCGGCGGGCGGCGGTGGCGAACAGGGCCGGTTCCGGCTTGCCGACGACCAGGTCAGGGGCCCGGTCCAGCGCGTGGCGCAGCGCCGCCACCAGTGAACCGTTGCCGGGCAACGGGCCACGACCGCTGGGTAGGGTCCGGTCGGTGTTGGTGGCGATCCAGGTCGCGCCGCCGCGCACGGCGACCGCCGCCTCGGCCAGATCGACCCAGCCCACCTGCGGGCCGTACCCCTGGACCACCGCGACCGGCGACTCGTCGGCACGGGTCACGGGGGTGAGCCCGACGGCGCGGACCTCGGCGCGCAGCGCTTCCGCGCCCACGACGAGCACCGGGGCGCCGGTCGGAAACCGGTCCCGGAGCAGTTCGGCGGCGGCCGCCGCGGAGGTCAGCACCTCGTCCGGCGAAGCCGGCACGCCCATGCCGGTGAGCAGGTCGGCCACCTCACTGGAGCGCCGGGAGGCATTGTTGGTCGCGTACGCGACCGAGCGGCCCTCGGCGTGCAGCCGACCGACCGCCTCGACCGCGCCGGGAATCGGCCGGTCGATCAGGTAGATGACCCCGTCCAGGTCGAAGACGACCAGTTCGTACCCGTCGACCAGCCGGTCCCCGGCGACCTCGCTCATCGCTGACCCGGCTCCGATCCGTCGCCGCCCGTCGGCTGCTCGGCCGGGGCGTCGGCCCGGAACTCGACCTGGGGCGCGCCGCCGGGCACCGCCCGGTCGACCGGCGCGACCTGCTCACCGCCGGCCTGCTCGTCGGTCGCCACACCAGCCTGCTCGTCGGGCGCTGCGGCACCGGGGGCGAGGTCGCCCTCCTCGCCCTCGCCGAGGACGTCCTGGTCCTCACCGGCGAGGTCTCCGGCGGCGACGGTCAGATTCGCGTCCGGTCGGGCGGGCACGGCGCCCGGGGTACCCGGACCCGCCGCGATCTCCTCGGCCGTCTCGTCGTCGTCCTCGTCGCCCTCGATGACCACCCCGTCGAGTTCCAGCAGCCGTTCTGCGGCGTCGGTCTGGCCGTCGGCGTCCACGTCGGCAGCGCGGGAGAACCACTCCCGGGCCTCCTCACGGCGTCCAACCGCCAGCAGCGCGTCCGCGTACGCGTAACGCAGCCGGGCCGTCCACGGCTCGGCCGCGTCGGCGGTCAGCTCGGGGACCTGGAGCATCGCGACCGCCGCCTCCTTCTGGCCGAGGTCACCACGGGCACCGGCCGCCACGATCAGCAGTTCGATCCCCACCGCCGGGTCGAGCTTCGCCCGGTCGGCGCCCCGGAACAGGTCGATGGCCCGCTCCGGGCGCCCCAGCGCCCGCTCGCAGTCGGCCAGCACCGCCAGGTGGCTCTGCAACCCGGTCATCCGGTGGTAGGTCCGCAACTCGGCGAGCGCGGTCTGCCACTCTCCCGCGTGGTACGCGGCCAGTCCGACCGCCTCCCGCACCGCGGAGATCCGCGCGGCCAGCCGGCGGGCCGCCAGCGCGTGCGCCAGCGCCTCGGCCGGATCCTCGTCGATCAGCTGGCCCGTCGCGACCAGGTGCCGGGCGACGGTCTCCGCCACCGGCTTGTTCAGGGAGAGCAGTTCGGCGCGGACGGCGGTGTCGAGGTCGGTCGCGGAGATCTCGTCCGGCAGCGCCGGCGCAACCGCACGACCGCCCTCGGCCTCGTCCTGCCGCTCCCGGTCGAGGCCAAAGCCACCCTCGCGACGCCGGTCCTCGAAGCCTCGCCGGTCGTCACGACGCGGCCGGTCACCGTAGCCGCCGCGGTCGGCGCCCCGGTCGGGTCGGTCGCCACCCTCACGGCGCTCGCCGCCGCGGAAGCCGCCCTCACGGGGGGCCTCGCCGCCCCGGAAGCCACCCTCGCGACGCTCGCCACCCCGGTAGCCACCCTCGCGACGCTCGCCACCCCGGTAGCCACCCTCGCGACGCTCGCCACCGCGGAAGCCGCCCTCACGGGGGGCCTCGCCGCCCCGGTAGCCGCCCTCACGGCGCTCGCCACCGCGGAAGCCACCGCCCTCACGACGGTCACCGCCACGCGGGGCCTCGCCGTCGCGGCGGAAACCACCCTCACGGCGTTCGCCGTCACGGAAGCCACCACCGCGCGGCGCCTCGCCGTCCCGGCGGAAACCACCCTCACGGCGGTCACCACCGCGGAAGCCACCCTCACGGGGGGTCTCGCCGCCCCGGTAGCCGCCCTCACGACGGTCACCACCCCGGTAGCCACCCTCGCGACGCTCACCGTCACGGAAGCCACCGCCACGCGGCGTTTCGCCGTCCCGGCGGAAACCACCCTCACGGGGACCCGAGCGGTACCCGCCCTCGCGACGGTCACCGCCGCGGAAACCGCCCTCGGGACGGTCGCCACCGCGCGTGTCACCGTCGCGGCGGAAGCCACCCTCACGGGGACCGGAACGGAAGCCACCCTCACGACGGTCACCGCCGCGGAAACCGCCCTCGGGACGGTCGCCACCGCGCGTGTCACCGTCGCGGCGGAAGCCACCCTCACGGGGACCGGAACGGAAGCCACCCTCGCGACGGTCACCGCCGCCGAAGCCGCCCTCGCGACGCTCGCCGCCGCGGAAACCACCCTCACGGCGCTCACCGCCGCGCGTGTCACCGTCACGGGGGAAACCACCCTCACGGCGCTCGCCGCTTCGGAAGCCACCGGTACGCGGAGCGTCACCATCGCGGCGGAAACCACCCTCACGCGGGCCGGAACGGAAGCCACCCTCACGACGGTCACCGCCGCCGAAGCCGCCCTCGCGACGCTCGCCGCCGCGGAAACCACCACCGCGCGGAGCCTCGCCATCACGGCGGAAACCACCCTCGCGGCGCTCACCGCCGCGGAAGCCACCGGTACGCGGAGCGTCACCATCACGGCGGAAACCACCCTCACGCGGGCCGGAACGGAAGCCACCCTCACGACGCTCACCGCCACGGAAGCCACCCTCACGGGGGGCCTCGCCGCCGCGGAAGCCACCCTCACGACGCTCACCGCCACGGAAGCCACCGGCGCGCGGAGCGTCACCATCGCGGCGGAAACCACCCTCACGGCGCTCACCGCCGCGGAAGCCACCGCTGTCACGGCCGCCGCGGTCGGCGCCGGAGCCGCCCCGCTGCCCGCCTCGATCGTCACGGTCTCCGCGGTACGGGGGACGGTCGTCCCGGCGCGAGCCGGCACCCCGCCCTTCAGGGCGGTCGGCTCGGTCCTCGTAACGGCGTGGACGGTCTCCGCCCTGCGGTGCTGAACTCACGGGTACATCCTTCCTCATTGCGCCACCAACGGCGCTACGCAGTCGAGGGCCGACCCGGAATGGGGCGGCCCTCGACTGGAAGATTGTCCGGCGGTGTCCTACTCTCCCACACCCTCACGAGTGCAGTACCATCGGCGCTGGAGGGCTTAGCTTCCGGGTTCGGAATGTTACCGGGCGTTTCCCCTCCGCCATGACCGCCGTAACACTAT
>NZ_SMKF01000098.1 GCF_004348325.1 Micromonospora sp. KC213 | reverse complement strand
ACCCTGCCCCTCCCCGGTGCCCAACACGGCCTCATCGGCCTGCGCGAACGCACCGAGCTCCTCGGCGGTGCCATCACGGCCGGCCCCACCAGCGACAACGGCTACCAAATCCAGCTCCGCCTCCCCGCCACCATCCAGTAGCAGACCACCTCCCGCAGAAGGCAGCGGACATCGATGGCCGGCGGGTGGCCGGCGGGTGGCCGGCCGCCGAGCCGGTCGCCGTCCTCGCCGCGTCGGCTGCGGCGGGACGGGAACGGCGACTAGCGTGGTGGATCACGGGCCGCGGAACCGTCGCGGCCGACGACGACACCGGGGGGACTCGTGCTGCGGTTCGGCTTGTTCGGCACCGGCCACTGGGCGGCCGAGACGCACGCCGCGGCGATCGACGCGCACCCGCGCGCCGCACTCGCCGGAGTCTGGGGACGCGACCCGCGCAAGGCCGCCGAACTGGCCGACCGGCACGGTGTGCCGGCCTACGACGACGTGGACGCCCTGCTCGACGCCGTCGACGCGGTGGCCGTCGCGCTCCCGCCGGACGTGCAGGCCGACATCGCCGTCCGCGCCGCCACCGCCGGCCGGCACCTGCTGCTGGACAAGCCGCTCGCCCTCGGCCTGGCCGACGCCGACCGGGTGGTCGCCGCCGCGCAGCAGTCCGGGGTCGCCTCGGTGGTCTTCTTCACCCAGCGGTTCCACCCCAACATCACCGGTTTCCTGGCCGCGACGGCGGCGGCCGGCGGCTGGCAGCACGCCCGGGCGACCCTGTTCGCCTCGATCTACCAGCCCGGCAGCCCGTACGGCGGCTCGCCGTGGCGGCGGGAGCACGGCGCGCTGTGGGACATCGGCCCACACGCGCTGTCGATCATCCTGCCGGTGCTCGGCCGGGTGACCCGGGTCGCCGCGATGGACGGGCCGCGTGGCCTGGTGCACCTGCTGCTCACCCACGACGGCGGTGCGACCAGCGCGCTCTCCCTCACCCTGGACGCGCCGCCCGAGGCGATGACCCGGGACTTCGTCTTCTACGGGGAGAACGGCACCGAGATCGTCCCGCCCGGCGACGGCAGCGTGCTGACCGCCTTCGGCACGGCGATCGACCAGCTCCTCGAGGAGATCGACGCGGGCACCCGCGACCACCGCTGCGACGTGCGGTTCGGTCGGGAGGTGGTGGAGATCCTGGCCGCCGCGGAGGCCGCCCGCCGCGCGGGCCGCACCATGGAACTCTGAGCCGCAGGCAGGGCCGGTTAATTCCGTCGCCCCGGCGCGGGCCGGCGGCTAGCCTGGCCGGCATGTGTACCTACGCCCTGATCGACGTGGCCGCCGCGCCGGCCACGCGGGGCCTCCTGCTGGTTGCCCGTCCGCGCGTCCGGCGCCCGGCCCTGGCCGGCCGGTACGCCCACCGCGCCTGACCTGACGCGCGTCACCGCCGCCCCGCCGGTTCGCCGTGTGGGTCGGCCGGTGCGTCGCGCCCACACCGCCGCGTGCGCGTACTCCGCGCCGATCTCCAGGGCCGTCCGAGTCCCGACCCGCTCGGACCGGCCCCGCTCTGCCGTGGCCTGTCCGTACCGTCGCCGACCGGCGACAGACAGGACGATCCCGTGGCGCCCCGCCGACCCCGCACCACCGACCGCGACCGGTACCGTCGCGTGCTGTCCCAGAACTTCCTCGCCGACCCGGCCGCCCTCGCGCGCCTGGTCCGGGCGGCCCGACCCGACCCCGACGACCTGCTGCTGGAGGTGGGAGCCGGACGCGGCCAGCTGACCCGCCCGCTCGCCGCCCGGTGCCGGCGACTGATCGCGTACGAGGTGGACCCGGCGCTCGCGTCGGAACTGGCCGCCCTCAGCGCGGCGCTGCCCCGGGTCACCCACCGGCAGCAGGACTTCCTCGCCGCCACCCCACCCGACGAACCCTTCTCGGTGGTCGGCAACATTCCCTGGTCGCTGACGGCGGCGGTGGTCCGCTGGTGCCTGGCCGCGCCCCGGCTGCGCGCCGCGACGCTGCTCACCCAACTGGAGTACGCCCGCAAACGCAGCGGCGACCACGGGCGGTGGAGCCGGCTGACGGTGCTCACCTGGCCCGAGCACCACTGGCGGCTCGCCGGCCGGGTGCCCCGTACCGCGTTCCGGCCGGTGCCGTCGGTGGACGGCGGCATCCTGCGCATCGAACGCCGGCCCGAGCCGCTGCTACCGGCGGCGGCGCTGCCGGCGTACCGGCGGATGGTCGAACGGGGCTTCGGCGGGGTCGGCGGTTCCCTGGCGGCCTCGCTGCGCACGGCGTACCCCCGGGTGGACGGGGCGATGCGGGCCGCCCGGCTCGACCCGGCCACGCCGGTCGGCCTGGTCTGGCCGGAACAGTGGCTGGTCCTGTTCCGGCTGCTGCACGCCGTCGACCCGGGTGCCGGTGCCGGCCGTCCTGCCGGCCCGGACATCACCGGGCGGGGCCGCCGGTCCGGTGCCGCGGCGGCGCCGGTCAGGACAGGGTGGCGAGGGCGTCGTCCAGCTCCGCCGGGTCGGTGAACCGGTCGGCGGGCAGGGCCATCAGCAGTTGGAGCAGTTCGGTGCTGGCGCCGTTCTCCTGGGCCCGGCGGACCAGATCGGCCCGGGAGACCGGGAAGTCGAGCCCGGCCAGGTGCTCCCGCAACTGCGCCCCGGTGGCGGTCATGGGTGCCGGCTACCCGTTCGGCGGCCCGACACACCGCCCGATTCCCGCCAGCTGGGCCGGCGGGCGGGCGCGTTTGCCCGTCGGCCCGCCGGGTAGCCGCACGCATGCTGGTTCAGCGGCTCGGCGCGCCGAGCGACCTCGATCCGTTGCTGGCGCGTGTGCGGGACGCCCGGGTGGTGCTGATCGGGGAGGCCACCCACGGCAGCTCCGAGTACTACCGCCTCCGCGAGCAGCTCACCCGACGGCTCATCGCCGAACAGGGTTTCTCGTTCGTCGCGGTGGAGGGGGACTGGCCCGACTGCGACCGGGTGAACCGGTCGGTGACCGCCGCTCCCGGCGGCGCCACCGACCCGCGGCACGCCCTGGAACAGTTCGCGCGCTGGCCCACCTGGATGTGGGCGAACGCCGAGGTGGACCGCTTCTGCCGCTGGCTGCGTACCTGGAACCTGCAACGCCCGACGGGGGAGCGGGCCGGGTTCCACGGCCTGGACGTCTACAGCCTCTGGGAGTCCGTGCGAGCCATCTTCGACTACCTCGGCGAGGAGGATCCCCGCTCGCTGGCGGCGGCCCAGGACGCGTACCGGTGTTTCGAGCCGTACGGCAGGCGCGTCGAGGAGTACGGCGCGGCCAGCCGGTTTGTCTCCGCCCGCTGTGAGGAGGAGGTGGTGCGCCTGTTGGCGCGTACCCGGGAACACGCCGCGGCGGACGGCCCGGACGCCTTCGCGGCCTGGCAGAACGCGGAGGTGGTGGCCGGCGCGGAGCGCTACTACCGGGCCATGGTGCAGGGCGGCCCGGAGTCCTGGAACGTCCGGGACATCCACATGACCGACACGCTGGACCGGCTGCTGGACCACTACGGCCCGGACTCCCGGGGCATCGTGTGGGCGCACAACACCCATGTCGGTGACGCCCGGGCCACCGACATGGCCGCCGACGGCATGATCAACATCGGCCAGCTCGCCCGGGAACGGCTGGGCCGGGACCGGGTCGCGTTGGTCGGCTTCGGCAGCTACCGGGGGACGGTGATCGCGGCGCCGCGCTGGGGTTCCGCGGCGGAGTCGATGGTGGTGCCGCCGGCCCGGGAGGGCTCGCTGGAACGACGGCTGCACGAGCTGATGCCGGAGCGGGCGGTGCTCGTCTTCGGCGGCCCGGACCAACCGGAGTGGGCCACCGGCACCCTCGACCACCGGGCGATCGGCGTGGTCTACGACCCGAGCTACGAGTCCTGGGGCAACTACGTGCCGACCCGGCTGGCCGATCGGTACGACGCCTTCGTCTGGTGCGACGAGAGCAGCGCCCTGCACCCGTTGCCCGCCCGCGCCGCGTCGGACGAGATGCAGACCTACCCGGCCGGCGTCTGAGGCGCCGAAGCCCTCCGCCGGTGGCGGCGGAGGGCTTCGGCGCGGTGACCGTCAGCCGGCGGAGGGCTGCCGCTCCAGGTGGGCGCGCAGGCCCTCACCCTCGACGTCGACGTTCGGCAGGATCCTGTCCAGCCAGCGCGGGAGCCACCAGGCGGCGGTGTCGAGCAGCGACATCACCGCCGGGACGATGGTCATCCGGACCACGAACGCGTCGATGGCGACGCCGATCGCCAACGCGAAGCCCATCGACTTGATCACCGGGTCGTCGAGGAAGACGAAACCGCCGAAGACCGAGATCATGATCAGGGCGGCGGCGGTGACCACCCGGGCACCGTGGCCCATCCCGTTGATGGTGGCCTGCCGGGCGGTGTCACCGTGCACGAAGTCCTCCCGCATCCGGGAGACCAGGAAGACCTGGTAGTCCATGGCCAGGCCGAACAGGATGCCGATCAGCAGGATCGGCAGGAAACTGACCAGCGGGCCTGGGACGTCCAAACCGAGCAGGCCGGCCAGGTTGCCCTGCTGGAACACCCAGACGGTGATGCCGAAGGTGGCGGCGACGGTGAACAGGAAGCCCACCGCCGCCTTGACCGGCACCAGGACCGAGCGGAACACCAGCATCAGCAGCAGGATCGACAGGCCGACGACCAGCAGCAGGTAGACCGGCAGCGCGTCGCTGAGCTTCTCGGACACGTCGATGCCGATCGCGGTGGCGCCGGTCAGCAACACCTGCGCGCCGCCGATCGAGCCGACCCTGGCCCGGATGTCGTGGACCAACGTCTCGGTGGCCGCGTCGGTCGGCCCGGTCTTCGGGATCACGCCGAGCAGCGCGGTACGCCCCGACGGGTCGACCTGCGGCGGGGCCACGGCCAGCACGTTCTCCGTACCCTGAATCAGCGCGGTGACCTGGCCGACGGCGGCCTGGACGGTCTGCGGCGAGTCGGCGGTGACGACGACCGCGAGCCGGCCGGTGAAGCCGGGGCCGAACCCCTGCCGGATCAGGTCGTTGTTGAGCCGGGCCGCGCTGCCCTGCGGCGCGGTGGCGGCGTCGGGCAGCGCGAGCCGCATGTCCTGCGCGGGCAGCGCGAGCAGCCCGAGGCCGAGCACGCCGGCCAGGATGACCGGGACGCGCAGCCTCGTCACCCGCTGCGCCCAGCGGAACCCGAATCCGGTGCGGTCCTCGGCCGCCGGGGTGGCGTGGCGGTCGCGCAGCCGGCGGGGCAGCACCCGACGGCCGGCGAAGCCGAGCAGCGCCGGAGCGAGGGTGATGGCCACCAGCACCGCCACGGTGACGGTGCCGGCGGCGGCCAGACCCATCACGGTGAGGAACGGGATGCCGACCACGGCCAGGCCGGCCAGCGCGATGACCACGGTGGCGCCGGCGAAGACCACGGCGGAGCCGGCGGTGCCCACGGCCCGGCCGACCGCCTCCTCCGGCGGCAACCCGTCGAGCAGGTTCTGCCGGTGCCGGGAGGTGATGAACAGCGAGTAGTCGATGCCGACGGCGAGGCCGAGCATCAGGGCCAGGATCGGCGCGGTGCTGGTCAGCTCGGCGGTGCCGCTGAGCGCGTACAGGCCGGCCATGCCGACGCCGACGCCGATCAGCGCGTTCAGCATGGTCATCCCGGCGGCGACTAGCGAGCCGAAGGTGATGACCAGGACGATCGCGGCGACCAGCACGCCCAGTGCCTCGGTGGAGCCGACCTCGGGCTCGGTGTTGAGCACCTCACCGCCGGGCGCAACCTGCCAGCCCTGTGCCTCGGCCGGCGCGCCGATCTTCTCGTACGCGTCGCGCTGGGCGTCGGTGATGTCGTCGACGCCCTCGGCGAACTGCACCTGGACCAGGGCGTACCGGCCGTCGGGGGAGAGCGCCCGGACCTGGAACGGGTCGACGGCACCGACCACGCCGGGCAGGGCGGACGCCTCCTGGACGATCTGCTTGACCACGCCCTGCCCCTCGGGCGTGCCGAGTTGGCCGGCGGCGGGTGCCTGCACCGCGATGGTGCCGGTGGCGCCGCTGGCCGCCGGGAACCGCTCGGCGAGCAGGTCGAGCGCCTGCTGCGATTCGGTGCCGGGCATGGTGAAGTTGCTCGCCATCGGGCCTTTCAGCGTCGCCGCGGCGAGGCCGAGGCCGACGAGTACGACGAGCCAGACGGCGGCGACGAGTCGCCGGCGGCGCAGTGAGGCCCGGCCGAGCCGGTACAGCAGGGTGGCCATCAGGTTCCTGTTCTCAATCGTTGTCAACGGGGTCGAGGGGGGCCAGCGCCCGGCGGGCGACGGCCAGCAGGGCGGGGCGCAGTTCGTCTTCGGCAACGTCGGCGAACTCGGCACACGCCTCGGAGATCCCGGCGAGCAGCACCAGCGCCGTGATCCGGTCCGCCAGCCGGCCGGTGTGGCCGGTGAGCGCGGCGATGAGCCGTTCGGACATCGCCTGGACGTGGGCGAAGGTCGGCTGGGCCAGCAGTTCGGGGAACTCCCCGCGGAGCAGGGCGATCTCCCGGCGGAAGCGCACCGCGAGGTCGACGAAGCCCTCCGCGCCGACCCGTCGTGCCTCGGCGCCGCCCAGCGGGGCGAGCCGTTCGTCCAGCTCACGCAGTACCGCCAGGGGCTGGGCCAGCAGTTCGGCGAGCAGGGCGTCCTTGCCGGCGAAGTGGTAGAGCACGGTGGCCTTGGAGCAGCCGACCTCGCGGGCGATGTCCTGCAGGGAGGTGCCCCGGTAGCCGGTCACCGCGAACCGCCGGGCGGCGGCGGCCAGGATCTCGTCGTGCGTCTGTGGCGTGTGGCGTGCCATGGCTCCAGCATGCCTGACCGATCGGTCAGCCCCTGACCGATCGGTCAACGAGGTGGCGTTCGCCACACCGCACCTGCCAGCGCCGTTTGGCCGGGTGGGCGTGCTCTCACCATTGGGTCACCGCCGAAAGCGGTCCACCGGAGCGGAATTGGCCGTTCGGGTCGGCAGCCGCCGGGCCGAGAATCCATGGATGCCGCCGAGTCCCGCCGCCGCCCTGCGCGCCCTGCACCGACCGGGTGACCCACTGCTCCTGCCGAACGCCTGGGACGCCGCATCCGCGCGGGCCGTCGCCGCCGCCGGCTTTCCCGCCGTCGCCACCAGCAGCGCCGCCGTGGCCGAGACGCTCGGCCACGGCGACGGCGAGGCCACACCGGTGGGGGAGATGCTCGCCGCCGTGGCCCGGATGGTCTCGGCCGTCGCTGTCCCGGTCACCGCCGACCTGGAACGGGGGTACGGGCTGCGGCCGACTGAGCTGGTCGACCGGCTGCAGGCCACCGGGGCGGCCGGCCTCAACCTGGAGGACTCCGACCCGCGCACCGGGGCACTCCACGACGTCACGGAACAGGCCGACCTGCTCGCGGCCGTCCGCGCGGCGGCCGGACCGGAGCTGGTGCTCAACGCCCGCATCGACGTCTTCCTGCGCGGCGCCGGGCCGGAAGACGGGTTCGACGAGGCGGTACTCCGGGCCCGCCGCTACCTCGCAGCCGGCGCCGACTGCGTCTACCCGATCTTCCTGACCGACCCGACGGTGCTCGGCCGGTTCGTCGCGGCGGTCGGCGGCCCGGTGAACGCGTTGCTGCGACCCGGCGCGCCGCCGGTGACCGAGCTGGCCCGGCTCGGCGTGGCCCGGATCAGCCTCGGCGCCGGCGTGTACGCCGCCACCCGGGCCCGGGCCGGCGCGATGCTGACCGCCCTGCGCGACGGCACCGACCCGTTCGCCAGCTGATCGCCGCGTCGGCTTGCGGCGGGCGGGTACGCCGGCCAGGGTGGGCGGATGGGTGGCACCGAGGAGACCCGGGACGGGGTCGGACTGACAAACCTGGACCAGCCGCTGCTGGCCGGTGGTGACGTCACGAAACGGGAACTCGTCGACTACCTCGACGCGGTCCACGAGCGGATCCTGCCCGGCCTGGCCGACCGGCCCCTGTCGGTGGTCCGGCTGCTGCGTGGCCAGGACCCGTTCATGCAGAAGAACCTGCCGAAGTACACCCCGCCATGGGTACGCCGCACCGACCTCTGGGCGGAGGCGTCCCACCGGCAGGTGACATACGCCCTCTGCGACGACCGGCGCACCCTGCTCTGGTTCGCCAACCAGCGGGCCGTCGAGTACCACCCCACCCTGGCCACCGTCACCCGGCCCGAGCGTCCGACCCACCTGGTGCTCGACCTCGACCCGCCGGAGGGTGAGGCGTTCCGGTTGGTCGTCGGGGCCGCCGAGCTGGTCCGGCAGGCGTTGGCCGACGCGGGTCTGGCCGGGGCGGTGAAGACCAGCGGGTCCAAGGGCCTGCACGTCTTCGTTCCACTGGCGGAGGAGACCACCGCCGAGGAGGCGGCCGCCGCCACCCGTGCCCTGGCGGTGCACGCCGAGCGGCTCGACCCGGCGCTGGCCACCACCGCCTTCATCCGCGAGGACCGGGGCGGTCGGGTCTTCGTCGACGCGACCCGCGCCCACGGCGCGACGGTGGTCGCCGCGTACAGCCCCCGGGTGCGACCCGGCCTGCCGGTCTCCTTCCCGGTGGCCTGGGCCGACCTGGACGCGGTTACCCCGGCCGACTTCACCGTGCGGACCGCCCCCGGGCTGCTCGCCGACGGTGACCCGTGGGCGGCGGCGATGCCGGCGCCGCAGCGGCTCCCCGCCGACCTGGTCGCCGAGGGGCGGACCATCCCGGTGGCCCGGGTCCAGGCCATGCACGAGGGGAAGCGCCGGGCCCGGGCCCGGCGGGCCGCCGGCTGACCCGGGTACGGGCCGCGGCCCGGGTCGCCGGACCCGGGCCGCGGCGGCCAAGTGACCGTGGTTCAGCGGAAGTTGAACACCAGCGGGAAGGCGAGGACGACGGTCCAGGCCCAGGCGGCGTACACGACCAGGTAGCGGGTCTGCCAGCGTTCCAGCCGGGCGAAGGGCAGGCGGCCCCGGGTGAAGCCGAGGAACAGCCATGCCGACCACGCCAGGTTGGTGAGCAGGATCAGGTTCTCGCCCAGCGCGGCGGTCTTGTTGGGGCTGAAGCCGAACTCGGTGATCCGGCCGGTGATCGCCACCAGGACGAGCACGTCGATGACCAGCGCGGCGACGACGAGCACGAGCTGCAGCCGGTCGAAGAGGCCGGGCCGGGCCGTGAGGTCGCGGGCGGAGATGGCGTACAGCAGCAGGCCCAGGACGATGACCAGCAGCAGGTCGAACAGGATGAGCACGTCGCGTTCGACGTCGATGCCGTTGCTGGTCCAGATGAGGGCGATCAGGAAGGCCAGCAGGGTGGCGGCGAACAGCGGCGTGAAGACCCGGGTCAACACGGGCGCCATGTTCTCGATGACGCTCTGCTTGGCCTCGACCAGCCAGGCGGCCACGACGACCGCCGCCATCGCCCCGCACGGCAGCAGCCACTGGCTGACGAACACCTCGGCGTCCAGGCCGATGGCCTGGAACGTGCCCATGGTGAAGGCGGTGAGCACGCCGCCGCCCAGGGCGAGCAGGGCGAAGTAGATCAGCCACTCCCCGGTGAACCGGATGAAGTCCATCCGCCGCCGGTCCGAGCGCCAGTCGCCGCCGGCGTAGGCGACGCCGACGACCAGCCACAGCGCGATCGGCAGGTGGATCGCCGTGAGAACGATGCTCTGCGAGTCGTCGGCCAGCGGGTACGCGTTCACCGCGACCGCGCCGAGGACGAACAGCGCCGCGAGCACCCCGATGACGCGCACGCCGACCCGGCGTTGCCAGGCGAAGTAGGCGGCGAGCGCCGGCAGCGCGAACAGGCTGATGTTGCGCGCGTAGAAGCTGCCGTCGTGGTCCATGTCGAGCCCGAACAGGCCCGGCACCTTGATGGCCAGCGCCGCGATCGCCGCGCAGAGGATCATGACGGGCAGTTCACGGCGGGTACGGGCGGCGGGCGCGTCCGGCTCTCCGGGCAGGACGAGTTGCTTCCAGAGTCGCTCGGAGTGTTCGCGGGCGAACTCGCGGGACAGGTCGTCGAGGCTGCCCATGCGCTTGACGGCGATGAGGAACGCCTCGTCGGTGCGCAGACCCCCGTCGGTCAGTTCGTTGATCCGGCTGCGCAGGTGGTCTTCCAGTTCATCCGCGTCGGTGCGGTGCAGTTCCCGGCGGCGGTCCATGTAGGCCCGCCACTCGGCGATCTGGCCCTCCAGCTCGCTGTCGACGGTCATCGTCCCGCCTCCCACGCCGGCGCCATGATCGGGGTGATGGACGGGGTGGCGCTCCAGACACCGCGCAGGGCGTCGACGACGGTGGCCCACTGGCGGCGCTGCTCGGCCAGCTCGGCGCGGCCCTGCTCGGTGATGCGGTAGTACTTGCGGCGGCGACCCCCGGGTGGGGTCTGCCAGTCCGACTCGACGTGCCCGAGCCGCTCCAGGCGGTGCAGCAGCGGGTAGAGCAGGCCGTCGGTCCACTCCAGTTGCCCGCCCGACAGGTCGTTGACCTGCTTGAGAATCGCGTAGCCGTAGCTCTCGCCCTCGGCGAGGATCCCCAGCACGAGCGGCGTGGCCGAGGCTGCGACGAGGTCTTTGGTGATGTGCATCTGACCCACCTATCCCTAGAACTGCAATGCATAGTAGTTCTAGGTATGCGGGTCGCGCAACGCCTCGCGCAACGTCTCGCGGACGGAGCCACGTCGCCGGGCCGGCGACCGTCCGTCACCCCGGCGGCGACACGGAGCACCCGGGGGCGACAGGAGCAGTCGCGGTCAGAGGGCGAACGAGACGAGGAACGGATTGCGGAGCGTGTCGCCCCTGGCTGTGAAGCACCGCACCCAGATGCCCCTTTCCGGGCCCCACCTGGCCACCTTGCAGTGGTGCGCGCCCGTACCTTCGGCGGTCACCTGGACGTTGCCGTGCGCCATGAAGCCGTCCATCGGGGTCTGCACCCAGAACAAGCCCTCGTCTCGGCCGGTGCCCCGCGTCACGCCGGTGGAGCCGGCCGGGTATGTCCATTGCGGATAGACCGCGCCACCGGAGACCCGGGTGTACGCACCCCAGGGCGTCCAGACAAGGCTGGTGTCCCGAGAGTACGTGATGCTGAAACGGGAGTCGCTCCGCTCGCCCGCCGCGTTGTGACAGGCCACCTCGACCTGCGCGTTCTCGTCGTTCACCCCGAACGTCAGCACCTTGCAACGACGGCCCCGGTCGTCGCGGGCGGTCACCTGGACATGGCCTCGGTTGGCATCCGGTGGGAGCTGCTTGCTGCCGAGGCCGTGGAGGTAGACGGTGTAGCGACCGGTGCCGACACGTTTGACCTTGTTGACCTGCCCGGCGGAGTTGAACTGCGTCTCGGCCGGCAGGTCGTGGTCGCGGTCGGCGATCCTGGTGGTCAGGTAGGCGAAGTCGCTGTATCCGCCGGCAATTCCGGACGCGCTGGCCCAACTGGCGGTGAACTCCGAGTCGGCGGGGGCGCCGGAGGCGTCGAAGCAGCGCACCCAGACGGTGATGCCGAAGACGAAGACCTCACCGGTGACCGGGGAGACGTACCCGTAGCGGTCCAGGTTCTCCACCGAGCAGTACGAAGCCGCGTCGCCGTACGCGGTCACGTGCGCGACCCCGAGGCTGGACCCGAGCGTCGTGGCGACGTCGGGCAGCCATACCTGATATCTCCCGACATCGATGCGGGCGACCTTGTTCGGGCTCCGAGACGTGTTCTGGTTGCGCGCCGCAGACGGGGTGTACGCGAGCGCGAACGGCTGGTCGGCGTGCACGTACGCGTAGCTCTGCTGTACTGCGGCGGCGTGCGCCGCCGGGGGTACGGCGAGCAGACCGGCGGCGAGCACGGGCGACGCGACCAGCGCCGCGAGACGAATCCGGGTCGTCCGGCCCTGACCTGTGACCATCGCTCTCCCCCTCGCCGCCGCGTGGCACGCCACCCCGGCCCTCTGTGGTGGGCACATTTTCCACCGGCCGCGCAAGGCCCCCCGCTTGCCGGCATCGGCCACCATGACCGGCGCCGGGTCGGTACGCGAGGGGGAACCATGGTGAACAGAGTCGGACGTCGGCTGGTGAGCGTCGGCGCGTCGGTGGCGCTGGCGAGCGGCGTGGCGGTGAGCCCCGCGGCTCCGGCGGCGGCGGTACCGTCGATGGTGTTCGTCACCGCGACGAGTCCGATCGACACCCGCCTCGGCAGGACGCAGGTCGTGCACTGCCCGCCGGGTCGGCGGATCCTCGGTGGCGGCGGCTACGTCGGCGGTGCCGGCCGGGAGGTCGTCATCGACACGATGATCCCGGTCAGCACCCCCACCGGTGACTACTTCGAGGTGAACGCTTCGGCGACGACCCGTGCCGACGGCACCGGTTTCCGGGGCGAGTGGTTCCTGGTCGCGTACGGCATCTGCGGGCACGCCCCGGCCGGCCTGGAGTACGTGTCGGCTGTCTCCGCCACGGGCTTCGAGAGCACCTATGGTGTCAGCGTGTCCTGCCCCGCCGGGAAGCGGGTGATCGGTGTCGGCGGCGAGGTGACGCCCGCGTTCGGGTTCGCGGTGCTCGACGACGTCCTCCCGGTCACGACCCTCACCAGCGTCCGGGTGACGGCCTTCGAGACCGAGACGGACTCGCCGGTCCGGTGGGGAGTCAAGGCCCACGCGGTGTGCGCCGACCCGATTCCCGGGCTGGCCCTGGTTTCGGCCACCTCGCCCAGCGACTCGGCGGACAAGACGGTCGGCGTGAGCTGCCCGACCGGCACGAGGGTGCACGGCCTGGGGGCGAGCCTGGCGCCGCCGCTGGGCGAGGCCGCCATCACCGCGCTGTACCCGTCACAGCCGCTGGAGCACGTGCGGCTGGAGGCCCGCGAGGACTTTACCCGGTACGCCGGCAACTGGACCGCCCGGGTGCACGCCATCTGCGCGACGTAACGGGACCGGATCCTCGCCGCCGCTCGCCGAGCTGCCGGCCTGTCGCCCAGTCCGACGTGTTCCGCTGGTTAACCGTGATCGGAGACAGCCTCAAGGTCTGCGACATGGCCTGAGCCGAGCCGGTGGCGGCCCGCCCGGCTCTCCGGCCGGGAGGCCGCCACCGTGACCGGGCCGCCCAGTCGGTAGAGGTGCTACCCAGCATCTGGCACAGGCACCCGTTACGGGCCACTGGCGGCCGGACCTACGACGAAGGTCCCTGAGTGGCGGTGAGCCCGCGGTGCGAGGCGGTTACCGCCCGGCCTCGGACAGCGACAACCCGCTGAACGGAGACCGTCGAGCGCCAGTACGACCGCGATGACTTCCCCTGCCGCGCTGCCGCACCTGACCTTCCCGTGATCAAGACGAGTCCTGGCGACGACCGGGATGCCTTGGTCATGGGGAGATGATGATCCCGATGGATGCCGTCGTCGGTCGGGTGCTGCGACCGATCCAAGGCGGGACCGGGTCGACCAGCCCTGACCGACCGCACGAGAAAGGCCGCTGACCTGATCTGTCCCGGTCAGCGGCCTTGGCCGTGCTGTTCGACTCTGGTGCCCCCGGCAGGATTCGAACCTGCGCCCCCGCCTCCGGAGGGCGGTGCTCTATCCCCTGAGCTACGGGGGCTCAGCGACCGGGAAAGAGTAGCAAACCCTCCTCCCGATCACCCAATCGGTATCCCCACTCCGTGCCGCCCGCCGCCCACCCCGCCTCGTGTCTGGGTGATCATGAAGTTTGCGACCAGGTGGATCTTCTTATGGGCCGCCTACTTCATGATCTACAGGGATTGGTGGGCGGGTTAGGCGGCGAGGAGGGTGCGGCCGCAGCTGGGGAGGGGGTGCAGGGCGATCCGGCGGGGCAGACGGCGCGGCCACTCGTTCTTCGGCCATGAGCCGTCGACGATCAGGTGCACGGTCCGCTCCTCGGTGCCGCTGAGGCGCAGCACGAACTCCCGAGGCAGTGGCGGGTCAACGCTCGGCGTGGTCACCATGAACCGCACCCTGCCCCGCGACGACACCGCGGAGATCACGTCGGCGGCCGGCATGGTGCCGCGCAGGCGTACCCGGCCGATCCAGTAGACCTCCGCGGCGTGCTCCTGGGCCGCCCGGGTGATCGCCGGGTACTCGCTGCGTACCCAGCGCTCGACCGCGCCCACGCAGAGCCCGCAGGCCCGCTCGCGCGGCTCTCGTGGACCCAGGCCCCAGGCCCGCAGGTACGCCCCGACCGTGCCGGGGTCCATCGCCAGGCCGAACTGGCGCTGGATGAGGCTGCCGAGGCTCTGCCTGGTCCAGAGCTCCTCGTCCAGCCCGAACTCGTCGGGGTGGACCCCCCGCAGCACGTCGATCAGTTCGAGTTCCTGGTCGCGGCTGAGCGTTCCGGGCTCGCCCTGCCGGTGTCCGCGACGGATGGCTGCCACCGCTCCGTCACCGCCGATGGTGTGGCGCCGGCACCAGCTGGTGACCGAACGCCGCGCGTCTCTCAGTGCAACCGCCACATCCTGCGCAACGAGCCTGAATCGCGACCGGTCACGATATGTAGGTAGAAAAGTATCTCAAGCCGCAATGTTCGGCCGATGGGGCATAAGGCGTTAAATCGGGCGGGGACTGTGTAGGTGTGACGCCGCACAGCAGCAGCGACCGCCTGGCGTACGGAAAAGGCGAGGCCCGCGTACGCCGGGAGCGGTACGCGGGCCTCGACGCGGCCGGTCGGTCAGCCGCCCCGCCGCTTGAGCGCGTTCTGCAGATTGATCAGGTCGGTCTGCTGGGTGTTCTTCATCGTCTGGGCGACCCGGAGCACGTCCTCGTCGCTGCCGGCGTCGAGGATTCCCTGGATCATGTGGATCCCACCCAGATGGTGATCTGTCATGAGCTCGAGGAAGAGCACGTCCAGCTCCCGGCCCTGGGCGGCGCGCAGCTTCGCCATCTGCTCCGGGGTGGCCATGCCGGGCATCAGCCCGTTGCGCACCTTGGCCCGGCCGCCCGGCATCCAGGCCATCGGCGGCTCGGAGCCGGTTGGATCCAGCCCCCAGGAGCGCAGCCAGGTCTGCATCGTGCCAATCTCGCCCTGCTGGCCGCTGGCGATGTCGCCGCCGATCTGGCGTACCTCGGGATCGCTGCCCCGCTGGAAGGCGATCAACCCCATCTCCACGGCCTGCGCGTGATGGGTGGTCATGTCCCGGGCGAAGCCCGCCTCGGCGGAGGTGTCGCCCGGGCGGGTGAGCGTCGGCGTCAGCAGACCGCCCGCGTATCCGAGGAGAAGCCCGACCACGACGGCGGACGCCACCGCCAGGAGGCCGAAGCGACGCGCGGGCCGCCCCCCGTCGCCGGCCTCGCTGGCCGAGGGTGCGTCCACGTCGTTCCCCGTCGTCGTCGGTGCCGTCAACTGGTCACCCCTGCTGCATGTTGCCGGCGTCGCGCGGGGTGGTGCCGGTGGCGGTGATGCCCTGATTGCACAGCGCCGTCGGCCCCTCGACAGAGGCGTTCACCCGCAGCGTCTTGATGAACTCGTCGATCCGGGAGTCGTCGGCGTTGTCGACCTTGAGCTGGTACCCCCACGCCTGCAGCGAGATCGGCTTGTCCAGACCCTCGAACGGGCTGAGCATCGTCTTCTCCACGCCCTGAACCCGGTTCCGCAGCTTTGCCACCTGGTCGGCCGGCAGGTCGGGACGGTAGGTGATCCAGACGGCCCCGTGTTCCAGACTGTGAACCGCGTGCTCGCTGGCGATCGGGGCGTCGTAGACGTCACCCATGCAGTTCTGCCAGGCCCCGTTGTGCGGGCCGGCCACCGGCGGGTTGATGTCGTACTTGATGGTGCCGGCCTGGTGCTGGCCACCCTGGACAAGCTTCTCGTCCTTCGCCCGGTAGTCGACGATGCCGTCGATCTCGGCGGCGCGCTTCTCCCACGGCTTGGAGCCCTCGAACACCGCCCAGCCGCCGTAGCCGATGATCCCCGCGGCCAGCACACCGACCGCGACCCAGAGGGCGATCGGACCCCAGGCCCGGCCCTGGCTGACTTTTACAGGGGCGATCGGCTTCTTCGGGCCCTTGCCCTTGCCGCCGGAAGTCTGCCGTGGGGTGGCCGACTTGCCCGCTCCGGGCTTGGCGCCGGCGGCGGGCCGGCCCGCCGCCGGCTTCTTGCCGGTGCTGACCACGGTCGGGCGGCGCTCCGGGCCGCCCGGGGTGCTGATGCTCATCGTGCCTCGTCAGGTCGGTCGGTCAGGGGAGCTGGCGGGCCGGGTGCAGATGTTGGGTCGCCGCCGCGGTGCCCGAGTCTACCCCCGCTAGCATGGTTCGGTGACTCCCGCAGAACTCGCCCAGGTCGTCCTCACCGCAGCCCATGCCGTCTTCACCGAGCGAGGGCTGGACCCCGCCGTGCTCCCGGCGGAGACGACGGTCGAGCGTCCGCGCAATCCCGAGCACGGGGACTACGCCTCGACGCTCGCGTTGCAGCTGAGCAAGAAGGTGGGCGTGCCGCCGCGGGAGCTGGCCACCGCGCTGGCCGAGCAGCTCGGCCGGACCGCCGGGGTGAAATCGGTCGAGATCGCCGGCCCCGGGTTCCTGAACATCCGGCTCGACGCCGCCGCCGCCGGTCAGCTCGCCCGGCTGATCGTGGAGGCCGGCGAGGAGTACGGCCGCAGCGACCGGCTCGCCGGCCAGAAGATCAACCTGGAGTTCGTCTCGGCCAACCCGACCGGCCCGGTGCACATCGGCGGGGTGCGCTGGGCGGCCGTCGGTGACGCGCTGAGCCGGCTGCTGCGGGCCACCGGCGCCCAGGTGGGCACAGAGTACTACTTCAACGACGCCGGCTCCCAGATCGACCGGTTCGCCCGGTCGCTGCTGGCCGCCGCCCGGGGCGAGCCCGCTCCCGAGGACGGCTACGGCGGGGCGTACATCGCCGAGATCGCCGAGGCGGTCCAGCGCAGCCGACCGGACGTACGGGAGTTGGACGACGCCGAGGCCCAGGAGGTCTTCCGGGTCGAGGGCGTGACGCTGATGTTCGCCGAGATCAGGTCCTCGCTGGCCGCGTTCGGCGTCGAGTTCGACACCTACTTCAACGAGAAGGACCTGCACGACCGGGGTGAGCTGGAGCTCGCCCTGCGTCGGCTGCGGGAGCAGGGTCACGTCTTCGAGGCCGAGGGCGCCACCTGGCTGCGTACCACCGACTTCGGCGACGACAAGGACCGGGTGCTGCGCAAGTCCAACGGCGAGTGGACCTACTTCGCCGCCGACTGCGCCTACTACCTCGACAAGCGCGAGCGCGGCTTCGAGCGGGTCGTGATCATGCTGGGGGCCGACCACCACGGCTACATCGGCCGGATGAAGGCGATGGCCGCCTGCTTCGGCGACGACCCGGAACGCAACCTGGAGATCCTGATCGGCCAGCTGGTCAACCTGCTCCGTGACGGGGCTCCGGTGCGGATGAGCAAGCGGGCCGGCACCGTGGTCACCCTGGAGGACCTGGTCGACGCGATCGGCGTGGACGCCGCCCGGTACGCGCTGGCCCGCTACTCGGCCGACTCCCCGATCGACATCGACGTGGAGCTGTGGACCCGGGCGAAGAATGACAACCCGGTCTTCTACGTGCAGTACGTCGCGGCCCGTACCGCCGGGGTGTCCCGCCAGGCCGCGGAGATCGGAGTGACCCGGGGTGAGGCCGCCGCGTTCCGCCCCGAGCTGCTCGACCACGACAAGGAGAACGAGCTGCTCAAGGCGCTCGCCGAGTTCCCCGCCGTGGTCGCCACCGCCGCCGAGCTGCGGGAGCCGCACCGGGTTGCCCGCTACCTGGAGGACCTGGCCGGGGCGTACCACCGGTTCTACGACAACTGCCGGGTCACGCCGAAGGGTGACGAGGAGGTCACCGACGTGCACCGGGCCCGGCTCTGGCTCAACGACGCGACCCGGGTGGTGATCGCCAACGGCCTGCGGCTGCTCGGCGTCTCCGCCCCGGAGAGGATGTGACATGCGAGCGCGAGGAGTGAGCTTGCGAGCCCCGCAGTCGCGAAGCGGAGACTCGCTTGTGCGAGCGCGAGGAGTGAGCTTGCGAGCCCCGCAGTCGCGAAGCGGAGAGTGCTGATGCGCGCCCACGAGGCCGGCGCCCTGCACGGCGACCTCGGCCAGCGGGGGCCGGCGTGGCTGCGTACCCCCGCCGACGTCAACGCCCTGGTGCCGCAGCTGTGGCCGCGCAACGTCTCCCGGGCGGCGGACGGCGCGCTCGCCGTCGCCGGCCTGTCGGTCCGTGACCTCGCCGCCGAGTTCGGCACCCCGGTGTACGTGCTGGACGAGGACGACCTGCGCTCGCGCTGCCGCGACTTCCGCGCCGCGTTCCCCACCGAGGACGTCTACTACGCCGGCAAGGCGTTCCTGTGCCGCGCGGTGGTCCGCATGATCGCCGAGGAGGGTCTGCACCTCGACGTCTGCACCGGCGGTGAGCTGGCGACCGCGCTGTCGGCGGGGATGCCGGCGGAGCGGATCGGCTTCCACGGCAACAACAAGTCGGTGGCCGAGCTGACCCGGGCGCTGGACGCCGGGGTGGGGCGGATCATCCTCGACTCGTTCACCGAGATCGACCGGCTCACCGCGCTGGCCCGCGAGCGGGGCGTCCGGCCGCGGGTGATGATCCGGGTCACCGTCGGCGTCGAGGCGCACACCCACGAGTTCATCGCCACCGCGCACGAGGACCAGAAGTTCGGCTTCTCGCTGGCCGGCGGGGCGGCGGCCGAGGCGGCCTTCCGGGTGCTCGACGAGGGTGTGCTGGAGCTGCGCGGCCTGCACTCGCACATCGGCTCGCAGATCTTCGACGCCAGTGGCTTCGAGGTCTCCGCCCGCCGGGTGCTCGCCCTGCAGGCGCAGATCCGCGACGCGCGCGGGGTGGAGCTGCCCGAACTGGACCTCGGCGGCGGCTTCGGCATCGCGTACACCACCCAGGACGACCCGGCGACCCCGCAGGATCTCGCCAAGCGGCTCCGCAAGATCGTGGAGTCGGAGTGCGACAGTGAGCGGCTGGCCGTGCCGCACCTGTCGATCGAGCCCGGCCGGGCCATCGTCGGGCCGGCGGTGTTCACCCTGTACGAGGTCGGCACGGTCAAGTCCGTGCTGCTGGGCGCCGGTGGCGAGGCTGCCGCGGGGCGGCGTTGCTACGTCAGCGTGGACGGCGGGATGAGCGACAACATCCGCACCGCGCTCTACGACGCGTCGTACTCGGCCACGCTGGCCGGCCGGGCCTCGGCCGCGCCACCGCTGCTGGCCCGCGTGGTGGGAAAGCATTGTGAGTCCGGGGACATCGTGGTGAAGGATGAATTCCTGCCCGCCGACGTGCAGCCCGGAGATTTTGTCGCAGTGCCCGGCACGGGTGCGTACTGCCGGAGCATGGCCAGCAACTACAACCACGTGCCCCGCCCCCCGGTGGTCGCGGTGCGTGACGGCCAGGCCCGGCTGATCGTTCGACGGGAAACCGAAGAAGACCTGCTCGCCTTGGATGTGGGATGACGTCACCTGTGCGTTTGGCGCTGCTCGGTTGCGGGACCGTCGGCGGTGAGGTGGTCCGGCTGCTGCACGAGCAGGCGGCCGACCTCGCCGCCCGGATCGGCGCGCCGTTGGAGATCGCCGGCATCGCCGTACGTCGGGTCGGGCGGGATCGCGGCGACCTGCCGGTCGACCCGGCGCTGTTCACCACCGACCCGCTCGGGCTGATCAAGCGGGACGACGTGGACGTGGTGGTCGAGGTGGTCGGCGGCATCGAGCCGGCCCGAAGCTGGCTGGTGGAGGCGCTGCGAGCCGGCAAGAGCGTGGTCACCGCCAACAAGGCGCTGCTCGCCGAGGACGGCGCGACGCTGCACGACGCGGCCGCCGAGGGCGGGGCCGACCTCTACTACGAGGCGAGCGTGGCCGGGGCGATCCCGCTGCTGCGCCCGCTGCGCGAGTCGCTGCACGGGGACCGGATCAACCGGGTCACCGGGATCGTCAACGGCACCACCAATTTCATTCTCTCCGCCATGGACGCCACCGGCGCCGGCTTCGCCGAGGCGCTGGAGGAGGCGACCGAGCTGGGTTACGCCGAGGCGGATCCGACGGCCGACGTGGAGGGCTTCGACGCCGCCGCGAAGGCCGCCATCCTCGCCTCGCTGGCCTTCCACACCCGGGTCACCGCCGCCGACGTGCACCGCGAGGGCATCACCGAGGTGACCGCGGCCGACATGGCCAGCGCCAAGGCGATGGGCTGCACGATCAAGCTGCTCTGCATCGCGGCCCGGGGGGTGGATCCGGCCGGCCGGGAGACGGTCAGCGTCCGGGTGCACCCGGCGATGATCCCGCTGACCCATCCGCTGGCCAGCGTCGGTGACGCGTTCAACGCGGTCTTCGTGGAGGCCGAGGCGGCCGGGCAGCTGATGTTCTACGGACGGGGCGCGGGCGGCGCGCCGACGGCCAGCGCCGTGCTCGGCGACGTGGTGGCGGTGGCCCGCAACCGGCTCGCCGGGGCGCGCGCGGCCAGCGAGTCCGCGTACGCCGACCTGTCGGTGCGGCCGATGGGGGAGGCGTTGACCCGCTACCACATCAGCCTCGACGTGGCCGACCGGCCAGGTGTGCTGGAGTCGGTGGCCGGGGTCTTCGCCCGGCACGAGGTTTCCATCGCCACCGTGCGGCAGGGCCCGGCCGGTGGCGGCCCGGCAGGTCGGGGCACCGAGGCGGAACTGGTCATCGTCACCCACGTCGCGCCGGACGCCGCCCTCGCGGCGACCGTGCGGGAACTGCGCGGGTTGGAGATCGTCCGGTCGGTGGCCAGCGTGCTGCGGGTCGAGGGCGGGGCGTGACCTGGCGTCTCGACTGATGGTTAAGGGTGGGTGCGGTGTATGGCGGTCCGGCGGGCTGGGCCACCATGGAAGGGGCCCTGACTTCGAGCGGGGCGGCAGAGGCGAGGAGAACGACATGTGGCGGGGTCTGATCGAGACGTACCGGGACCGGCTGCCGGTCACCGACGCGACCCCGGTCGTCACCCTGCACGAGGGAAACACCCCGCTGCTGCCCGCTCCGGTGCTCTCCGCCCGGCTCGGTTGCGACGTCCACCTGAAGGTGGAGGGAGCGAACCCGACCGGCTCCTTCAAGGACCGGGGCATGACGGTCGCGGTCTCCAAGGCGGTCGAGGCCGGGGACAAGGCGATCATCTGCGCCTCCACCGGCAACACCAGTGCCTCCGCCGCCGCGTACGCTGCCCGCGCCGGGATCACCTGCGCCGTGCTGGTGCCGCAGGGCAAGATCGCGCTGGGCAAGCTGGCCCAGGCGCTGGTGCACGGCGCCCGGCTGCTCCAGGTCCAGGGCAACTTCGACGACTGCCTCTCGCTGGCCGCCAAGCTCGCCCAGGATTACCCGGTGGCCCTGGTCAACTCGGTCAACATCGACCGGCTGCACGGGCAGAAGACCGCCGCGTTCGAAATCGTCGAGGCGCTCGGCGACGCCCCCGACATCCACTGCCTGCCGGTCGGCAACGCCGGCAACGTCTCCGCCTACTGGATGGGCTACCAGGAGGACCTGGCGGCGGGCAACACCAGCCGGGCACCGAAGATGTACGGCTTCCAGGCGGCCGGCGCGGCCCCGATCGTGACCGGCCAGGTGGTGCCGGAGCCGTCCACGATCGCCACCGCGATCCGGATCGGTAACCCGGCGAGCTGGACGAAGGCGATCGACGCCCGGGACGCCTCGCAGGGGCTGATCGCCGCGGTCACCGACCGGGAGATTTTGTCGGCGTACCGGCTGCTCGCCCGCGAGGTGGGGGTTTTCGTCGAGTTGGGCAGCGCGGCGAGCGTCGCAGGTCTGCTCCAGCAGGCCGCGGCGGGCCGGGTTCCGGCCGGGTCCACGATCGTCTGCACGGTCACCGGCCACGGTCTGAAGGATCCCGAGTGGGCCATTTCCACCGCCCCGGCCCCGGTGACGATCGCGAACGACCCCCTGGCCGCCGCCCGCTCCCTGGACCTGGCCTGACCCTGGCCCAGCGCTGCCTGCCGCATATCGCGTGGTGATGAGTTGACGGG
>NZ_SMKF01000097.1 GCF_004348325.1 Micromonospora sp. KC213 | reverse complement strand
GGTTTCGGGGGCCGAGCGCAGATCGGGGGCGCTGGCCGGTTCGGCGATGCCGCCGGGGGCCTCGGCGATCCCCGCGTCGTGGGCGGTCTCGGCGGCGACCAGGGGCTGGTCGGATGGCATGACGTCGGGGACCTTGGGCGCCACGATCACCGCCGTGCCGTACGCGCAGATCTCCATCCACATCTCGCCGCAGTCCCGGCTGTCGAAGCGCATACCCACCACGGCGTTCGCGCCGAGCCGGCGGGCCTCCTCGCCGAGCCGGGCCACCGAGTCGGTACGCCAGCGGGTGAGGTTGTCCGGCGCCATCGGGTCGTACGCGCCGCCGCGTAGGTTCTTGACCCCCTCGCGGTACGGGTTGCGCGTCCTGGCCATTGATGACACCACTTCGCCGAGTATCTGGCGGATCTCGTAGCCGGGCAGTTGATCCGTGGTCACGACCAGCACGGTTCCGATGCTGTCAGCCGCTGGCCGGCCGGTACGCGAGCACTGTTCAGCTGACCGGATGCTGCAAAACGAGGCGGCGCGGACGTCCGGCGCTCCGCCGGTCATCCGCGCCGCCAGGGCGTTAACGGTCAGACACCGGCCGTCGAGGTGATCCAGGCCCGGTTGTACGCGACGCTGCCGTAGTTCTGGATGCTCACGCCGTCGGCGGTGGAGGCGACGCCGACCTGCTGGCCGTCGTAGAACTGCGGGCCGCCCGAGTCGCCGCGCCAGGCGTTGCCGCTGATCTCGGTGCTCCGGATCGCCTGCCCGCCGTACGCGTCGGTGACGTTGGTGCTGGTCACCCGGACCGAGGCGGTCTTGAGCTGGCTGGAGGCCGAGCAGCCGCGGTAGCAGGTCTGCCCCCAGCCGTAGATCGTGTTGGTGGAGCCGACCGGCGGGTTGCTGTTGGCCAGCGTCACCGGGGGAGCGCTCACCGGGCTGGACAGGCGCATCAGGGCGAGGTCGTAGCGGCTGTAGGTGGCGGCGACGGTACGGGTGACCCCGCCGGAGGAGCGGTGGACGCTGCCGATCCGCACGGACATCGAGCCGCTGACGCAGTGCTTGGCGGTGAGCACCCAGTCGGCGGAGATGACGCTGCCGGAGCAGGTGAACGAGCCGTTGCTGAACACCGCCGCGGCCCAGGGTGCGGAGGAGACGGTGTCGCCACCGATGATCGGCTGCGGGCCGGCCGGGGCCGCGGTCGCGCCGGAGGCGGAGGCGAGCACACCGGCGAGGACGGTGGCCAGCGCCGCGACCAGGGGGCGAAGTCGCATGTCGGGGGACTCCTTGTGTCGGGACCCGGGGTCGCCGGGCGGTGTCGGCGGGCGGAGGGTGACCCACCGAGGCATCGATGGAAGGCATCGACGCTTGCCGACGAACGGTAGGGTTCGTGCGGTCCCGTTCACAAGGGTTTGGCGAAGATTAACCGATGTGACCCGTCGTGGCGACCGGCGGCCTTAGCTGTTTGTCAGAAACTGGTCACATTCGTCCCCCGGCTGAGCGTTCTGCCTGGCCAGAAGCGTGACGGCCACGTGACGCCACGGTTACAGGCAACGGAAGCGCATCGGCGCCGCAACGAAACGGCATCGGCTACCCGTGCCGCCGCGGGGTTATGTCGATCACGGCCTGAACCGGCCCCGGCCGGTGGATCCAGAGCCGCATCTGCCAGGTACGCTGGCCACGCTCGCCCGTAGTGGGCCGGCACCCAACTGCGTACACAGTCAGGAGTGCCCAGTGCCTCGCGTCGTCGTCGACGTCATGCTCAAGCCCGAGATCCTCGATCCCCAGGGCCAGGCCGTCGCAAACGCGCTGCCGCGGCTCGGCGTCAGTGACGTCGCCTCCGTCCGGATCGGTAGGCGAATCGAGATCGATTTCACCGGTGAGCCGGACCTGGACCAGGCCCGGGAGATCGCCGACAAGCTGCTCGCCAACCCCGTCATCGAGGACTTCACCGTCCGTGTGGTCGGGGCCGACGAGACCGTGGACGCGCAGCCGTGACCGCGCGCGTCGGTGTGGTGACCTTCCCCGGCTCGCTGGACGACGGGGACGCGGCCCGGGCCGTACGCCTCGCCGGCGCCGAGCCGGTCCGGCTCTGGCACGGCGACGCGGAGCTGCACGGGGTGGACGCCGTGGTCCTCCCCGGCGGTTTCTCCTACGGCGACTACCTGCGCTGCGGAGCCATCGCCCGGTTCGCCCCGGTGATGGAGAAGATCGTGGACGCCTCCCGGGGCGGCCTGCCGGTGCTCGGGATCTGCAACGGCTTCCAGATCCTCTGCGAGGCCCACCTGCTGCCCGGCGCGCTCACCCGCAACCAGCACCTGCACTTCCGCAACCGGGACCAACTCCTGCGCGTGGAGTCGACCGGCACGGCCTGGACGAACGCCTTCCAGTCGGGCCAGGAGATCCTCATCCCGGTCAAGAACGGCGAGGGCTGCTACGTCGCGGACACCGCGACCCTGGACGCCCTGGAGGCCGAGGGGCGCGTCGTCGCCCGCTACGTCGGAGGCAATCCCAACGGGTCGCAGCGCGACATCGCGGCGATCACCAACGCCGCCGGCAACGTGGTCGGCATCATGCCCCACCCCGAGCACGCGGTGGAAGCACTCACCGGCCCCTCCCTGGACGGTCTCGGCTTCTTCACCTCGGTGCTCAAGCACCTGGTGGGGACGCCGGCGTGACCGTGCGCGACGGGATCATCGGTCGGCTCCACCGCCCCACGGGCGACCACGAGCGCAGCGAGGAGAGGTCATGACCACCCACCCGGACCCGGCCGTACGGGAGACGCCCGGCGCCTTCCCGGCCGCCCCGGCGGAGCCGCCCACGGCCACCGTGGCGCAGGGCGGCCCGGCCGACGCGGGCCGGCACGCCGATGCGGTGCCGGCCGCCGACTGGGCCGACGGTGTGGACACCGTGCCCCGGGCCGCCGGCACCCCGGAGGAACTCCAGCCCTACGCCGAGCTGGGCCTCCGCGACGACGAGTACGAGCGGATCCGACAGATCCTCGGCCGCCGCCCCACCCAGGCCGAGCTCGCCATGTACTCGATCATGTGGAGTGAGCACTGCTCCTACAAGTCGAGCAAGGTGCACCTGCGCCAGTTCGGTGAGAAGGCCCCGCCGAGCGACCGGCTGCTCGCCGGTATCGGTGAGAACGCCGGCGTGGTCCGGGTCTCCGACGAGCTCGCGGTCACCTTCAAGGTCGAGTCGCACAACCACCCGAGCTTCGTCGAGCCATACCAGGGTGCGGCGACCGGTGTCGGCGGCATCGTCCGGGACATCCTCGCCATGGGTGCCCGCCCGGTCGCGGTGATGGACCCGCTGCGCTTCGGCGCGGCCGACCACCCGGACACCGCGCGCGTGCTGCCCGGTGTGGTCGCCGGTGTCGGCGGCTACGGCAACTGCCTGGGCCTGCCGAACATCGGCGGCGAGGTGGTCTTCGACCCCTGCTACCAGGGCAACCCGCTGGTCAACGCGCTCTGCCTCGGCGTGCTCCCGGTCGACCGGTTGCAGAAGAAGGACGCCACCGGCCCGGGCAACGTCGTGGTGCTGATGGGTGCCAAGACCGGCCGGGACGGCATCGGCGGCGTGTCGGTGCTGGCCAGTGCCACCTTCGACGAGGGCAGCGAGCAGCGTCGCCCGTCGGTGCAGGTCGGCGACCCGTTCATGGAGAAGCTGCTCATCGAGGCCTGCCTGGAGTTGTACGACGCCGAGCTGGTCGTCGGCATCCAGGACCTCGGCGGCGCCGGTCTGACCTGCGCGCTGACCGAGACGGCAGCGTCGGCGGGCACCGGGATGCGGGTGTGGCTGGAGCGGGTGCCGCTGCGGGAGCCCTCGATGGAGCCGCACGAGATCCTGGCCAGCGAGTCCCAGGAGCGGATGCTGCTGGTCGTCGCCCCGGACAAGCTGGAGGCGGTGCTCAAGATCGCCGAGAAGTGGGGCGTCTGGGCCACCGCGATCGGTGAGGTCACCGCGCCGGCGCCGGACGGCCAGCCGGGCCGGTTGGTGATCACCTGGCGCGACCGTCTGGTGGTGGACGTCCCGCCGGGCTCGTTGGTCGACGACGGTCCGGTCTACGCCCGCCCGATGCGCGAGCCGGCCGACCTGATCCTGCTCCAGGCCGACCGGGCCGAGACCCTGCCCCGGCCGAACACCCCGGAGGCGCTGCGGGAGACCGTGCTCCGGATGATCGCCTCGCCGAACCTGGCCGACAAGACCTGGGTCACCGAGCAGTACGACCGGTACGTGCTGGGCAACACCGTGCTCGCCCAGCCGGAGGACGCCGGCGTGATCCGGATCGACGAGCAGAGCGGCCTCGGCGTCGCCCTCTCCGTCGACGGCAACGGCCGGTACGCCCGCCTCGACCCGTACCAGGGCACGAAGCTGGCGCTGGCCGAGGCGTACCGGAACGTGGCCGTCACCGGGGCGAAGCCGATCGCCGTCACCAACTGCCTCAACTTCGGTTCGCCGGAGGACCCGGGCGTGATGTGGCAGTTCGCCGAGGCGGTACGCGGCCTCGCGGACGGCTGCCTGGAACTGGGCATCCCGGTGACCGGCGGCAACGTCAGCTTCTACAACCAGACCGGTGCCGCCGCGATCCACCCGACCCCGGTGGTCGGCGTGCTGGGCGTGCTCGACGACGTGGCCGACCGGGTGCCGATGGGCTTCGTCCCGCGTTCCGGTGGGGACCACGACCAGCTCTTCCTGCTCGGCGACACACACGTGGAGCTCTCCGGCTCCGAGTGGGCCTGGGTCACCCACGAGCACCTGGGTGGCATGCCGCCCCAGGTGGACCTGGCCCGCGAGCGGCTGCTGGCCGAGCTGGTGGCGGAGGCGGCCCGGGTCGGCCACCTCAGCTCCGCCCATGATCTCTCCGACGGCGGTCTGGCCCAGAGCCTGGTCGAGTCGTGCCTGCGGCACGGCGTCGGTGCCCGGATCGCGGTGCCGGAACGGTTCGCCGACGGCTCCCTGCCGTTCGTCTTCCTGTTCAGCGAGTCGGCCGGCCGGATGCTGGTGTCCGTGCCGCGAGGCCACGAGAAGGCGTTCACGGCCCTCTGCTCGGAGCGGGGCGTGCCGTGGGAGCTGATCGGCGTCACCGAGCCGGGCAACGGCGCGCTCGAGGTGCACGGCCAGTTCCGGATCGGTCTGGACGAGCTGCGCGCGGCGCACACCGCCACCCTGCCGAAGCTCTTCGGCGGTCCGGAGGCGGCGCAGGTCGAGGTCGAGGCGACTCGCACCGGCACCACCACCATCGCCCCGGCGACGGCCAGCCAGCCGGTGGACGTACCGGCTGTCGAGCCGATCGGGACCGACGCCCAGCCGGTCGCGGACGAGCCGGTCGCCGGCACGGTCCCGGGCTCGCCTGCCGCGCCGACCGAAGCGGGTGCCGAGGTCGCGTCGAGTGCCGCTGCCCCGGCCGCGTCGTCCGGATCTGCCGGCGACGGCGTACCGGTGGCGGAGTCGACCGGGGCGACGAGCGCACCGGACGCACCGGCCTCGACCACCGTGGACGCCACGCCCGGCGACGCCGGTGACGAGCAGCCGGGCACGACCGACGAGCGTTGAGGCGGTGGCCACGGCTGTCCACGCCCAACCCGGCGCCGGCGCCCGGTTCGACTGGGGGCTGACCGGGGCGGCGGAGCTGGGCCGCGTCTGCGCGGTGCTGGTGGTGGTGGACGTGCTCTCGTTCACCACCGCCGTGGAGGTGGCGGTCGGCCGCGGTATGCGGGTCCACCCGTTCCCCT
Source organism: Micromonospora sp. KC213 (assembly GCF_004348325.1). Lineage (GTDB taxonomy): Bacteria > Actinomycetota > Actinomycetes > Mycobacteriales > Micromonosporaceae > Micromonospora. The sequence goes on along the minus strand of NZ_SMKF01000097.1, from coordinate 16,512 downwards.
GGGGCGAGCAAGCTGCCGACTACGCGCTGCGGGTCGGGGCCGTCGCCGCGGTGGGTCGCCGTCGGGCCACCCCGGAACACCCGTGGTCGCTCTCCCCGGCTGCGCTGACCACCGCGCCGGCCGTCGCCGACCTGGTGCTGCCGTCGCCGAACGGGTCGGCGATCAGCGCCGCCGCCAGCGCCACGGGGATGCCCGTCGTCGCGGCCTGCCTGCGTAACGCCCGCGCCGTCGGGCGATGGCTGCGCCGCCAGGGGTACGGCTCGACGGAGGCACCGGTGGGGGTGATCGCCGCCGGTGAACGCTGGCCGGACGGCTCACTGCGCCCGTCGGTTGAGGACCAGCTCGGTGCGGCCAGCGTGCTGGACGCCCTCTCCGGAGTGCCCGGTGGGCTGTCGGTGGAGGCGGCGATGGCCCTCGCCGCGCTGGCCAGCACCCCGGACGTGCCCGCAGCGGTACGCGGCTGCGTCTCCGGGCGGGAGTTGGTGGAGGGCGGCTTCACCGCCGACGTCGAGATCGCCGTCCAGACCGACGTCTCCGACGTGGTCCCGCTCCTGCGGCAGGGCGTCTTCTCCCGCGCCTGACACGGGCTCTTCCGAGCCGGTGGCGTCACACGTGCCCTCAGAGAGCCGCCTGCGCGTGCTACGGCGACGCCGGCCACTCACTCCGGGACGACTCGGAACCGGTCGGTTGACTGCGGAAGCGGAAAAGGGCCGCCCGGCAAGCGGGCGGCCCTTTTTCCGTGCGTGCTGTCAGCTCAGTCGTCCAGCCAGTCGAGACGGCGACCACCCCGGTCCTGGGGCGGCGGGCCGTCCGGCCGAGCCCGGCCCGCCGGGGCCTGCTCGCCGTAGTAGCCGCCAGCCTGCTGGTCGTAGCCGTGGTTGTCGTACCCACCCTGCGGCGGCGGCTGTTGGCCGTAGCCACCCTGCGCGGGCTGTTGGCCGTAGCCACCCTGCGGGGGCTGCTGACCGTAGCCTCCCTGCGGCTGCTGGCCGTACCCGCCCTGCTGCGGGGGCTGTTGGCCGTAGCCTCCCTGCGGGGGCTGCTGATCGTAGCCTCCTTGCGGGGGCTGTTGGCCGTAGCCACCCTGCTGCGCTGGCGGCTGCTGGTCGTGCCCGCCGGGCTGGTCGTACCCGCCCTGCTGGCCGCCGTAGCCGCCGGGCTGGTCGTAGCCGCCCTGCTGGTCGTACCGGCTGTCGTAGCCCTGCCGCGGGGCCGCGTCGTAGCCACCCGGCCCGCCGTAGCCGCCCTGGCCGCCACCCTGCTCCTGGACACGACCGTAGCCCGGCTCGCCCTGGTCGTAGCCCGACTCCGGCTGGTAGGTGGTGGTCGGGTACGGGTCGGCCGGCGGGGCATAGCCGCCGGTGGCCTCGCCGGGGTAGCGGCCGGTCGGCTCGTCGTACCGTTCGCCGTAGCCGCCGCCCGGCTGCGGCCCGCCGTAGCCGGGGCCGCCGGCAGGGGCGCCGAAGTCGTTGCCGTATCCGCCGCCGGACGCCGGGGCGTTGCCGTATCCGCCGCCGGACGCCGGGGCGTTGCCGTACCCGCTGCCCGACGAGGGGGCGTTGCCGTACGCGCCGCCGGACGAGGGAGCATTGCCGTACCCGCCGCCCGAGGCGGGGGCGTTGTTGCCGTAGCCGCCCTGCTGGCCGTACCCGCCGGCCGGGGCCGGCTCGCCGCCGTAGCCCCCGCCGGACCAGCCGCCGGCCTGCGCACCGCCGGGACCGTACGGCTGCGGCGGCGCCCCGTACGGGTCCGGTGGGACGTCGTCGACGACCGGGCGCTGCAACATCGTCGGCGCATCGCTCAGCGAGGTGCCACCCACCATCGTCGGATCCGGTCCGGCACCGACCCGGTTGACCACCCGGGTCTGGTCGTCGGCCCCCCGCAACGCGCCCCGCGCCGCGGCCGCACCGCCGGTCGCGGCCGCACCGTCGGTCGCGCCCCCGTCGTCCTCCTCGGCGTTGCGGCGGCGGATCCAGAGCAGCACGATCGTGCCGACACCGGCCGCGACGAGCAGACCGCCGAGCAGGATGACCAGGAACGAGCCCATGCCACCCTCGTCGTCGTTGGCGGCCGCCTGCGGCGCTCCGGCGGCCGGATCACTGGCCCCGGCGCTGGTTTCGTCCTCGGGGGCCTCTTCGGTCGGGGTCGTCTCGGCGGAGGGTGACGGGCTGGCGCTGGGGGTGACCTCTACCTTGATCGGCAGCGTGATCCGCTGACCGGTCAGGCTCTGCCCCGCGCTGGCGTTGATCGTCTTGGTGTTGATCGCGTCGGGGCCCTTGCTGGCGCCCAGGTCGATCCGGCCCGGAACGATGGGCTTCTCCGCGGAGCCGGTGAAGCGCCAGTTGCCGCTGCCGTCGGTCCTGGTTTCGTAGGTGTTGTTCTGAGAGTCACGCAGCAACACCGTGGCGCCCGGAACCGCGTCGCCGTTCGCGGCGACGACCACCTTGCCGGAGATCGATTTGACCGTCTGCTGCTCGGGCGAAGGCGGGGCGGCCTTGGCGACCAGGGTGACCGTGGTCGAACCAGTGTCTGAATCCCTGATCGTTCCGTTGGAGTCCTCGGCCTTGACCGTGATCTGAGCCGAGCCGTTCGGTGCGTCGTCTGCTGCTTTGAAGGTGGCCTTGTAGGTGCCACTTTTGGTCACCGCGCCACGGGCGCAGCCTTCGATACAGGTCAGCTTGGGGTTGTTCGACGCGAAGCTGACATCGGCAGGATCGTTGCCGTCGAACGTCAGGGTGTAGGTGACCTCTGTCGTCTTACCCGCGTCGACCCTACTCGGAGATGCCGAAACATCGCTGACCTGAGGAGCGGCCAGAGCCGGTGTGGCGGGGGTGGCGAGCAGGGCGCCGGCAACCAGCGCTACGACCACACCGGCCCGTTGCTTCCAGGCACGTCGGTGTGTTGACACGTCCACCGCCTTCCGGTCTGACTTCCCCGGTCGGTTTGAACCAGGGATCATCACGGTACGAATACGCCGTCGGCAACTATGCCTTGTCTGACGGGATCAGCGCGACCCAGGGCCAGTGTCCGAGCCGATGGCATCGGGTCGTATCGTCCCGTCGTGTCCTCTCCGCACATTAAGTCCACCGCGGTCGCGGCGGTGCTCACGGCACTCGACGAGGGGCGGGTCCCCGATCGGTCGGTGTACCGGGAGGCGGTCCGTGCCTTGTTGACCGCCCTCGCGGAACGTGCCCCCGGCCGATCGGTGGAGGTGCGAGTCCCACCTTACGGTGCAGTTCAGTGCCTCCCCGGTCCGCGACACACCCGTGGCACCCCGCCGAACGTGGTGGAAATGGACCCAGCGACCTGGTTGGGGTTGGCCACGGGGCGACTCTCCTGGCCCCAGGCGATCACGGAGGGTCGCGTACGGGTCAGTGGCACGCGGGCGGACCTCTCCGGGTATTTGCCCCTCTAGCAGGGGCGATCACGTGGATGCGGTCACAACCAGAAGGCGAATCGTGACTATCTGTATCGACTCTGATTCGCGTACACTGTCAGGCGACGACAGTGGGCCCCGGGCGGTGGCATGCTGAACGCACGCCAGGCCATCCAGACCAGCATGAGGAGCGGCAGGTGCCCCGAGGCGACGGCCGGCTGAGCCACGACCTTGATCCCCAACGACCGGGCCCCCAGGACGCGTGCGGCGTCTTCGGTGTCTGGGCCCCCGGCGAAGAGGTCGCCAACCTGACCTACTTCGGCCTCTACGCCTTGCAGCACCGCGGCCAGGAGGCCGCCGGCATCGCGGTGAGCGACGGGTCTGGCGTGGTGGTCTACAAGGATCTCGGCCTGGTGGCCCAGGTCTTCGACGAGCCGACCCTGGCGAGCCTGCGCGGGCATGTGGCGATCGGTCACACCCGGTACTCCACCACTGGCGCGTCGACCTGGGAAAACGCCCAGCCGACCATCCGCTCCAGCAGCTCCGGCACCACCATCGCGCTGGCGCACAACGGCAATCTGGTCAACACCGCCGACCTTCAGCGCGAGGTGGGCGAGCGCGAGCTGGGTTCCGACGGGGCCACCAACGACACCTCACTGGTGACCATGCTGCTGGCGAGCTACCCCGACCTCTCCGTCGAGGCGGCGGCGATGCAGGTGCTGCCCCGGCTGCGCGGGGCCTTCAGTTTCGTCTTCATGGACGAGTCGACGCTCTACGCGGCCCGTGACCCGCACGGCGTACGCCCGTTGGTGCTGGGCCGGTTGGAGCGCGGCTGGGTGGTGGCGAGCGAGACGGCGGCGCTGGACATCGTCGGCGCCAGCGTGGTCCGGGAGATCGAACCGGGCGAGCTGATCGCGATCGACGGCGACGGGCTGCGCTCCACCCGGTTCGCCGCCCCGGAGCCGAAGGGCTGCCTCTTCGAGTACGTCTACATCGCCCGACCGGACGCCACGATCGCCGGGCGGAACGTGCACAGCGCCCGCAAGCAGATCGGCCGCCAGCTCGCCCGGGAGCACCCGGTCGAGGCCGACCTGGTGATCCCGGTGCCGGAGTCGGGCACTCCGGCGGCCATCGGGTACGCCGAGGAGTCGGGCATCACCTACGGCGCCGGTCTGATGAAGAACCCGTACGTCGGGCGGACCTTCATCCAGCCGTCGCAGACCCTGCGCCAGCTCGGCATCCGGCTCAAGCTCAACCCGCTGCGGGAGAACGTGCGGGGCAAGCGGCTGGTGGTGGTCGACGACTCGATCGTGCGTGGCAACACCCAGCGGGCCATCGTGCGGATGCTGCGCGAGGCGGGCGCGCTGGAGGTCCACGTACGGATCTCGTCCCCGCCGGTCACCTGGCCGTGCTTCTACGGCATCGACTTCGCCACCCGGGCCGAGCTGCTGGCGAACGGCCTGGACAACGAGGGCGTCCGGCGGTCGATCGGCGCGGACACCCTCGGCTACGTCTCGCTTCCCGGTCTCATCGCCGCGACCGAGCAGCCCAAGACCCGGCTCTGCCGCGCCTGCTTCGACGGGGAGTACCCGATCGAGCTGCCGGCGGGGAACCTGATTGGCAAGCACGTGCTCGAGGGCGTGGAACGGCGGGTCACCAACACGCCCGTCGACGACCTCGGGTCCGCCACCCCTCCGTTCGCCGCCACTCCGGGTGGCGCGACCGTCCACCACCCGTAGCACCGCCCGGCGTCGGCCGGCACTTCGGCCCGCGTCGAGAACCACAAAGGGGAGAACCGTGACGCACGTGTCCGAGCGCAGCGGCGCAGGAAGCAGCCCGACCGGCGCTGGTGGCGATCGTCAGCCCTGGACGGCCGGCACCGGCCGCGCGAGCCGCAGGCGCACGGTCTCGTACGCCGACGCCGGAGTCTCGATCGAGGCGGGTGACCGCGCGGTCGAGCTGCTCAAGTCGAAGGTGAAGCAGACCCGGCGACCGGAGGTCATGGGCGACCTGGGTGGCTTCGCCGGGCTGTTCCGGTTGGACACCACGAAGTACAAGAACCCGATCATGGCCGCGTCGACCGACGGCGTCGGCACCAAGCTGGTGATCGCGCAGCAGATGGACATCCACGACACGGTCGGCATCGACCTGGTCGCGATGGTCGTCGACGACCTGGTGGCCTGCGGTGCCGAGCCGCTGTTCCTGCTGGACTACATCGCCACCGGCGAGGTGGTGCCGGAGAAGGTCGCCGAGATCGGCGCCGGCATCGCCGACGGCTGCCGGTACGCGGGCTGCGCCCTGCTCGGTGGGGAGACCGCCGAGCACCCGGGGGTGCTGCGCCCCGACGAGTACGACATCTCCGCCACCGGCGTCGGCGTGGTGGAGGAGAGCGAGATCCTCAGCCCGGAGCGGGTCGAGGTCGGCGACGTGGTGATCGCCATGCGTTCGTCCGGCCTGCACTCCAACGGCTACTCGTTGGTCCGGCACGTACTGCTGGGCGCCGGCCGGATGCGGCTGGACGTGGTGATCGAGGACTTCGGCCGGCAGCGGACGCTCGGCGAGGAACTGCTCACCCCGACCAAGATCTACGCGCAGGACTGCCTCAAGTTGATCGCCGAGGCCGAGGTGCGTTCGATCGCCCACGTCACCGGCGGCGGCATCCCGGGCAACCTGGTGCGGATTCTGCCCGAGCACGTCGACGCGGTGGTCAACCGTTCCACCTGGAAGCCGCAGCCGATTTTCGACCTGATCCAGTCCAAGGGGCGGATCGAGGACCCGGAGATGGAGGCGACCTTCAACATGGGCGTCGGCATGTTCGCGATCGTCTCGGCCGAGGACGCCGACCGCGCGCTGGCCACTCTGGCCGGTCGGGGCGTGGACGCCTGGCAGGCCGGCGAGATCATCGAGGGCTCCGGAAACGTGCAGATGATCGGCCAGCACACCCGCGGATGATCACGTTTCGTTGATCATCCGGGTGCCTGAACGGGGGTTCACCCGAGTGGTCGTCGCCGCCTAGCCTGAGTGCACTTCAGGCAGGGGGGAGGAGGGCCGATGGCTGCTCGGGCAGCACCGCCGACGGGGATGCGGGGCATCGCCGTGGTCCCCTCGTACGTGGTGATGCAGCCGACCACGCTGTGCAACCTGGATTGTGTCTACTGCTACCTGCCGTTGCGTGCCGCCGACCGGCGGATGCCGGTGGCGGTGGCGGAGGCGGTCGCCGCGTCGGTGAATCCGTGGGCGCGGTCGGGGCGGTTCTCGGTGGTCTGGCACGGCGGGGAGCCCCTCGCGGCCGGACGGGAGCATCTGGCTGCGCTGATGGCCCCCTTCGGGCCCGAGGTGGAGCACCACGTGCAGACCAACGCCACGCTGGTCGACGACGCCTGGTGCGCGTTCTTCGCCGCCCGTGGGGTGCGGGTGAGCGTGAGCGTGGACGGCCCCCGGGAGCGCAACGGCGAGCGGGTGACCCGGGGCGGGTTGCCGGCGTACGACCGGATCGTGCGGGGGGTCGAGGCGCTGCGCCGGCACGGGCTGCCCTTCTCGGCGCTGGCGGTGGTCAGCCGACCCGCCCCGGGGTTCGCCGCCGAGTTGTACGACTTTTTCCTCGACCTCGGCTGTGACGTGCTGGGCGTCAACATCGAGGAGACCGAGGGGGTCAACACCCGGGGCAACGCGCACGACGCGGCCGCGGTGACCGCGTTCTGGGCCGAACTGGTGGCGGCCTGGCGGCGGGCGCCCCGGATCCACCTGCGTGAGGTCGAGTGGTCGTTGCGGTACGCCGCGGCAGTGCTCGACGGGACCGCCGACGCGTTGCTGCCCCGGCAGCTCGACCCGATCCCCACCGTCGGTCACGACGGCTCGGTGGTGGTGCTCTCCCCGGAACTGGCCGGTTTCCACGATCCCCGGTACGGCGACTTCAGCAGCGGCAACGTCCTGGCCACCCCGCTGGCCGAGATCCTCGTCGGCGCGGCGGGCACGCCGTGGGTCGGGGAGTTCCTGACCGGGGTCGAGGCGTGCCGGTCGAACTGCTCGTACTTCGGCTTCTGTGGCGGCGGCCATGCGGCCAACCGCTACTTCGAGCAGGGCCGGTTCGACGGCACGGAGACCGGGCACTGCCGGAACAGCAAGATCCGCCTACTGGAGGGAGTGTTGGAGCATGCCCGAGACCACGAGTCACCGGCAGCCTGAGGCCGTCGGGGGAGGCGTCGCGGATCCGGTCGCCGAGCGGGTCCGTCAGGCCGCCACGGGGCTGACTGCCCTGCTCCACGAGGCTGAGGCGGCCCGCCGCGCCCGGGCGGAGGTCGACGGTTCCGACGGTGCCGGCGCGGTCTGCGCCTGGAACCACTTCGAGAACATCCCGACCTTCTACAACTGGAACAACCGGCCGCGCTGAGCGGACGCGGACAACCCGGGATCAGGGACCTTGCCGGGAAGCCGGAGGACCGGCCGGGCGAGGCCCCTGATCGTCGGGCATGGTGCCGCTGCGGACGGCACATGCGTGAGCACGCGGGAGGCACCGCGTGCTCAGCTGCGACCAGAGATCAGCGGGTCGGAGGAACCCAGACGTCCGGGTCGTCGTCCGCGTGATCCTCATCATCGTCGTCGACATACTCTTTGTAGTCGTCGTCGAAGTTGTGCTCAGACTTACCAGCACCCGCCAGTTCGCGCTGCAAGGCGGTGAGGTCGGTGTTCGGGGAGTGGTACTTCAACTCCCGGGCCACCTTCGTCTGCTTGGCCTTAGCACGGCCGCGCCCCATGGCTCGACCCCCTCGCACAGAATGCGGGGCAGCCCGAAGGCGGGCCCCGATGACGTCAGGCATCTCTCGTGGCTCTTACGGTACATGGGGATGCCGCCGTTCGGCACCTCGGGTTACCGTCAGCCGGCCCTGCGCGTCGCAGTCATCCGACCGTCACCGAGTGTACCCGGTAAGGAGTGCGTCGGTGATCGGTCGTGACGGTGGGCAGAGAGCCACAAAACGGCTGAATTCATCTTACTCGCCGGAGCCCGGGGGTACGGGCGCCACCCATACCCCCGGGGGCCACGGCTTCAGCGCAGATGGATGGTCCGCAGCCGGCCCACCTCGGCCATCCGGCGCTCGGCCAGCCGGTCGGCGGCCACTGCCGGCGGCACGCCCTCGGCGTCGGCCAGGCGCAGGATCTCCCGGGTGGTGTCGTAGATCCGGGTGGCACGCAGCCGGGCCCGCTCGAAGTTGAACCCCTCGATCTCGTCCGCGACCTGGATCACACCGCCGGCGTTCACCACGTAGTCGGGGGCGTAGAGGACACCCCGGTCGGCGAGCAGCTTCTCGATGCCCGGGTGGGCGAGCTGGTTGTTCGCCGCCCCGGCGACCACCCTGGCCCGCAGCGCCGGCACCGTGTCGTCGTTCAGCGCGCCGCCCAGTGCGCACGGGGCGTACACGTCGATGTCGGCGGCGACCAGAGCGGCGGTGTCGTCGACCAGCGCGACCTGCGGGTGGGTGGTGCGGGCCCAGTCGTGCGCCTTCGGGTCGACGTCGGTGGCGACCACCTCGGCACCGTCGTCGAGCAGGTGACCGACCAGATGCTTGCCGACCTTGCCCAGCCCGGCCACGCCGACCCGACGGCCGGCCAGCGTCGGGCTGCCCCACACGTGTTCGGCGGCGGCCCGCATGCCCTGGAAGACGCCCCAGGCGGTGAGGATCGAGGAGTCGCCGGCACCACCGTGCGCCACGCTGCGACCGGTGACGAAGCGCGTCTCCCGGGCGATCACGTCCATGTCGGCCACGAAGGTGCCGACGTCGCAGGCGGTGTAGTAGCGCCCGTCGAGCGACTGCACGAAGCGGCCGTACGCCCGCAGCAGCGCCTCACTCTTGAGCTTCTCCGGATCACCCCAGATGACCGCCTTGCCGCCGCCGTGATCCAGCCCGGCCAGGGCGTTCTTGTACGCCATCCCGCGGGACAGGTCGAGCACGTCGGCCAGCGCGTCCTCCTCGCTGGCGTACGGGTAGAACCGGGTGCCGCCGAGCGCCGGGCCCAACGCGGTCGAGTAGATGCCGATGATGGCCCGGAGGCCGGTCTGCTTGTCCTGGCAGAAGACGACCTGTTCGTGGCCGGACGATCCCGGGTCGTCGGTGCTGGCGAATACGCCCATGGTTGGCTCCTGTGTCGGCGGGCGTCCTTGTGGGACGCGGACCTGCTGGCGGGCCGGCGGGGATGCTGCCGGTGCCGCTGAGCCTAATATCGGTCAGCGCCGCACTGTCGTCCACGTCACGCCCGTCCGAGGGCCGCGACGGCGGTACGCCCCCGTTTCGTGGGAGGATCGCGCCGTGCCGCTCTTCGCTTCGTATCTGCGCGTGTACGAGCCGCTGACCGCCTTCGCCCGGGACCGCCAGGCGTACTGGCGGCGCTACGTGCGGGAGGGGCGCGCGGTGGCGCCGCTGGAGGGCCCCGGGCGGCAGCGCACCTCGATCATCGCGGCTCTGGGCGCGGGTTGGACCCGGCTGCCCGACCTGCCGGATGAGGCGTACGTGCTGGAGGCTGACGACACCCTGCTGGTCTGTCCGTGGGACCTGCGGATCCGGGTCGCCGAGGCGGCGCTGAGCGCGCGGGAGGGCGTTCCGTCGGTGCTCGCCGACGCGTTCGTGCCACCGGTCCTCGCCGGGCAGGCCAAGGCGGTGGTGGACGACTGGCGCAGCGGCGCCCGGGTGCTCGAGCACGGCGTGCCCCGGTTGCACGAGCAGACGGCAACCTGGGGGGTGCCGCTGCGCTGGTTCGTGCTCTTCGAGACCGCGGAGCGGCACCTGGTGACCGACCCGGCGGAGCGGCGGGCGCTGCGCTACCGCACGGAGATCTCGAAGGCCCGTCGGCGGGCGCAGCGGGCGCTGTCGGTGCTGCGCAAGTCGGTGGGCGAGGCGCCGATCACCGAGGCGGTCGAGGAGGCCGCCCGCTGGCTGGAGGAGTTCCACCCGCGGTCGGTGGTGGAGTTGGACTACGGCGGTCTGGTGCGGCTGCTCTCCGACGAGTCCCTGGCCGCCGACGACTCCACCGACCTGGTCGCGGCGGGGCTGGCCGGGCTGTCCCGGGGCGAGGCGGAGGAGGCGTCCGCGGCATACGACCGGCTGGTGGCCCGGTGGCGGGCGGTCCAGCTTCTTGAACGGTGCAATTGACCGCGAACTGGACGGCCGACGTGAGGGCTTGTTGTAGTTGACGGATCACGAAGCGTGATTATGAGTCCGAATAAGGTAGCCACTGCTGTGCAAAATGCCGATAAATCGGTCATGGTTCATCCGTCCGTCTAGGGACCTTCGGCCGTTCGGCCCATGTCGGACATCGGGGACTAGCCGGACCATGGGAGACGCGTCGGCCGGCGGGACCCCGGCCGATGTCTCTACATGTGGAGGAGTGACCGATGGCATCGCGAACGCACGAACCAGAGCCGCTGCTTACACCGGCCGAGGTGGCGTCGATGTTCCGTGTCGACCCGAAGACGGTGACCCGGTGGGCCAAGGCGGGGAAGCTCAGCGCGATCCGAACCCTGGGCGGCCACCGTCGGTACCGCGAGTCGGAGGTACGGGCCCTGCTTCAGGGGCAGATCCCCCAGCAGCGCCAGGGAGACTGACCGGCCGACATCGAAGAGCGTTCCGGCATCGGGGGCGGGCGGACGACGCGACAGCGTCGATCCACCGCCCCTGAACCATGTCCGGGGCATCTCACCCCGCCGGCCGCCCCCCTCACCGTTTCACCTTGCCGGAGTCGGCGGCCGTCCACACCGCGAGCGCGTCCCCGTCGCGCACCGCCCAGACCGGGGTGGCCACCGCCCGGCCGTCCTTGCCGAACGTGGTCAGCAGGACGTACTTCTCCGCCGCCAGGCCGGTCCAGGCCGGTCATCCGGCCAGGACACGGCGGCGACAGCCGCCGCCCGCGCGGATAGCGTGGGGGCGTGACCGGGGAACCCAGGATCGGCGACGTGTTCGGCGAGATGCTGCGCGACGCGTACGCCGTGCACGTCGGAGCCGGCCGGCGACCACTGGCGGGCGGGCGGCTGCCCCGCCCGGTCATCGAGATCATCGAGCGGGACGACGGGCTGGTCAACGGCGCCCCCGCCGCCCACTACCTGGAAGGCCCCGAACACTGGCAGCCGTACGACCACCGGGCCGTCGACCGGGTCCGGGGGGAGACGCTGGACGTCGGCGTCGGCGGCGGCCGGATCGCCCGGGAACTCCAGGCGCGCGGCGTACCGGTGACCGGACTGGACACCTCTCCCGGCGCGCTGCGGGTGTCCCGGCACCGCGGCGTACGCGACCTGGTCCTCGGCACCGTCGACGAGCACGCCGCCGGTGGCTGCCGGTACGACACCTTCCTGCTGCTCGGCAACAACCTCGGCCTGTTCGAGGGACGCGAGCGGGCACCGCGGTTCCTCGCCGCGCTCGCCGCCATGGCCCGACCCGGCGCACAGATCGTCGCGCAGGGCACCGACCCGTACGGCACCACCGACCCGCTGCACACCGGCTACCACGAACGCAACCGTCGGCGCGGCCGGCTCGGCGGCCAGCTGCGGCTGCGGCTGCGCTACCGCGAGCTGGGCACCGACTGGTTCGACTATCTGGTCTGCTCCGCCGACGAACTGGCGGAACTGGTGCACGGCACGCCGTGGCGACTGGTCGACGTGGACGACCGGGACGCCCCGTACTACCTGGCCACTCTGCGGCTCGCGGAGTGACCGGCCGCTCACACCTCGACGGTCGGGGTGTGCTGCTCCGGCGGTAGCCCGCCGTCGCCGTCGACCACCTCGTCCGGCGTGCCGTCCTCGTCGATGTCGACCATGGTGATGTCCACCTTGCCGTCGCCGTCGGTGTCGAACTGGAAGAGGTCCGCCTTGCCGTCGCCGTCGGTGTCGACCACCCACACGTCGGTCCTGCCGTCGTTGTTGGTGTCCGCGCGGAGCAGGTCCACCCGCTCGTCGCCGCGGGTCTCCACGGTCTCGGTGCCGTCCACCGGTGCCTGGCCCATGTCGGTTCGTCCTCTCCTCGGCGTTGGGGGCTGTCTGTACCCGCTGGGTCGATCCCCCACGCATGTCGTCGCGGCGGGTGCTGCATAGGGTCGCACCCAGGAGCGGGCGGCACGACGGAGACCCGTGCGTCGCCGCGCGCAGCGAGGGAGCGTCATGACTGGTCGTTTTGTCGTCGTCGGGGCCGGCACGATGGGCCTCGGGATCGCCTACGTCGCCGCCGGGGCGGGCTACGCCGTGGAACTCGTCGAGGTCGACCCGGAGCGGGCGCGAGCCGCCGCCACGCGCCTCGGGGAGCTGTGGGACCGGGCCGTGCGGCGGGGCCGGCTCGACGCCGGGCAGGCCGCCGCGAACCGGGAGCGGCTGACCCTGCGGGCCGGGCTGGCCGAGGTCGCCCCGGAACCCGACGTCGTCGTGGAGGCGGTGCCGGAACGGCTCGACCTGAAGCGGACGGTGCTGAGTGAGGCCGAGGCGCTCCGCCCGGCGCTGCTGGGCAGCAACACCTCCAGCATCCCGATCGCCGAGCTGGCCGCCGGGCTGGCGCGGCCGGAGAACTTCATCGGCCTGCACTTCTTCAACCCGGTCTGGGCGATGACGCTGCTGGAGATCGTGGTCGGCCCGGCCACCGCCGCACCGACCACCGAGGTGGCCGTCGCGCTCGCCGGCCGGCTGGGCAAGGACCCCGTCGTCGTACGCGACCTGCCCGGCTTCGCCACCTCCCGGCTCGGGGTCACCCTGGGCCTGGAGGCGATCCGGATGGTCGCCGACGGGGTGGCCGGCCCGGCCGACATCGACAAGGCGATGGTCCTCGGCTACCGGCACCCGGTCGGCCCACTGGAACTCACCGACCTGGTCGGGCTCGACGTGCGGCTGGACATCGCCCGGACCCTCCAGGCCGCGTACGGGGATCGGTTCGCGCCGCCGCCGCTGCTGGTCGAGATGGTCGCCGAGGGCAGGCTCGGCAAGAAGTCCGGCCAGGGCTTCTACCGCTGGGTGGACGGCCGCCGGGCCGACACCGACGCCGCACCGGCCGGGAGTGTCCGGTGAGCGGGCTGCGGATCGAGGAGCTGCCGGACCGGCTGGTGGTGACGCTGGACCGGCCGGAGAAGCGCAACGCCATCGACGCCGACCTGATCGGCGAGTTGCACGCCGTCTGCGCCGAACTGGAGGCCCGTCCCCGGCTGCTGCTGCTCACCGGTGGGATCCAGGGGATCTTCGCCGGCGGCGCCGACATCGGCCAGCTCCGTGACCGGGGCCGGTTGGACGCCCTCGCCGCCATCAACCAGGCGGCGTTCGCCCGGATCCGGGCCCTGCCGATGCCGAGCGTGGCCGCGGTGGACGGGCCGGCGCTGGGCGGCGGCGCCGAGCTGTCGTACGCCTGTGACCTGCGGGTCTGCACGGCCCGGGCGGTCTTCGGGCAGCCCGAGGTGCGGTTGGGCATCCTGGCCGGCGCGGGTGCGACCCACCGGCTGCCCGCGCTAATCGGCGAGGCCCGGGCCAAGGAACTGCTCTTCACCGGCCGGCGGGTGGACGCCGAGGAGGCGCTGCGGATCGGCCTGGTGAACCGGGTAGTGGCCGAGCCGACGCAACTGCTCCCCGCCGCGCACGGGCTGATCGACGAGATGGCGAAGGCGTCGGCGTTGGCGCTGCGGCTGACCAAGCTGGCCGTCGACGCGCCGCCAGCCGCCCATCCGCAGCTCGATCTGATCAGCCAGGCGGTCCTCTTCGAGGACGAGGAGAAGCGCCGGCGGATGACCGAGTTCCTGGATCGCCGCCGCTCCCGCTGAACACCGGTACGCGCGACGGCCGCACCGGATGCCCAGGTGCGGTCGCGTCCGCACGTTCAGTGGCGGGTCGGTGCGGGCGTGGCCGCACGTCACGTGGACTCAGTGGCGGATCGGCACGCCCGCGTCGTCCAGCGCGGTGATCAGCCCGGCCGACTCGGCGAAACCGATGATCAGTACCGCTTCCGGACCGTACGCCTTGATCTCGTCCGCCACGCCGGTGAAGTCCACCGGGGCGTGCTTGGCGTCGGCCGGCGGCTCGTAGCTCAGCAGCTTCACCCGGTCTCCCCCGATGCCGGCCTGCTCCAACTCGGCGCGGACGGTCTCCTGAAGGCCCTCGCCGTAGGAGTCCCGGCGGGCGACCACGACAATCTTCGCCGGGCCGTCTCGCAGGATCACGTCGGCCAGGGCCCGGCCCTGGAGGCTGTCCGGCGGGGCGGTGCGGAAGTACAACCCCTTGTCTTCGGCCTTGCTCAGGGCCGAGTCGGTGTTCGACGGCGAGAAGAGGATTCGCCCGGCGGCCACCACCTGCGGCAGCACGGCGGTGGAGATGCCGGAGGCGCCGGCACCGATGATGACGTGCACGTCCCTGGAGATGAGCGAGGCCACGGTGGCCTTGGCGACCTCCACGCTGGTGCCGTCGTCACCGTCGATCCAGGTCACCGGATCACCGAGCACGCCGCCCGCGGCGTTGATCTCCTTGATCGCCAACGCGGCTCCGGCCCGCATCGGCGGGTAGGCCAGGGCCAGATCACCGGTCCTGGGCAGCAGTTCGCCGAACACCAGCGGGGAGCCGTCGGCACGGTCGCCGCGCCCGCCCTGCTGCTTCCGGGGCGTCGGAGGGGCCTTCGCGCTCACGTCGGACTCGTTGCCGGCGCCGACAAACTCGGACTTGGCGTCGTTGATCTTCTGGTCGTCGAAGTGCAGGGTGGCGTAGCTCGCGGTGGCCGGCTCGCCGGACACGGTGAACCCGGCCCGGGTCAGCGAGGGGCCGCGGTACTCGATGTCCTGCCCCTCGCGGGCCAGCTTCAGGCAGGCCTTCACCTCGGTGCAGCGCTGGCCGTTGGTGGTCACCCCGACGATCTGCCGGGCGATCTGCGTCGGCTCCGTGCTGCCGGCGAGCTGGGCCGCCAACGCACTGATCACCACCGCGTCGTACGACTCGGCGGAGTAGAGGTAGTCGGTCAGCTTCGGGTCGACCCTGAGCAGCCGCTGCTTGAAGTCCTCCGTCAGCGGCGTCAGTGGGGTGGTGCCCTTCATGCCGTCGACCAGGTTGCCGCGGTCCTTCAGCTCCGCCGGAAAGGAATTCAGCATGTTGCCGTCGGTGCCGTACAGGCGCACCTGTGGGGTCGCCGTGTCCTCGGGCTTGTCGGTCGTCCCACATGCGCTGGTGGCGAGCAGGAACGCCGCACCCGCCGCCAGGATGGCAGCGCGCGGGTCGCGTGTTGCGAGCATTGTCGTCCTTCCTCCGGGGAGGTCCGCTGGGCACGATAGCGTGCCGGCGCGGCCGGTGACAGAGCGGAGTCTTCCCCGGTCGGCGGCCCAACAGCGCCCCGTACGTAGCGTCACCGCAGCGTACTGCGGGTCATCGCTTGACGGTCGGTCCTACCGTTCGGCAGGTGACCGAGGTACCGGATCAGACGCTGGACGACGCAGCCGCCGTGCTCCGATCGGCCCTGTCGGGCGACGGCGACGCGGTGGTGGGCACCTTCGACGCGGTGGTCGACCGGTCCGGGCTCGCCGGGGCGTACGGGGTGGCCTGGTGCCTGGCCGCCACCATGGTCGGCGACCCGCCGCCGCCCGGCACCTGCGCGTTGGACTTTCCCGGCATCGAGGACGCCGGGTACGACACCCGCTGGGTGGCCCGTTTCGTCAGCGCGTACGCCAATCACGACGTGGACACCGGCGAGGCTCTCTTCGGGGCGGCGGTCGCCGACGGACTGCTGCCGGACTGCCTGCTCACCCTCGCCGGCTCGACCGTGGCTACGTTGCGTAGTCGGGTCGGCTGACGCCAGGTTGGCCGGACGCCCGTCGGCACCGCTCAGAACGCGTGGTACGCGATCAGCGGCTCGACCTCGTACCGCAGGGTCTCGAAACGGACCTTGAACCAGACGCCGTCCTTGACGTCCGAGGCCACCACGATGAAGTTGGACCCCGGTGGCAGGTAGGTGCGGTAGTTGCACGCGCTCGTCCGGTCGATGAAGATCACGCAGGCGTTCACGCCGTACGCGCTGGCGTTGCGGACATTGATGTCCCTGCATCGGATCGAGGTGCGGTACGGGCCGGCGTCACCGCCACTGCGGCCCTGGGTGAAGTAGGAGCGGACCGCTCCGCCGTAGCACGTGGCGGTGGAGGCGGACACGTTGGTC
>NZ_SMKF01000096.1 GCF_004348325.1 Micromonospora sp. KC213 | reverse complement strand
GATCGGGGGCGGCTGGCTGGCTCAGGCGGGGGTGTGCAGGGTGGCGCGGCGGGCACGGACGGCCTGGGCGAGGTGGCCGAGGACCTCGTCGGTGGTGTCCCAGCCAATGCAGGCGTCGGTGATCGAACGCCCGTAGGTCAGCTCGCGGGTCGGGTCCAGGTCCTGCCGGCCGTCGAGCAGGAAGCTCTCCAGCATGATCCCCACGACGCCGCGCTGACCGGTGGCGAGCTGCGCCGCCACGTCCGCGACGACCTTCGGCTGGTTGCGGTGGTCCTTGCCGCTGTTGGCGTGGCTGGCGTCGACGACCACCCGCTCGGGCAGCCCGGCGGCCCGCAGCAGGCCCAGCGCGCCGGCGACCGACTCGGCGTCGTAGTTCGGGCCGTCGTTGCCGCCGCGCAGCACCAGGTGCCCGTCGGCGTTGCCCCGGGTGTGCATGATCGCCGGGGTGCCGGACACGTCGATGCCGGGGAACACGTGCGGCACGCCCGCCGCCCGGATCGCGTCGACCGCCGTGGAGATGCTGCCGTCCGGGCGGTTCTTCATGCCGATCGGCATGGACAGGCCGGAGGCGAGCTGCCGGTGCACCTGGCTCTCCACGGTCCGCGCGCCGATCGCCCCCCAGGCGACGGTGTCGGCGATGTACTGCGGGGTGATCGGGTCGAGGAACTCGCAGCCGACCGGCAGGCCGAGGCGCAGCACGTCGAGCAGGAGCGCCCGGGCGACGCGCAGCCCGCGGTTGACGTCGCCCGAGCCGTCCAACGCCGGGTCGTTGATCAGGCCCTTCCAGCCCACCGTGGAGCGCGGCTTCTCGAAGTAGACCCGCATCACCACCAGCAGGTCCTCGGCGTACCGGTCGGCGGCCTCGCGCAACCGGTGGGCGTAGTCCAGGGCCGCGGCGGGGTCGTGCACCGAGCAGGGGCCGACCACCACCAGCAGCCGGTCGTCGGCGCGGTCCAGCACCTGGCCGACCGCGCGCCGCCCGGCCAGCACGGCCGAGGTGAGCGGGGCGTCCAGGGGCAGTTCGTGCAGGAGCAGAGCGGGGGTGGTCAACGGCACGACGCGGTCGATCCGTTGGTCGATGACCGCGCCGGTCTCCGGGGTCGTCACGGTGGGATTCCTTCCGCCGACCGTGCCCGGGGCCGGTACCCGGGTGGAGCCGGCTGCTCGTACGCAAAAGGGCAGGAACTTCAGCTCCTGCCCGGCCGGCTCGAACTCAGGTGACGTCAGCTCATGGTGAGGTCACCGGCGTCGGAGCCGGCTGCCTAAACCATCGATACGAGCACGTCACGTCGACCAGCGTACCCGACCGGTCGGGGAAGGCTCACCGGGCTGTCCGGAAAGCCTCGCCTGGAGTTTACCCGCGTCGATGCCCTCGTCGGTAACTTCGTCGGCACCTACAGCAATCTGGGAGGTCTGATGGACCGTCGTACCGTCCTGCGCGCCACCGTCGCCGGTGGTGCCGCCGCCTTCGCCGGCAGTCTGTGGTCCGGCGTGGCGTCGGCCGCCCCGGCCCAGCCCGGCCCGAGCCCGTACGGGCCGCTCGGCGCCGCCGACGCCAACGGCCTCCTGTTGCCCGCCGGCTTCACCAGCCGGGTGATCGCCCGCTCCCGGCAGGTCGTGCCCGGCACCTCGTACAGCTGGCACGACGCCCCCGACGGCGGCGCCTGCTTCACCGCCGGCACCGGCTGGATCTACGTCTCCAACTCGGAGATCACCCCGGGCGGTGGGGCCTCGGCGATCCGCTTCCACGCCGACGGGACGATCGCCTCGGCGTACCGGATCCTGTCGAACACCAACCAGAACTGTGCCGGCGGCGCCACCCCGTGGGGCACCTGGCTCTCCTGCGAGGAGGTCAGCCGCGGCTTCGTCTACGAGACCTACCCGCAGGGCGGCACCAACGCGGTGCAGCGCCCGGCGCTGGGGCGGTTCAAACACGAGGCGGCGGCGGCCGACCCGCACCGCAAGGTCATCTACCTCACCGAGGACGAGAGCAACGGCTGCTTCTACCGGTTCACCCCGACCGTCTGGGGCGACCTGTCGAGCGGAACGCTGGAGGTGCTGGTCGCCGGGACCGCCACCAGCGGACCGGTGACCTGGGCGCCGGTGCCCGACCCGGACGGCTCTCCGACCGCCACCCGCGGCCAGGTCTCCGGGGCGAAGAGGTTCAACGGCGGCGAGGGCTGCTGGTACGCCGACGGCACGTGCTGGTTCACCACCAAGGGCGACAACCGGGTCTGGGCGTACGACGCGGTCAACCAGCGGATCGACCTGGCGTACGACGACTCGCTGGTCTCCGGCACCGCCCCACTGACCGGGGTGGACAACATCACCGGCACCGGCTCGGGGGACCTCTACGTCGCCGAGGACGGCGGCAACATGGAAATCAACCTGATCACGCCGGCCGGGGTGGTCGCGCCGTTCGTGCGGATCAGCGGGCAGAGCAGTTCGGAGATCTGCGGCCCGGCGTTCTCCCCGGACGGCAGCCGGCTCTACTTCTCGTCCCAGCGCGGCACCTCGGGCTTCTCCTCCGGCGGCATCACCTACGAGGTGCGCGGCCCGTTCCGCTGACCGGACACCGGGGTAACACCATCGACATGACCCACGAGCAGAGCGACCAGGAACGGATGGAGTCCCGCGCCCACCTGCTGCCGGAGGAGGCGGCGGTCGGCAGCGACGACCCGCAGGCACAGGCCGAGGCGATCCTCACCGAGTCCGACATCCGCGAGGCGGACCAGAACGCCGCCCCCGACACGGTGCTGGAGCACCGCACCTCCGATCAGACGGTGGCGGTGAGCGAACCTCCGGACTAGGACAGCGGGCGACGCGGTGGTCGCCCCGGCGGTGGCCACCGCGTCGACGCACCCCGTGCCCGGCGGGACCCGGCGTAGGTCTGCTCGCGCAGCCAGGCGACCGGACCCGCCGCCCGCAGGCCCGGTGGCAGGTTGCCCACCGGGTCGAAGGCGATCGCCGCGTCCGTCCGGGCGTCCAGCGGGTCGCCCAGGGTCACCTGCCCGAACGGCCGCCACGGCCCGGTGGCGGACGCCGTCGCGAGCACCAGCCGCGGTGCTCCCGCCCGGGCCGCCGCGGCCACCTCGCCGAGGTTCCGGCCCAGGTCAACCGAGTCCGGGTCGGCCAGCGCCGCCAGCCAGAGTCGCCGCCGTCCCACCCGGTACGGCATGATCGTGCTGTACGTCCCGGCGAAGCGGCGGCGGGGCAGCGGCAGGTGGCGCAGCACCGGCGCGGCACCGCTGGAGCTGACCAGCAGGTCGAACGGGCGACCCGGTGGCCGGTGCAGCCGCACGGCCAGCCCCAGCACGTCCGGCCATGCGCCGGGGGTCGGCACCCCCTGCGACAGCCGCGCCGTGGCCCGGTAGCGGCCGGGGTCGTCCAGCAACCGGACCCCGGTGGGGCGGTCCGGCGTACCCCAGATCGTCACCTCGGCGGTGAAGGTGCGGCCGACCGGATGCAGCAGGCGGGCCTTGCGCCAGCCGGCCAGGACGGCGGCGGCCCCGGCGACGGCGGTCCCGGCGACGGCGAGCGTGGTAGAGCGGTTGCGCATACCCCTGCGGTACCCCGCGCCGGCCGGTCGATGCCATCGGCACAGGCACGCCCGTCCCGGGAGTCCCGTTCCGCCCCGGAGATCGGATAGCGTCGGGGCATGCCCGACAGCGGTTACCCCTGGCCCATCGAGACGACCCGACTGGACAACGGCCTGCGTGTGGTGGTGAGCGAGGACCGCACCGCGCCGGCGGTGGCGGTCAACCTCTGGTACGACGTGGGCTCCCGGCACGAGCCGGCGGGGCAGACCGGCTTCGCCCACCTCTTCGAACACCTGATGTTCGAAGGCTCACTCAACGTGGCCAAGACCGAGCACATGAAGCTGATCCAGGGGGCCGGCGGGTCGCTCAACGCCACCACCAACCCGGACCGCACCAACTACTTCGAGACCGTGCCGGCCGAGCAGCTGGAGTTGGCGCTCTGGCTGGAGGCCGACCGGATGGGCGGACTGGTCCCGGCGCTGACCCAGGAGACGCTGGACAACCAGCGCGACGTGGTGAAGAACGAGCGCCGGCAGCGGTACGAGAACGTCCCCTACGGCGACGCCTGGCTGCGGCTGCTGCCGCTGCTCTACCCGCCGGGGCACCCGTACCACCACGCGACGATCGGTTCGATGGCCGACCTGAACGCCGCCGACCTGGCCACCTTCCAGGAGTTCCACGCCCGGTACTACGCCCCGAACAACGCGGTGCTCACCGTCGTCGGCGACGCCTCCGCCGCCGAGGTGTTCGCGCTGGCCGAGAAGTACTTCGGCGCGATCCCCGCGCGGGCGGACATCCCCGCCGCCCCGGACGGCCGTGACGTCGCGACCACCGGGCGGGCCGCCGTCGAGACCGTCACCGCGGACGTGCCCGCCCCCCGCGTGTACGTCGCGCACCGCACCCACCCGTTCGGCACCCCCGGGTACGACGTGACCACCGTGCTCGCCGCCGTGCTCGGCAGCGGCCGGGGCAGCCGCCTGTACCAGCGGCTCGCCGACGGGGAACGGATCGCCCAGCCGGACACCGTCGGGGCGTACGGGGTGGACCTGGCACACGCACCGGCGCCGCTGATCGTCACCGCCACCGCCCGCCCCGGGGTCACCGCCGAGCGACTGGCCGCCGGAGTCGCCGAGGTGGTCGACGAACTGGCCACCGTCCCGGTGACCCACGCCGAGCTGGACCGGGCCAAGGCACTGCTGAGCACCGCCTGGTGGCGACAGATGTCCACCGTGGACGGCCGTGCCGACACCCTCGGCCGGTACGCCACCCAGTTCGGCGATCCGGCGAAGGCGGCCGAGCGGCTGCCCGCCTGGCTCACGGTGACCGCCGAGCAGATCGCCGAGACGGCCGCCGAGGTGCTCGGCGCCGCCGACCGGGTGACCCTGACCTACGTGCCCGAGGAGAAGCCCTCATGACGCTGATCGCCGCCCGTCCCGGCACGGGGGTCGCCCGCCCGTACCGGTTCCCCACGGTGGTCCGGCGCGACGTCGCCGGCGGCCGGGTCGTCGCCGCTCACCTGCCGGGGCAGAACCTCGCGGTGGCGGTGTTGCTGCTCGACGCCGGAGCCGGTCGGGAACCAGTCGGCAAGGAAGGGCTCGCCGGGGTGCTCGCCAAGGCCCTGGAGGAGGGCACCGCGCAACGGGACGCCACCGCGTTCGCCCTTGCCGTGGAGGGGCTCGGCACCGAGCTGGTCACCGGCATGGACTGGGACTCGTTCCAGGTCAGCGTCCAGGTGCCGGTGGAGCGGCTGGGCGCCGCCGTCGAGTTGCTGGCCGAGGCGGTCCGCACCCCCCGGCTGGAACCGGAGGACGTACGTCGGGTCCGTGACGACGAGGCGAACGCGCTGCGGATGGACTGGGCGAACCCGGGTCCGCGCGCCGACGCGGTGCTCCGCGCCGACCTGTTCGGGCACGACAACCGCTGGGGCCGGCCGATGTACGGCGACCCGGAGTCGGTGGCCGCCCTCGACGTCGAGGACGTCACCGTCTTCCACTCCGAGTGGTTCATCCGCCCCGGCACCCTGGTCGTCGCCGGTGACCTGGACCGGCTCGACCTGGACGCGCTCGGCGCGGCGGCGTTCGCCGGCACCGGCGGCGGCCCGGCGGATCGGGGCGGTCCGATCGACGTGTCGCCACGCCCCGGCCGGCGGATCATCCTCGTGGACCGGCCCGGCTCGGTGCAGTCCACGCTGCGACTCGGGCACCCGTCGCCGCACCGCGCCCACCCCGACCACGTGCCCATGACGTTGGCCGGCACGGTGCTGGGCGGGGCGTTCACCTCCCGACTCAACCATCTGATCCGGGAGGTGCGGGGCTACACGTACGGCATCCGGGGCGACTTCGCCTCGTCCCGCCGGTTCGGTCGGTTCGCGGTCGCCTCCGGCGTGCAGACCGCGGTGACCGCCCCGGCTCTGGTCGAGGCGGTGGGGGAGATCACCCGTACCCAGTTGACCGGGGTGACGGAGGACGAGCTGGCGGTGGCCCGTTCGTGGCGGGCCGGTCAGCTCTCGGTCGAGTTGCAGAGCCCCCGGGCGATCGCCTCGGCGCTGACCACCCTGGTGGTGCACGACCTGCCCGACGACTACCACGCCCGGTTGCGCGAGTCGCTGCTCGCCGCCGATGTGGCGCAGGTCTCCGCCGCAGCCGCCGCGCACCTGCATCCCGAGGCGCTCACCCTCGTGGTCGAGGGCGACGCGGCCCTGATCCGGGACGATCTCGTCGCCACCGGCCTGGGCGAGGTCACCGACCATCAGGTGTGATTCCGGTCGCGTCACCGGCGGCGCCGGCCCGGGCGGTGGGAAAGGATTCCCATCCGGCCGGGCCGCGTGGGTAGCCTCGCGGGCATGAGGATCGGCATTGTGGGGGCCACCGGCCAGGTCGGTGGCGTGATGCGGCAGGTGCTGGCGGAGCGTGACTTCCCGGCGGAGCAGGTGCGGTTGTTCGCCTCCGCCCGGTCGGCCGGGCGTGCCCTGCCCTGGCGCGACGGCGAGGTGATTGTCGAGGACGCGGCGACCGCCGACTACTCGGGGCTGGACATCGTGCTCTTCTCGGCGGGCAAGGGCACCGCGAAGGAGCTGGCCCCCCGGGTGGCCGCCGCCGGCGCCGTGGTGATCGACAACTCCTCGGCGTTCCGGATGGACCCGGCGGTGCCACTGGTCGTCGCCGAGGTCAACCCGCACGCCATCACCGACCGCCCGAAGGGCATCGTCGCCAACCCGAACTGCACCACCATGGCCGCGATGCCGGTGCTGCGTCCGCTGCACGAGGAGGCGGGGCTGGCCGCCCTCGTCGTCTCGACGTACCAGGCGGTCTCCGGGGCCGGCCTGGCCGGCGTGGCCGAGCTGGACGAGCAGGTCCGCAAGGTCGCCGAGGACGCCGCCGGGCTCGCCTTCGACGGCTCGGCCGTGGAGTTCCCCGCCCCGCGGTCGTTCGCCCGGCCGATCGCCTTCAACGTGCTGCCGTTGGCCGGCTCCATCGTCGACGACGGCTCCGCCGAGACCGACGAGGAGCAGAAGCTCCGCAACGAGAGCCGCAAGATCCTGGAGATCCCCGACCTCAGGGTTTCCGGCACCTGCGTGCGGGTACCGGTCTTCACCGGCCACTCGCTCCAGATCAACGCCCGCTTCACCCGGGCGATCACCCCTCAACGGGCCCGCGAACTGCTCGACGGCGCTGCGGGTGTGGCCCTGTCGGACGTACCGACCCCGCTTCAGGCCGCCGGCCAGGACCCGACCTACGTGGGCCGGATCCGGGCCGACGAGACCGTCGAGCACGGGTTGGCGATCTTCTGCTCCAACGACAACCTGCGCAAGGGTGCCGCGTTGAACGCGGTGCAGCTCGCCGAGCTGGTCGCCGCCGAACGCGGCTGAAGCCGCGGCGGGCGGGTTACCGGTCCGGTGACGCCGGGTAGTCGGGCGTGCCGACACCGAGAGGGGAGCACCATGACAACGGTCGGAGAGTTCATGACGACCCGGTTGGTGACCATGGACGCGAACGACACGCTCACCGCGGCGGCGCAGGAGATGCGCGATAGCGCGATCGGGGACGTGGTGGTGACGGCGGGTGACGACGTGGTCGGCATCGTGACGGACCGGGACATCACCGTCCGCGCCGTGGCGGAGAACAAGGATCCGAACACCACCCGCCTGAAGGAGATCAGCAGCCGGGATCTGGTGACGGTCAGCCAGTACGACGACGCCGTCGCCGCCGCCGACCTGATGCGCACGTACGCCGTCCGGCGGCTGCCGGTGATCGACGACGGCCGGCTGGTCGGCCTGATCTCGATGGGTGACCTGGCGGTCGAGCGGGAGCCGCAGTCCGTGCTCGCCGACATCAGTGCCGACGACCCGAACAACTGACCGCCCACCGCGGGCGATGCGACGCCGGTCCCTTCCCGGGGCCGGCGTCGCCGTTTCCGCACCGGCTCGCGTGCCGGTTGCGGGGCCTCACCCGATCCGGGCGAGGTTGACCCGGCTGTCGGTGGGCACCCCGCCGGAGTACTTCGCCATGCCGTGGCACGACGGGAAGAGAGGGCCCGACGGTGGACGCGACCACGCGGTTCTTCGAGGATCTGGACCGGCGGGGATACGATCCCGCGCTGGCCAAGGCTTCCGGCAAGTTGCGCTTCGACCTGCAGCAGGGGGCGCAGACCACCCACTGGCTACTCGAGATCGACCGGGGGAACCTGCGGGTCACCCAGGACGACCGGGAGGCCGACACGGTCATCGGCACCAGCCCGGAGACCTTCGAGGAGATCGCCGCCGGCCGGGGCAACGGGATGGCGGCGCTGCTGCGCGGGGACATGACGGTGACGGGCGACCCACGGCTCGTGGCGCAGGTGGAACGGATCTTCCCCGGCCCGGCGGAATCGACCGGGCCGCGCCGGCTCTTCCGCAGGGAGGTGCGCTGATGGCGTCGAGCAACACGATCCGGATCCTGGACGGCAACACCTTCGTGGTGTCGCAGGACACCGGCGACATCGAGGCGACCCCGAGCGAGCCGACCGGCCTGTTCTCCATCGACACCCGGTTTTTGTCCGAGTGGATCCTCACCGTCAACGGGGAACGCCTCAACGCGCTCTCCTACGACGACCTCCAGTACTACGAGGCCCGCTTCTTCCTGGTGCCCGGGATGGCCACCCACTACATCGACGCCAAACTGTCGATCATCCGCGAGCGCGCGGTCGGCGGCAGCTTCCGGGAGCAGGTGACCATCCTCAACCACGACGAGAAGCCCGTGGACCTGGAGATCCGGATGGAGGCCGGCTCGGACTTCGCCGACCTGTTCGAGGTCAAGGACGAGATCGTCAACAAGAAGGGCGAGACCTACGCCGAGCCCGAAGAGGACCGGCTCCGGCTGGGGTACCGGCGTGGCAACTTCGTCCGGGAAACCATCATCTCGTCGTCCGAGCCGGCCCGGTACGACCGCAACGGCTTCGCGTACTCCGTGCACCTGGAGGCGAACGAGCAGTGGGAGACCTCGATCGACGTGCACACCGTCGCGCTCGGCCCGGGCGGGCGCGACCTGCGGATGGGCCTGCAGGCGCACGGCACCGAGCGGCTCGCCCTCGAGCACGACCTACAGGAGTGGATCGCCAGGGCGCCGAAGGTGAACAGCGAACACGAGGACCTGGCCGCCACGTACCGGCGTAGCCTGGTCGACCTCGCCGCGCTGCGCTTCTCGCCGCTCTCCCTGCGCGGCCAGGCCCTGCCCGCCGCGGGCCTGCCCTGGTTCATGACGATGTTCGGCCGGGACAGCATCCTGACCTGTCTGCAGGTGCTGCCCTTCGCGCCCGAGCTGTCGAAGACCACGCTGCGTATCCTCGCCGCCCTCCAGGGCACCCGGTTCGACGACTTCCGGGACGAGGATCCGGGCCGGATCCTGCACGAGATGCGCTACGGCGAGACGGCCGCGTTCGAGGAGCAGCCGCACTCGCCGTACTACGGCTCCGTCGACGCCACCCCGCTGTTCGTGGTCCTGCTCGACGAGTACGAGCGGTGGAGCGGGGATGTCGCACTGGTCAGGGAGTTGGAACCGGAGTGCCGGCGCGCGCTCAGGTGGATCGACGACTACGCCGACCTGGTTGGCAACGGCTACATCTGGTACGAGCGGCGCAATGCCGACACCGGCCTGGAGAACCAGTGCTGGAAGGACTCCTGGGACTCGATTTCGTACTCCGACGGCACGCTGCCGCCGTTTCCCCGGGCCACCTGCGAGGTGCAGGGGTACGCGTACGACGCGAAGCTGCGCGCCGCCCGAATGGCCCGGGAGTTCTGGGGCGACCCGGCGTACGCCGACCAACTGGAGCGGGAGGCCGCGCAGCTGAAGGAGCGGTTCAACCGGGACTGGTGGGTGGCTGACGGTGAGTTCTACGCCCTCGGCCTGGACCCCGACGGCCGGCAGTGCGACGTGCTCAGCTCGAACATGGGGCACCTGCTGTGGAGCGGCATCGTCGACCACGACCGGGCCGAGAGGGTGGCCGAGCATCTGGTCTCCGACCGGCTCTTCACCGGGTGGGGGGTGCGCACCCTCGCCGCGGGGGAGGTGCGGTACAACCCGATCGGCTACCACAACGGCACGATCTGGCCGTTCGACAACTCCTTCATCGCCTGGGGGCTGCGCCGGTACGGCTTCGCCGAGGAGGCCGGCACCATCGCCAGCGGCATCCTGGACGCCGCCCGATACTTCGACGGCCGGCTGCCGGAGGCGTTCGGCGGTTATCCCCGGGAGCAGACCAAGTTCCCGGTCGAGTACCCGACCGCGTGCAGCCCGCAGGCATGGTCGACGGGTGCCCCACTGCTGCTGATCCGGACGATGCTGGGCCTGGAGCCGCACGAGGGGCACCTGGCGGTGGATCCGGTGCTGCCGGTGGGCATGGGGCGGATCGAGGTGCTGGACATTCCCGGCCGGTGGGGTCGGGTCGACGCCTTCGCCCGGGGCCGGCTCGAACTGCACCACACCCGCTCGGCCCCTACGGCGGCGTAACCTACGCGCGGTAAAGTTGCCGGATGCCGGAACTCGTGTATCCGCCCGTGATCGCCGCCGCCAAGACGATGTTCCGGGTCCTCGACCTGCGACTGACCGTCGAGGGCAGCCACCACGTCCCACGCTCCGGCGGGGCCGTCCTGGCCAGCAACCATGTCAGTTACCTGGACTTCATCTTCTGCGGCTACGGTGCCCAGGAGTCGGGCCGCCTGGTTCGGTTCATGGCCAAGCACGAGGTCTTCGCGCACAAGGTCTCCGGTCCCCTGATGCGCGGCATGAAGCACATCCCGGTGAACCGGTCGGCGGGCGCCGGGTCGTACAACACGGCGGTGGGGGCGCTGCGCCGGGGAGAGGTGGTCGGCGTCTTCCCCGAGGCGACGATCAGCCGGTCGTTCACGGTCAAGGACCTCAAGAGCGGGGCTGCCCGGATGGCGCAGGACGCGGCGGTGCCGCTGCTGCCGGTGGCGCTCTGGGGCACCCAGCGGCTGTGGACCAAGGGTCGCCCGAAGAACCTCACCCGCCGGCACACCCCGATCACCATCCTCCTCGGCGAGCCGATGGACCCGGCCGCCTACCCGGACGCCAACGCCATGACGGCCGAGTTGAAGAGCCGATTGTCCGCGCTGGTGGACCGGGCCCAGCAGGAATACCCGGAGAAGCCCGCCGGCCCGGAGGACGCCTGGTGGCAGCCGGCCCACCTGGGCGGCACGGCGCCCACCCCGGCGGAGGCGGTCGAGCTGGACCGGCGCGGCCGACGCCCCGCCACCTCCTGATCTCGCCGGGGCCGGATCACGGGACGGGCCGGCGTGGTCGTGCGCGGTCGCGGCGGCCGACGCTTGCGGCCGGGCTCGTGTGACATTTCCCAGGGTGGCGACGCTGGAGACACCGAAAGGCGCTGGGCGGGAACCCTCCCCCTCCGCCCGCCCGGCGCCGGCCGGCCGCGTCGCGCGGACGACGACACCCCCCGGGTCGTTCCCGCGACGCGGGTCGGCGGCGGTGCCCGGCCCGGGGCACCGCGGGGGCGGCGGCCGCTCCCCACGGCCGCCGCCCCGCCCGCCAGGGTTACCCGTCGCCGGGTCGGTCCGTCCGCCGGTCCGTCCGCCTCCACGTGCCGCAAACTGCCGTATCCCCGCGATGGATGGCACAACATGCCGCATTCGGCGTGGGCCTGCCGGACCACGTCGAGGGAGCGCTCGACGGCAGCGCGTGGCGGGACGCGCGGCAACGCCCCTGAGAGCACTCATGACAGCGGCGTCAGTCCTCGGGCGGCCAGCCGGTGGGGTTGCTGACCGACTCTCGGGAGATCCCCGATCCGGTGTCGGACCAGTCACCGAATCGTTCGGCGTGCAGGTGGGCGAAGAAATAGCACATCTGCTCGCAGTCGGCGTCGACCACCGCCATCGTCGGGTCGGCGCGGACCGCCTCGTAGAACTCGCGGCCCAGCGCGACGATCCATCCCCGCGCGTAGAGAAAGCCGTCGTCGGAGCCGTCGGTGACCGCTTGCACGTCCCGCCGGTCGATGTCGTACAGCTTGCGTTCGACCACCCGGTCCAGATCGGTCAGCTCCGGGCCGGACAGGTCGGCGCAGAGCGCGCGGAGGTTGGCGAGGAACGGAGCCAGCCAGGCGTCCAAGGCGTACGGGTCGAGGTCGTCAGCGTCGGAGTCGCGGGTCGCCAGGGCCCGGCGCAGCGCCGCCGGCTCCGGGCCGAGCGGCGCCCAGGCGGTCTCCACCAGCGCCCAGAAGCGGGCCTCGTCGTCAACAGTGGGCACCCGTGCGGTACCGGCAGTGTCGGTCACGGGGAGAGGGTAGCGAGCCCGACCGACAGGACCAGCTGGCTGTTCTCACCGCGAACGCCGCCGGACGATGGTTCCGCCCGGCGGGACGCCGTCGGGCCGACCTCTGCCGTTGTCACCCCGGATGCGGGAGGATGGCGTAATGCTCCGACCGCCTGGCGCGCTTCTGCTGGACTTCGGTGGCGTCCTGGCCGACGCCCCGCCGCAACCACCGGCGCCGCCGGATCTGGTGCGCCGACTGTCCGAACTGGTCGCCGGTGCGGTCCCGGCCGAGCGGATCGCCGCGGACCTCGAGGCGGGGGACCGGGCGTACGCCCGCTGGCGCGACGCCGAGGGCAGGTCGGCCGAGCCCGTCGAGCTGTCACACGCCCAGGTGTGGGCGGAGTTCGTGACCCGAAACTGGCCCCGGGACGCCCGGGAGGCGGTGGAGCGGGAGGCGACGCCGCTGGCGTACGCCTGGAACTGGCGTGCCGGGTGGGCGGTGCGGCCGGGGGTCTCCGCGGCTCTGCACGCTGCCGCCGAGGTGGGCCTGCCGATGGCGGTGGTCAGCAACGCGCTCTGCGGTGCGGCGCACCGCGATTTCCTCGCCGCCGCCGGCCTGTCCGGCCTGTTCGCCGCCGAGTTCTACAGCGACGAAGCCGGCCTGCGCAAACCCAATCCGAGGTTGGCGTTGCTGGCGGCTGACGCCATCGGCGTGCCGATCGACCGGTGCTGGTTCGTCGGCGACAGCCTCCACCGTGACATCGCCTGCGCCCGCCGGGCCGGAGCGCAGGCGGCGATCCTGATGCGCTCCCCGCGTACCGACCGGGAGTCCGCCCACGCCGAGGCGGAACCGGACGCGCGAATCGAGGACGGTCACGGCCTGCTGGCCCTGCTCCGGCAGAGCTGGGGCACCGCCGACCGACCGTGACAGCCGCTCACCGCAGCAGCGACCGCTCGGTGGGGGCGAGGCGCAGTCGTTGTGACGTCCCAACCCAGCGGGACAGGGCGGGCAGCACCTCCTCGGACCAGCGTTCCGAATGGTGCAGGCGCTCCAGGTACTCATCGGACCGACCTTCGCCGGCGAACCGCGCGAACCACACGAAGACCTCCTCGCCGGTTCGTACCGGCAGCGCCGGGAAGGTGTTCGCGGAATGGTCCGAATGTAGATACGCCAGCGGCTCACCGCCGCTCTCGGCGAGTAGCGGCCGGACCCGCCGCTCAAAGAACTCGACGAACGCGGTATCGAAGGGGCCGACACCGTGCCAGATCGTGGCGAGTACGAGCGACGGTGCCGACCCCGGCGAGTCGAGGGCTGGCCGGGCGGCGACCGGCGCCGGGAACCCGCCCCGCGCCGAGGCTGGCCGCAGCAGCAGGACATCGTCAGAGTCGACCATTGTCGCGTTCGCCTCGTCGCGATGCGCCTGCCAGACCGGTCCGCCGTAAAAGCTCGCCAGCGCCTCCGCGCGGCGCGGCATGTCGTCGAAACCCCGGAGCCACACGAACCGGTCGGGGTCGTCGAGGTCGCGGAACTGCCCCAGGACGGTCATGCCTGCCGCCTCCTGGGGCTCGACGAACTCCCGGTCGAACAGGTCGATCAGCACGTCGCGCTGCCCCGGATGCAGGGTGTACTGCCGTAGTTCCACCACCGGACACCGTACGGTTCCCACAGATGCTCCTCGCTGTATGGTGTAACAATTCTAGTTACAGTAATGGCCGCAGTGCGGTGGTGTCAGCCACCGCACCGCACAACTACCGCATCAAGCTCTCGCGAAGCACGTCGGCAATGGACGTGGTCGCCAGTTCCTGCTGCATGGCCTGCTCGACCCGGACGTAGACCGCGCTCAGGGCGGGCCGGATGCCCCGGCCGACCGGACACTTCAGGTTGGGCTCGGTGTGGTGCAGACCGAACGGCGGCTCCGCTGCTACCGCGTCGTACACCTGGCGCAGGGTGATCTCCTCGGGCGGGCGGGCCAGGCTCCAGCCGGCGCCGGCACCGTGGCGAACCGTTACCAGCCCGGCTCGCCGCAGGTCTCCGAGGCTACGTCGGATGATCACGGGGTTGGTGTTGACGCTGGCGGCGACCTGGTCCGAGGTCAGCACCTCCTGACCACGTCGCTGCGCCAGCGCGAGCCACGCCAGTGCGTGCGTCGCGATGGTCAACCGACTGTTCGCCGCCATCACCCCTCCTTGTCGTGACATCTTGTGTTACAGCCGGAGGATGGTCAAGACCCTGGCGCGGGATGCGGGTCGAGCTGCCGACCGAGTTCGACCGACCGGTGGTGGTGTCCGACTCGTCCCGCAGCTCATGAGCGAGGCGGCACTCGCATCCATCCCCATGCGGGAGCGCGCCGATCCTGCTCCGCCGGGCGGCCCGAACCACGACGGGGGCGGGCACTGCACCGACGGCAACGAGACCCTGTGCCAGGTCAACGCCCCGACCGCCTGTCCCGACCCGCTGGCGGTGCGGCTGCTGGACTGCAACGGTGACGACTACTTCGCGGTCAGCCCGCAAGGCCCCTACCTGCCGAGCCACTTCGACGCCGCCCTGCACAGCCTGTACCTGCAGCACGGCGCTTCCGTGCCGGCGATGACCACCATCCCACCGTTGGCGCCGCAGAACCTGCGCGCCACCGACGTGGAGGGCACCTCGATCGCGTTTTCGTTCGAGCCGAGCATCGCACCGGAGGGCGGTAGCTTCATCGAAGAGTTCGAGCTGCTGCGCAACGGCGCGGTCGTCGCGACGGCCCCCGCATGGCGGCCCACCGTACAAGTGACCGGGCTCACTCCGGGCACCGCCGGCACCTACACCGTCCGGCACCGGGTGACCATCGGCGGCGTCGTCCGTACCTCGGCAGAGTCCCAGCCGCTGACCGTCACCACGGGCACCGGCACCGCACCGGCCGGCGAGGCCGAGTCGGGCGCGGTGCTGATGCTCACCAACGACCTGGTGGACAACGGCGCCAACATGGCCATGGACCTGTACGACTTCCGGGAGTACGACGGTGCCAACCTCGTCAACTGGCCCGGCAACGGCAGGGCCAACCAGCAGTGGCGGCTGTACTCGACCGCCGGTGGTGTCTACCTGCTGATGAGCCAGCACAGTCTCAAGTGCATCACCGTCGCCGGTGGCGCCGCGGTGGCGGGAGCGCTCGTGGTGCGGCAGACCTGCAACGGCGCGCAGCAGTCCCAGCAGTGGACGTTCGCGGTTCAGTCCGGCGTGACGTACCAGATCAGGCCGGCCGGATCGGCCAGCCTGTGCGTGCAGTCCAACGGCACCTGGGCCGGCGCCCAGCTGGCACTGGGTAGCTGCTCGACCACCGACCCGTCGCAGCGCTGGACAGCCAACCGGGTCGCCTGACCACCACCGGCGATGGCACGCCGCAGGCCGGACGGAACTCCGGCCTGCGGCGGTGTGGGACTCCCGCATCCGCGTCGATGGGCGCTTGGTCGTCCGTGATCACCGCCTCCTCATCGAAGCCCAGGCTCGCTGAGTCTCGATCCACCCACGCGAGCCGGTCAGATTCGGGAAGTGCCTGTACGCCCGGCAGGCTTCGAACCTGCGGCCTTGGGATTAGAAGAAGATCAGGGATGGCCGGTCGGGCAGCTGTGTTCCTGGTCAGCCCGTCCGTCATTGTCGGGCAGCGTCGCCATTCGCAGGCAGGCTTGGCTGTATGGATGGCTGTACAGTTCCCGCGCATGAGCAACACCAACTCGCAAGACGTGCCGGGCGGATTTGGTCCAGCAACCTCTGCGACGTTAGGTCTGGCTACCCGGTTGGCGCACGAGCTGGTTGGCGCAGCAGAGGTGAAGATTGAGAACCCCCAATGGGGCTTGTCTGTGTCGATCACGCCGACGAATCCCTACGCTCGCGCCTTCGGTTGGGCCGACTTCGGCGACGAGATCGTCCTACAGGTTGGCGAGTACGGCGGCAGATGGGAACTTCGCCCGGTGTCCGAGGACCTGGCCTTCCTCGATGACATGGCTCGTTCGGTCGTTGCGGGACGCGTCCGTGAGGTTCTTGCGCGGAAACGCTCCCTCATCGAGGTGGTGATGCCCGATGGGTCGGTCGAGACCCATACCGGATATGAGGGCCTAGCTGGCTGCCTTCCGCTGCCCGCCTGGCGTCGCCGGTCCCGCAGCGTTCAATACGCGCCGTACAGTTCATCCCCTTGAGGCTGTCGCCTCGCGCCTTACCTAATGCCCATTTCCGCCGTGAGCCCGCACACCGTGGAACGGGCCGGGGCGCCAGGTCTGTTCGGCTTCGCCCGGACTCACGGTAGAGGTGGGCGGCCCCATCTCTGTCGAAGATCCCCGCCGGAGGCATCGGTTCTGGTTACCTGGCGCAGTCTGCAACATCGGCCGGCGCGCCGGCCGATGTCGGCGCTTGCGCCGCCAGCAGGCCGAGCGCGGCCCGCTTGCGGGCCGCCATGATGCGCTGCGGGGTCATCGCCTGCAAGCGTTGTACGTCTGTGCCCTGACGGTCGGGCTCCGTCGTGGGAAACTACTCGGGCTCGCCTGGTCGGACATCGACTTCGACACCGGCACCCTGACTGTTCGGCAAACGTCCAGCGTGCCGAGGGCAGGTTGCAGATCGTGGCACCCAAGACGGAGCGGTCCCGGCGGGCTGTTCCGGTGCCGGCGCAGACTCTCGTCCTCCTTCCGCGCGCACCGTCGGCAGCAAGCCGCGGACCGGTTGGCGGCGGGGGAGCGGTGGCAGGATCACGGCCTGGTCTTCGCGTCCAAGGTCGGAACGCCGGTGGACCCGGACCACATCGACCGGACATGGCACAAGATCCGGGCGTCAGCCGGCCTCGACTGGTTGCGTCTGCACGACCTGCGGCACGCCTGCGCGACGTTCCTGCTCGTCTCCGGTGCCTCGCCCCGGACGGTGATGAAAGGTGCTGGGCACAGGCAGATCGGGCTGGCGATGAACACCCACGCGCACGGCCTGCCGGCGATCGAGCGGGAGGCCGTGGCCGACGCCGCCAAGCACCTCTTCGGGTGACTCGGCTGTACGAATGGCTGTACGGGAGCCGTGATGATCTCTAGGACCGGGAGCGGAAAGCCGCTGACCTGCGGTAATGGTGGTGCGCCCGGCAGGATTCGAACCTGCGGCCTTGGGATTAGAAGTCCCCTGCTCTATCCGCTGAGCTACGGGCGCGCAACATGCATGTCGCGCCAAGAGGGTACCGCCGCCCTCCGAGCCCGCGCGGGAATGGGTGGTGGTCGGCGTCGCGCGCCACCGTCGTCGCGGTCACCAGCCCTGCGAGCCGAATGCACCCCGTACCCTCGGGGCCGTGCTGCTGGAACCGGACGCCGAGAACGAGGTCGCCTACGAGTTGTGTCAGCTTCTCGGGCGGGCGATCCTGCCGCTGCGGCCGACCGGGGACGGCCCACCCGGCACGGCGTTCTTCTTCCAGCATCCGACCGGGGAGTTCCTGCTCACCGCCGACGCCCTGACGTACCCGCAGGCCGTCGAGGTCGGTCTGCGGCCGAGCGTGACCGAGCCGCCCGGGGTGGCCGCTGACGCGCTGCTGCTGCCGGCCGGGGGGTGGGCGCACCGGCCCGGCACCGGGGTGGCGGCGCTGCCCACCGGCGGGCTGCACGAGCGGGCGGCGACCGAGGGCTGGCGCTGGCGTACCCAACCGGTGCCGGCCGTGGTCGCGGCCGACGCCGGCGACGTGGCCCGGATCGGCGCGGAGCCCGTTTCGGCCGTGCTGCTGGCGCTTGGAGTCCGCGATGACGGATCCCGGCCGCTGGAGGTGGCGGTCGAGCGGGCGGTCCGCGCGGGCGACGGGCTGCGCCTGACCGGTGCGCTGCCGCCCGGGTACGTCGGGGCACCGGTCTTCGCGGTCCGACCCGACGCCGCCGGAGAGGTGGGGCTGCGCTGCCTGGGTGTGGTGCTGCCCGGCGAGGACGGGCATCCGCTGGCCACCTTCGACCAGATCGTGGCGGAGCTGCCGGCGAGGGACTGACTCAGCCGGCCGGGGCCCGCTCGCCTTCGTCGGCCGGCGACCGGCCGCCCGGCAGCACGATCCGGGTCGGGGCGGGGTCGGCGGGGCCGGCCTCCGTCGGACCCGCGCCGAGAAACGCCTCGGCCCACCGCCCGACCTCGGCGAAGACCTTCTCGCGTACGGCAGGGCCGGAGAGTGTCAGGTCGTGCATG
This sequence comes from Micromonospora sp. KC213, assembly GCF_004348325.1. Taxonomy (GTDB): domain Bacteria; phylum Actinomycetota; class Actinomycetes; order Mycobacteriales; family Micromonosporaceae; genus Micromonospora. The sequence goes on along the minus strand of NZ_SMKF01000096.1, from coordinate 4,172 downwards.
CCGCCGTCGAAACGGGCCAGGGTGACGTGCCGGCCGAGTCGGGGCGCCCAGCGGACCATGTGTTCCACGTCCAGCACGGCGTCGGCCAGCATCGCCGACTCCTGCCAGCGGAGACCTTTGAAGCTGCGGGTCGAGCAGGCCAGCAGCACCGGCACCGGAATGTCCAGCCCGGCCCGCAGCTGCCGCTGGGCGGTTCGGATCGCGTTCAACCAGCCGAGCCGTACCGGGAACCCGCCGAGCGGCTTCCAGGCCAGGTCGTACGTCCAGGTGCCCCGATGCGCGGCGTGCAGGCTCTCGCCGTACACCGTTCGCAGGCCCAGGGGGAGGACCCGGTGCGGTGCGCGGCGGCCCAGCCGGCAGGCGGCGGCCGCGAGGGGGCGGCGGAGCAGCCAGGGGACGTTGAGGTCGAAGAAGGGACTGTTGAGGACCAGCCCGTCGACCAGCCCGGCGTCGCGTCGGGCGTGTGCCCAGAGCGAGACGATCAGCCCGCCGGTGGAGTGGCCCATGACCAGCAGCGTGTCGTGGCCGTCGTCCGCCCGGACGATCTTCGCGGCGGCGTCCAGCTCCGGGAAGTAGTCGCTCAGGTCGCGGCAGAAGTTCGGGGTCTGGTGCGGCAACAGGCTGCGGCCGTACTTGCGCAGGTCGAGGGCGTAGAAGTCCCAGCCGCGCGCGGCGAAGAAGTCAGCCACGTGGGTCTGGAAGAAGTAGTCGACGTACCCGTGCACGTAGAGCACCGCCCGGCCGGTGGGGCGTTCGGCGCGGCGTCGCACCAGGGTGGCGACCACCGCGCCCTCGTCGTCGGTGCCCAGGTCGATTGTCTGCCGCTCGTACGGCGGCCCCAGCACGTCCTGTTCCACTCAGCCGACGGTACGCCCGCAAGCTACTCGGCGGTAGCCCAGGTCCGACCCGCCCGGACCGTCGCGCCGACCCCCGTTCATCCCTTGACGCCCCTGACGGCTGGGCATGTCGGTCGCCGGGCGAGCGGGGGCCGGGGACGGACCGGTCAGGCCGTCTCGGCGTCGATCCGGGTGGGCTCGGTGTCGGCGGCGGCCTGGGACAGATCGGCCTCGGCGGCCTGCTCCGGCACGGTCCGGCCCATCTCCCGGACGTGCTTGTTGTTGCGGGGCTCCTGCCGGGTCTTGGTGTCGTTCAGCCGGCGGCGCAGGTCGTCACGGACGTCGTTGAGCGCCGCGCGGAGATCCTCCTCACCGGAGGTGGTGACGATCTTCTGCCAGCCGGCGATCCAGCACTCCAGGGTGACCTTCTGCCCGCGCGTCTCCCGGTCCTTCACCGACACCTCCAACTCGGTGGCGTCGGCGTGGAACGTGGCCAGTCGCGCGTCCAGGGTCGCGAACTGCGCCACGATCCAGTCGCGGTCGCTCTGGGAGAAGCCGGCGCCGACGCGCAGGCACTCGGCGACGGTCGCCGGGTTCGTCGCCGCGCTCATCGCCGTCCCTCCCGCCGGTCACGGACGGAGCCGGTGGTACGCGGGTCGAGAGTCATCGTCGCTGACCTTTCTCATCGGATCCGGCACCTGGGGCACCCGATCGACGTGCCGTGCCGTGCCGGCCGGGTCGGGATCGACCGGCCAGCTCTGGTTGATCAACTCCTTACCCCGTCGGCGTCCACCTCACTCCGGCGACCGTACGTCGATTCCTGCCGCCGGCAGTACCGTCGCCGGGTCCGGTCGGCCCCGGCCCTGTCAGGTTTCGCCGAATTCGCTGCGCTGCAGGCCGGCCAGCGCGTTGCCGATCACGAGTGATGTGACCGGAAACCGTGCCTCTCGAACGCAATTGAGGAGATCGGCAACCAGGTGTGTCTCGGCTTTGGCGGCCGGCGAACTGATCCTTGTCACGGCCGGAGCGGTGGTGAATGCACCCGCCGTCGGTGCCGCTGTCGGCTCGGCCGGAGAAGATCGGGGCGTCGGCAGTTGACGGAGGACCGGCAGCTCGAACCCGCCGGCCTGCTGCCGCTGTGGCAGGCCGAGTCGGTGGTCCACCGCGACGCGGGCAAGGCGGACGCCCCGCCGCCGATCCCGCCGGCGGCGCAGACCCCGGCCGCGATCCCGGGCTACCGCTCGTTCAACGACGTCGGTGGGGACCGCGGGAACTTCGCCAGCCAGGCGTTGCGGGCAGGTGGGTGGGGCGATGATCTCGGTTGGTACCGCAGTGCCGAAAGCTGGTGGTACAACTCGTCGAACGAGACCTGGTCATGGATCAACGTCAACTACTGGGCGAGCTTCGCCTACACTCACAGCCGTCGCGTAAACCAGCCTCGGCAACGTCTGGAACATGGGCATCGGCGACGTACTGCAGGTCGACGGCACCAGGGACGGCAGTAAGGATCACACGATGATGGTGTCGTACGTCAGCGGCGGAACAGCGTACCTGACGTACCACACGAGCAATCGGTACCGCCGGTCCATGAACCAGGTGTTGGCTGACTGGGGCAACGCGAACTACTAGCGGGACGTACATGACACGAAGTGTTGGCCGGACGGTGGCGAGGATCCTTGCGTTGGCTCTCCTCGCCGCCGTCTTCGGCGGGTGCAGCGATCCGGACGAGTCGTCGAGTCCGGACCCGGCGACCCTTCGCGGCTACGCGGAGGAGTACGTGTCGCTGCTACAGGCGAAGGACGAACCGGGGCTGCGCCAGCACCTGGGTAACGAAGCCCATCGGGGGGACGCGGCCAAGCGGCTCGCGGCGTACGGAGGCGCGGGCTGGGTGCTGTCCGACGTGTCGTGGACCTCGCTGGCTCCGCGGGTCTACGCGCTGTCGATGGTGGTCAGCGGCCCGGCCGACCGCACGACCTGGCGCTACAACGTGGAGTGGACCGGCGAACGCTGGATTATGGCGCCGCTCGGCAGTCCGCCCACCGGAGCCGCCACCACCCGTCCGGAGTGAGGAAGCGGTCGACGTTGGCCATCGCCACACCGAGGTGCAGGCAGGGGTGGAAGGCGGCCTGTCATCGTCGACGGTGTCGGCATGCCCCAGCGCGCCCATCGGTCTCGACCGGCTGACGCGACGATCCTGAGGGCCCGACCGGGTCGAGGGTCATGCAGGCAAGGCACCGCAGCGCCGCGATACGCGCGCCGGTAGCCAGCTCCGCGCGTGCCCGGCCTCCTGCTGCCTGCACCGCCGACGTCGACGCCGGCTAGCACACCGGGCACTTGATCAGGTTCTTGTCCACAGGCGGTCCGGTTGTCCACAGCTTCGCCGTCGGCCCCTACGCGGCCCGGGCGGTCCCGTCAGGCTGGCTTCCGAGTCGACTCGCCACGGCAGGCCCTGAACCCCTGGGAGGGGACGATGTTCGATACCTACGTCACAATCGTCGGCAATGTGCTGACCGCACCCGAGTGGCGTCGTACGACGCAGAGCAACACCCTGGTCGCCAACTTCAAGGTCGCCTCGACCGCCCGCCGCCTGGACAGGGACAGCGGCCGGTGGGTGGACGGCAACAGCCTGCGCGTCCGGGTCAACTGCTGGCGCAAGCTCGCCGAGGGAGTGGCCGCCTCGGTGATGGTCGGTGACCCGGTGGTGGTGGCGGGCCGCCTCTACACCCGCGACTGGACCGACGAGGCCGGCAACCACCGCACCCTCTACGAGTTGGAGGCGGTCGCGGTCGGGCACGACCTGTCCCGGGGGCGGGCCCGCTTCCTGCGCAACCGGCCGGCCATGGCGACCAGCAGCGTCGAGAACGACGAGGCTGTCGCCCGGGTGCACGGCGAGCCGACCGAGCCGGTGCCGCCCGGGCAGGCCCCGACCTCCCTGGGGGACCGGCCGGTCGAGGAGGACTTCGACTTCTCCGGGTTTCCCACGCCCCGCTCGGGCTATCAGCCGGCCAGCCTGCGGCTGCCGGGCGGTGGCTCCGAACTGGCCGATGGTGACCGTGAGCTGTCGGGTGGCGGCGAGCTGGCCGGCCGGGGTGACGGTCCGTTGGCCGGTGAGCTCGGGATGCACGTCGGTGATCTGCCCCGACGCGTCCCGGGAGCGGTCAGGCCGGACCTGTCCGGAGCTGGCGTCGAGGAGCCGTCCGGTGCCGAGGGCGAGCGTTTCGGCGACGACGAACTCGCCCCGGAGCCGGGTGGCGAGCCGGACGACGACGAGACCGGCGGTGGGGTCGGCGAGCTGGATCCGGTGCCGGATGAGAACTCCGTCACTTCGCCCGGGCG
>NZ_SMKF01000095.1 GCF_004348325.1 Micromonospora sp. KC213 | reverse complement strand
GTGCGACTCAGACCGGCTGGTGGGCGGCGAGCGGTCGCTCGACGCGACTGTCGGTGCGCGGCCGGCAGTTGCGGCTGCGGGCAGCGGCCGAGGCCGCGACCGGCACCGGGGACCGCGACGGCACCAGGACCGGGGTCGACCCCGGGGTCACGGCCACGGTAGCGGCCGGCACCGGAGCCGAGGTCGCGGCCGGCACGGCGGCCGGGGTCGGGGCGTGGGAACGGGCCGGGCGGTGCCGCCACAACCAGGCGACGTCCCGGCCGAACGACTCCAGCAGCGTCGCCGTCAGGGCGGCCAGCAACAGCATGGTCACCAGGTGGGGCAGCACGTCCGCAGTCGCGGTCAGCAGCAGGACACCCGCCGCCGCGGCGACCACCTTGCGCCAGTAGCGCGGCGGCAGCGTACCCCGCATCCAGGGCAGCACCCAGCTCGCGGCGACGAAGGCGTACCGCGCCCCGCCGATCACCAACACCCAGGGCCCCACCACCGGTGCCACGTGCACGCTGAGCATCAGGACCAGAAAGGAGTCGATCTCCATGTCGAAGCGCGCGCCGAGCGCGCTGGTGGAGCCGGTACGTCGGGCCACCCAGCCGTCCACCGCGTCCAGGGCCAGCGCCACCGCGGTCATCGGCACCAGCACCGCCAGCGGGACGGGCGAGCCGTCGACGGCGTCGACCAGCAGCGCGGTCACCCCGCCCACCAGCACCGCCCGGGTCAGCGTCACCCGGTCCGCCGGGCCGAGCCGGTCGGTGCGGTGACGACGCAGGCCACGGGTCAGCACGACGCAGAGCCCGATGCCGTACCCGACGCCGGCCAGCCACCCGACGGCGTCCAGCCCGACGGTCGCGGCCAGCACGACCAACAGGACGATCTGGGCGGTCAGTCCGATCACCGGACCGGTTCGAACCCTGGACACGCTGCCTCCGTGTTTATGATCGACGACCTCGACAGACCAGTACGCAGCGAGCGGCCGAACGGTTCGGTTTCGCAGCCAGATTGGAGACGACCGCGTGATCCGCGATGCCCGTGCGTTCTGGCTGGGCGCCCCCGGAGCAGGGGAGATCCGGTCGGTGACGCTACCGGAGCCCGGTCCGGAGGACGTGCTGGTGCGCAGCGTGTTCTCCGGCGTCAGCCGGGGCACCGAGACGCTGGTGTTCACCGGCGCCGTGCCCGAGAGCCAGTACGCGGCGATGCGCGCCCCGTTCCAGGAAGGCGACTTCCCCGCCCCGGTCAAGTACGGCTACCTCAACGTCGGTGTGGTCGAGCACGGCCCGGCCGACCTGCTCGGACGGACCGTGTTCTGCCTCTACCCACACCAGACCGCGTACGTGGTGCCGGCGTCGGCGGTGACGCCGGTGCCTGACGGGGTGCCGGCGGCCCGGGCGGTGCTGGCCGGCACCGTGGAGACCGCGGTCAACGCGCTCTGGGACGCCACCCCGATGATCGGTGACCGGGTCAGCGTGGTCGGCGGCGGGATGGTCGGCTGCGCCGTCGCCGCGCTGCTCGCCCGCTTTCCCGGCGTCCGGGTCGAGCTGGTCGACGCCGACCCGGCGCGCGCCGCCGTGGCCGACGCGCTCGGCGTCGGGTTCGCCGCGCCGCACGACGCCACCGGCGGGCGGGACCTGGTGGTGCACGCCAGCGCCACCGACGCCGGGTTGCAGCGGTCGCTGGACCTGCTCGCCCCGGAGGGCACCGTGGTCGAGCTGAGCTGGTACGGCGACCGGCCGGTGCGGCTGGCGCTGGGCGGGGCGTTCCACTCCGGCCGGTTGACGATCCGCAGCAGCCAGGTCGGTACGGTGTCACCGAACCGGGCCCGGCGCAGCTACGCGCAGCGGCTGGCGCTGGCCCTGGAGCTGCTCGCCGACCCGGCGTTCGACGTACTGCTGACCGGCCGGTCACCGTTCACCGATCTGCCCGACGTGCTCGACCAACTCGCCGCGGGGAGCCTCCCCGCGCTCTGCCACCTCATCACCTACGACGGGAAGTGACCGTGTTCAGCGTCACCGTACGGGACCACATCATGATCGCCCACAGTTTTCGGGGGGAGGTCTTCGGGCCGGCCCAGAAGCTGCACGGGGCCACCTTCGTGGTGGACGCCACGTTCCGCCGCGCCGAACTCGACGGCGACGGCATCGTGGTCGACATCGGCCTGGCCACCACCGAACTGAAGGCCGTCCTGGCCGAGCTGAACTACCGCAACCTGGACGACGAGCCGGCCTTCGCCGGGGTCAACACCACCACCGAGGTGCTCTGCCGGACCATCGCCGACCGGCTGGCCGACCGGGTGCGGGCCGGCGGGTTGGGCGAGGGTGCCCGCGCGCTGGCCGGGATCACCGTGACGTTGCACGAGTCCCACGTGGCCTGGGCGAGCTACGAGCGGTCGCTGTAGCCCGTGTCGGTGGTGCACGTCGTCCTCCCCGGCGACATCGACGACCCGGCGACCCCCAGCGGCGGCAACCACTACGACCGTCGGATCTGCACCGGACTGGTACGGCTGGGCTGGACGGTTCACGAACACGGCGTACCCGGTGACTGGCCGCACCCCGACGGCCCGGCACGGGCCGGCCTGGCCGGGCTGCTCGCGGACCTGCCCGACGGCACGCCGGTGCTGCTGGACGGCCTGGTCGCCTCGGTGGTGCCGGAGCTCCTCACACCGCACGCCGGCCGGCTACGGCTGGTCGTGCTGGTGCACATGCCGCTGGAGAACGAGATCGAGGCCGCGGCGCTGACCTGCGCAGCCGCGGTGATCACCACCAGCGGGTGGACCCGGGACCGGCTGCGGCAGCGGTACCGGCTCGCCCCGGACCGGGTACACGTGGCCGCTCCCGGCGTCGAGCCGGCCCCGGTCTGCACCGGCACGGCCGCCGGCAGTCGGCTGCTCTGCGTCGCGGCGGTCGTCCCGCACAAGGGGCACGACGTGCTGGTGGACGCCCTCGCCGAGCTGGTTGGGCGACCGTGGACGCTGGACTGCGTCGGCGCGCTGACCCGCGACCCGCAGTACGTGGCGGGGCTGCGCCGGCAGGTCACCGACCGGGGACTGACCGGGCGGGTACGGTGGGTCGGCCCCCGGGTCGGCGCCGACCTGGCCACCGCGTACGCCGACGCCGACCTGCTGGTCCTCGCCTCGCGCGGCGAGACGTACGGGATGGTCGTCACCGAGGCCCTGGCCCGTGGCCTGCCGGTGCTCGCCACCACGGTCGGCGGGGTGTCGGAGGCGCTCGGCCGGGCTCCCGACGGCGACCGGCCCGGCCTGCTGGTCGGCCCGGACGACCCGGCCGCCCTGGCCGACGCGCTGCGCCACTGGCTGGCCGACCCCGCGCTGCGGCACCGGCTGCGCCGCGCCGCACGTGCCCGGCGGGCCACCCTGGCCGACTGGCCGGCCACCTCGACCCTGATCGCCCACGTCCTGGACGGAGTGCGGGAATGACCCTGCTTGCCACCGAGCCCTTCGCCGACTGGCTCGCCCTGCGGGAGCAGGCCGACGCCGACGCCCGCGCCGACGACCTTGTCGACCTGCTCCGGCCCCGGCTGGCCACCGACCGGCCGCTGGTCGTGCACGACCTCGGCTGCGGCACCGGCTCGATGGCCCGCTGGTTGGCCCCCCGGCTGCCCGGCCCGCAGCACTGGATCCTGTACGACCGGGACCCCGGCCTGCTCGACCGGGCACGTGCCCACCCGCCCATGGCGGCCGGCGGCGGCCCCGTCTCCCTGGAGACCCGGCAGACCGACATCACCCGGCTGACCGCCACCGACCTCGCCGGGGCGGGTCTGGTCACCGCGTCGGCGCTGCTGGACATGCTGACCGCCGAGGAGATCGACCGGATCGTCGCCGCCTGCGCCGGCACGGGCCGCCCGGCACTGTTCGCCCTCTCCGTCGTCGGGCGGGTGACCCTCGACCCGGCCGACCCGCTGGACGTCGAGGTCGCCGCCGCGTTCGACGACCACCAGCGCCGTACCGTCGACGGCCGGACCCTGCTGGGGCCGGACGCCGCCGCGGCGGCCGCCGCCGCGTTCGCCCGGCACGGCGTTCCCACCACCGTGCGGTCCACGCCGTGGCGGCTCGGGCCGGCGCAGGCCGCGTTGACCGCCGAATGGTTCACCGGCTGGTTGGCGGCCGCCGTCGAGCAACGCCCGGACCTCGCCGAGCGGACCACCGGGTACGCCCACCGCCGGCTCACCGCGGCCGCCGCGGGTGAACTGACCGTCACCGTCGGGCACGACGACCTGCTCGCCGGGATGGAATGAACCGCTGGGCCGCCCGGTACGTGCAACAAGGTGACGATCTTCCGAGGAGGCTCCGCGTGTCACACGCTGCCGGCGACCCGCCCCCCGCGCCCGCCCGTTCCGCCTGGCCGTGGGTGAGCAACGTCGGCGGGGTGGCGCTCGTGGCGGGACTGTTGTGGTGGCTGGGCACCGGCCCGGCGCTGGCCGCGCTGCGCCGCATCGACGCCGCGGCCCTGGTGGCGGCGCTGCTGCTCGGCGCTGTGGCCACGGTCAGCTGCGCCTGGCGGTGGCGGCTGGTCGCCGAAGGGCTGGGCGTGCGGCTGCCGCTGGGCACCGCCGTCGCCCACTGCTACCGGTCGGTGTTCCTCAACGCCACCCTGCCCGGCGGGGTGCTCGGCGACGTGCACCGGGCGGTGCGGCACGGCCGGGACGCCGGCGACGTCGGGCGGGCCGTACGCGCCGTGGTCTGGGAGCGGGGCGCCGGCCAGGTGATCCAGGTGGTGTTCGCGGTACTACTGCTGCTGGCGCTGCCCTCGCCGGTACGGCCGTACCTGCCGGCCGCCGTGGCGGTGGCGGTGGCCGTCGCGTTGGGCCTGGTCCTGTTGGTCCGGGTGCTGCCCCGGTCCGGCCCGTCGCGTGGGGCCCGCGCGCTGCGCGCCGCCGTGGCCGACGTCCGCGCGGGCCTGCTCGGCCGCCGCACCGCGCCGGGCGTGCTGCTGGCCTCGGTGGTGGCGGTCGGCTGTCACCTGGCCACCTTCGTGCTCGCGGCCCGGGTCGCCGGGGCCACCGCGCCGCTGGCCGACCTGCTGCCGTTGACCCTGCTGGCGCTGCTGGCCATGGCGCTGCCGGCCAACATGGCCGGCTTCGGTCCCCGGGAGGGCATGGCCGCGTGGGCGTTCGGCGCGGCCGGACTCGGTGCCGCCCAGGGAGTCTCGACCGCCCTGGTGTATGGGGCCCTGGTGCTGGTCGCCGCCCTTCCCGGCGCCGCCGTGCTGCTGCCGCGGCGTGGACGGTTCCAATTCCGGGTACGGTCCACGGCTCGTACGGTGAACCAGGCTGGTTCTGCCGCGCTACCCGCTACCGGGCTGGCCGGTAGCCTCTGACGGAGGAGACACATGTTCGAAGCACTGCCGGTCGCGACGGTTCGCACGCAGGTCACGGTTCCCCTCCGCTTCCCCGACGGGTACACCACCACGGCCCGGGTGTTCTCGTTCGACGGGCTGGTGGACGGGCGGGAACACCTGGCGTTCGGGCTGGGCGACTGGGCGGGCGCGTTGCGGCGGTATCCCTCCGGTGGGCCCGCGCCTCTGGTCCGCCCGCACAGCGAGTGCCTCACCGGGGACGTCTTCGGCAGCCAGCGCTGCGACTGCGGTCCGCAGTTGCGCGAGGCGGTGGAACGCATCACCGGCGCCGGCGGATTCCTGCTCTACCTGCGGCAGGAGGGCCGGGGCATCGGCCTGTACCCGAAGTTGGACGCGTACGCCCTGCAGGACGCCGGCCTCGACACCTACGAGGCGAACCGGGCGCTCGGGCACGGCGAGGACGAGCGCGACTACCGGGCCGCCGCGCAGATGCTCGCGGTGCTGGGGGTGGAGCAGTTGGCCCTGCTCAGCAGCAACCCGGAGAAGGCCGAGCAGCTCGGCCGGCTCGGAGTGACGGTGACCGAGATGGTGCCGACCGGGGTGTTCCTCTCCCCCGCCAACGCCGACTACCTGGCGGCGAAGGCGAGCCGGGCGGCCACCCGGGTCGCCGACGCGCCTGCGCTGAACTGACATGGCACAGGTGTCCGCCGGCCCGACGGGCCGCGGGTCGCCCGGGCGGCCGTACGTGCTGCTCAGTTGCGCCACGTCGATCGACGGTTACATCGACGACGCCACCGAGCAGCGACTGATGCTCTCCAACGACGAGGACCTCGCCCGGATCGACGCTATCCGGGCCGGTTGCGACGCCATCCTGGTCGGCGCCGGCACCGTCCGCCGCGACGATCCGCGCCTGGTGGTCCGCGCCGAGCGGCTGCGCCGGGAACGGGTGGCCCGAGGGTTGCCGCCGTCGCCGGCGAAGGTCACCCTGACCGCCCGGGGTGACCTCGACCCCCGGGCCCGGTTCTTCACCGTCGGCGACGCGGCCAAGCTGGTCTACTGCGCCTCCCCGGCGGTGGAGAAGGCCACCGAGTCGCTGGACGGCCTGGCCACGGTGGTGGACGCCGGCGACCCGGTGGACCACGACCGGCTCCTGGCGGACCTGGCCGCGCGGGGCATCGGGCGGCTGATGGTCGAGGGCGGCGGGACGGTGCACGCGCAGTTCCTCACCGCCGGGCTCGCCGACGAGTTGCACCTGGTGGTCGCCCCGTTCTTCGTGGGCGACCGGCGGGCGCCCCGGTTCGTCGCCGACGGCCGTTTCCCCTGGCATCCCGGCCGGCGGGCCCGGGTCGCCGAGGTACGCCAGATCGGTGACGTGGTGCTGACGCGGTACGCGCTGTCGCCGCGGTGCGTCGACTGGTGAGCCGCGACATGCTGTCGTCGTTGAACCACCAGGCGTGGCCGTCCGTACCATTCCACGCGGCCGACCGCCGGCCCACCACGTTCCACGGTGGCGTCGGCGAGCCGCGTCGGACGAGACGTTGCGACGGTTACCGGAGGTCAGGGTGTTCACGGAGGGGGACGATCAGCAGGTGACGGCCTGGGCCCTGGCGGCCGGCCGGGGCGACCAGCGGGCGCTGGCCGCGTTCGTCCGGGCCACGCAGGCGCAGACCTGGCGCTTCCTGCGCCACCTGCTCGCCTCGGCCGACACCGACGACCTGGTCCAGGAGACCTACCTGCGGGCGATGCGCTCCCTGCCCCGGTTCGCCGGCCGGTCCTCCGCCCGCACCTGGCTGTTCAGCATCGCCCGCCGGGTCGCCGCCGACCACCTGCGTGCCCTGCGCGCCCGGCCCGAGGTGACCGGCCTGGACGGCCGGGAGCCGCCGGCGGACGGGCGGTTCGAGAACGGGGTCGTCCTCGACCAGCTCCTGTGGGAGCTTCCGGTGGACCGGCGGGAGGCGTTCGTCGCCACCCAGGTCCTCGGGCTGTCGTACGCCGAGGCGGCCGAGGTGTGCGGCTGCCCGGTCGGAACCATCCGGTCCCGGGTGGCGCGGGCCCGGGAGGATCTGGTGGCGGCCGTCGAGGGGCGGTCCGGATGGTGCGCGGGGCGCGTCGGGTGACGGCGGGACGGATCCGGTGAACGACCTGCGGTACCTGCGCTGCGAGGGGTGGCGCGAGATCCTCTCGGCGCACCTGGACGCAGAGGCCAGCGCCGAGGAGGCGGGGGCGGCGCAGCGGCACCTCGACGCCTGCCTGGAGTGCCGGCGCTGGCTGGAGGCGGCCGCCGTGGTCAACCGGCGGATCCGTACCCAGGTGGTGACCGGCCTGCCGGACCTGACCGACGCCATCCTCGCCGCCGCGCCGCCGCCGGGGCTGCGGAGCACGTGGCGGGTTCGGCTGGTGGCCGGTGCGCGGCTGGTGCTCGGGGTGCTCGGCGCGGGTCAGCTCGTGCTCGGCCTCGCGCAGGTCGGCCGGGCAGCGGTCACCGACCAGCTGCACCCCGCCGGGCAGCACCTGTGGCACGAGGCGGCCGCGTGGAATGTGGCCGTCGGGGCGGGTTTCCTTTTCGTGGCGGTGCGCCGCAGCCCGCCGGCGGGTCTGCTGCCGACGCTGAGCGTGTTCGTCGCCACCCTGGTGCTGCTGTCGGTCAACGACCTCGTCACCGCCCGGGTGGACCTGTCGCGGCTGGTCAGCCACGTGTTCCTGGTCGCCGGCTACGTGGTCACGGTGCTGCTGTCCCGGCCGGCGCTGCGCTCGGGCTGGCCGCCGCCGGGCAGCGGACGCCCGGGGTGGGCGCGGTGGCGGTTGCGGCCCGACGACACCGACCAGCCGCCGGTGGGGCCGGTGCCGGCGCAGCCGTACGGGGCACAGGCCGCCAACCACTGGGCGGCCTGAGTCACAAGCCCGTCGCACGCCCGGCACCGCTGGACCGAGCCGTGCTGGTGGACGTAAGCGGACCGCAAGGATCACGCCACCGCTGCCGGTCCGGTACGCCGCTACGCTGGGCCGCACGACGGGGAGGTGCGGGGTTGAGCCAACGGGTGCTGGTCGTCGACGACGACCGTACCGTCGCCGATGTGGTCTGCCGATACCTGCGGCACGCCGGCTACCGGGTGGAGCACGTATCCGACGGCCCGGCCGCCCTGGCGGCCGTCGCCGAGACGCCGCCGCAGCTGGTCGTCCTCGACGTGATGCTGCCCGGCCTGGACGGGCTGGAGGTCTGCCGGCGGCTGCGGCAGCGGCCGGACGGCATACCCATCGTGATGTTGACCGCACGCGGTGACGAGGCGGACCGGATCCTGGGCCTGCAACTGGGCGCGGACGACTACCTGGGCAAGCCGTTCTCTCCCCGGGAGTTGGTGCTGCGGGTCCGCTCGGTGCTGCGCCGGGCCGGCGGCGAGCCGGCCGGGGCCGCGCCGGAGGTGCTCCGCGACGGCGGTCTCGTCGTGGAGACCGGTCCCCGGGTGGCCCGGCTGCACGGTCGGGAACTGTCCCTGACGCTGCGCGAGTTCGACCTGTTGGCCCACCTGATGCGACACCCGGCCCGGGCGTTCCGCCGCGCCGAGCTGCTGGAACGGGTGTGGGGGTGGCAGTTCGGCGACCAGTCCACGGTGACCGTGCACGTACGCCGACTCCGGGAGAAGGTCGAGGCGGACCCGGCCGATCCCCGGCGGATCGTCACGGTGTGGGGCGTCGGCTACCGGTACGAGCCCACCGGTGACTGATCTCGCTCTGATCTTCGTTGCGGCGCTGACGGCCGCCTGCGCCGTGGGGGTGCTCGGCGCCGGCGCGTTGCGGCTGCTGCGGGGCCGGTCGATCACCGTACACATCACGGTGCTGCTGGCGATGACGGTGAGCGCGGTGGTGGCCGGAGTGGCGGTGGTCGCCGAGGCGATGTTCCTCTCCCCGCACGACCTGGAGGTCGTGCTGATCACCGTGTCGGCGGGCGCGGTGGTGAGCCTCGGCGTCGGGTGGCTGTTCGGGCGGCGGCTCGCCGCGGCGGCGGTCTGGGCCGACCAGGCTCGGGAACGGGAACGGCGGATCGAGAAGGGCCGCCGTGACCTGGTCGCCTGGGTGTCGCACGACCTGCGTACGCCGCTGGCCGGGTTGCGGGCGATGGCCGAGGCCCTGGAGGATCGGGTGGTCGCCGACCCGGAGACGGTCGGCGAGTACCACCGCCGTATCCGGGTGGAAACCGACCGGATGACCCGACTGGTGGACGATCTGTTCGAGCTGTCCCGGATCAACGCGGGGGCGCTGCGGCTGTCGCTGTCGACGGTACCGCTGGGCGATGTGGTCTCCGAGGTCCTCGCCGGCACCGCGCCGCTGGCCGCGGCCCGGCGGATCCGGTTGGTGGCCGCCGAGGGCGGCTGGCCCGTGGTGACCGCCAGCGAGCCGGAACTGACCCGGGTGGTGGGCAACCTGCTGCTCAACGCGGTCCGCTACACGCCGCCGCACGGGACGGTCCGGGTCGATGCCGGCCGCGACGGCGACGACGCCTGGCTGGCCGTCGCCGACACCTGCGGCGGCATTCCCGAGGCTGACCTGCCCCGGGTGTTCGACGTGGCGTTCCGGGGCGAACCGGCCCGCACGCCGCGGTCGGGCAACGGCGGCGTCGAGGGTTCCGGAGGGCTCGGCCTGGCCATCGTGCGTGGGCTGGTCGAGGCGCACGGAGGCCGGGTGTCCGTGCAGAACGTCGCCGGCGGATGCCGTTTCGTGGTCCGGCTGCCCCTGCCCCGGTGAGCGGGCCGGCCGGTCGGGCGACCGGCGTGGCGGGGGGTGGCCGCCACCGCTGATCCGTGGTCCGGCACCGGCCCGTCCGGCCCCGGTCAGGCTACGCGGCGGGTCGGGCCAGTTCGGCGAACCACCGCCGGCCGGACCGGAACACCTCCCGCACGACCAGCCCGGCCCGGGCCGCGGTGTCGTGCACCGCCGCGACGTCCAACCGGGCCCAGCGGAAGACCGGACCCCGGTCCCGCCCCGACACCAAGAGGAGATGCGACAGGCCTGGAACATCGACGGGGGTGTTGGCACCCATGAATCGAGGGCCAGCGCCGCGGCGGGGCACCGGATCGGTACAACCGCATGCGTGCGCCCCGCCGACTGGAGCGCCGCACGAGGACATCCTCGCGACCTCGTTCAGCGAGGTGCCTGTCCGGCGCCCCGGCGCGGTCCAGACGCCCGGTGACAACGGCGTGGATCCTCACCTCACCGGCCCCGGTGCTCACCGAATCCCCATGCCATCGTGGCCACGAAGAGATCGAGCGGACATCTCGCGTGGGAAGCCCGCCTGCCGATGCCTCACGATCGCGCTTCCGTCAGGTTGGACGAGTCCGTGCGCGACCCGCTCGACAGCGTCAGCCAGCGCCGGTTCCGCGGATCGTCGAGCAGGTCCAGTGCCCGCTTGCGGGCCAACGCCGTGGCGTACCCGCCGATTCTGGTCAGAGTGCGTCGATCAGTGCCCTCATTGCTGCTGCGATGACCAGACTGTGCCGATCCCGGAGTGCCTAACCGGCCGTTGGCCCGGCAACTCGGCGAGTCGGCGCACCACCGCGTCGGCGGCGGCGTGGCGGCCGACGCGGCGGTACAGATCCGCCGCGATCTCCAGGGGGCTCGCGATGTCGGGGTGGTGCGGCCCAAAAGCGGCCTCGAGGATTCGCGCGGCGTGCTCCAGCATGTCCAGTGCCTGATCGGGATTCTCGGTGCTGCACAGCACAGCGACGGTGATCAGCGGGTGGGCCAGCGACGGGTGGTCGGGGCCGAGAGTGGCCCGCCGGATGGCCACGCTGCGCTGGCTGAGCTGCATGGCAGCGGGATAACTGTGCAGTTCGAGGTAGCTGAGCGCGAGCCCTTCGAGGCAGTCGGCGACGCTGGGGTGATGTTCGCCGTAAGCCTTCTTGGCGATCCGTAGTGCGCGTCGCTGCAGGACGAGGGCCTCGTCGGACTGCCCGCGGGTGCGCAGGCTCTTGGCTAGGTTGCCGAGGGCGGTGGCCAGGTCGGGATGATCCGGCTCGCATCGGTCCTCCGCGATGCGCAGCGCCCGGCGCCGTAGTGTCAGCGCCTCGACCTCACGACCCTCCCTGTCGTAGGCGGTTGCGAGATTGTTCAGGAGGCGGCCGACGTCGCGGTGATCCGCGCCGTCGGTCCGCTCCGCGGTGGCGACGGCGCGCTCCAGCAGTGCGGTGGCCTCGGCGGTGTGTTTCAGGGTCAGCTGAGCAGCGGCGAGGTTGCCGAGCCTCGTGGCCAGCTCCGGACTGTCGGGGGCGGTGGCGTCGAGAGCGCGCTTGAACAGCGGTACGGCCTCGGCAGGGCGACCGAGTTCGGCGTGCGTGACCCCCAGTTGGCTCAGCCGTCTCGCCAGGTCGGGATGGTCGGCGTCGAGTGCCGACTCGGCGATTGCAAGAGCACGTTGCTCGATGGGCAGTGCTTGAGCCGGCCGGCCCATCGCCCGGTAGGCGGCAGCGAACTCGCCGAGCACGTCAGCCACGTCGGGACTCTCGGGATCCTGTGCTGTCTGCTCGGCAGCTAGTGCGACCAGCGTCTCGGGCAGGTCGGCTGCATCGGCGGGGCGCATGGTCGCGTAGCAGGCAAGGGCACGCTCCACAGCGACAGAAGCCTCGGCCGGACGGCCAAGGCTGCGGAGGCTCACGCTGATGTTGAGCAGGACCCGGGCGACCAGGTAGGGATCGGGATCGGCTGGCGCCTCGGCGATGGCGAGCGCGCGTTCGTGCAGGACCAGGGCTGCGGCGGGACGTCCGGCGGCGAACTCGATGACGCCCAGGTTGCCGAGCCGGATCACCAGGTCGGGATGGTCGGGCCCGACGGTGGTCTCGGTGATGTGCAGCGCCCGTTGTTGCAGCTGAGCAGCCTCGTCGAGCTCGTTGAGCACGTAGTGTGTGTGGGCCAGGTTACCGAGTCGGATGGCTAGCTCCCGGCTTTCGCCCGTCGCGGCCTCCGTGACCGCTGCGGCCTGCGCGAGTAGCCCGCGAGCCTGCTGGTAGTGGCCCTGAGTGATCTCGAAGGCGCCGGCCTCGTTGAGCAGCAGGCCGACCAGGCCGTCGGCTGCGGTGGGGCCTGGCCTGTTCGCGGCGACCGCTGCGATGTGCGGCAGCAGCCTACGAAAACGCGGCCAGATGGTGTGGTCCCGGAACGGGTCGCCAGGCATGGCCTCGGCCAGCAGCCTGACCGCGGTCTCGTACGCCGGGTTGCTGCCCTCCGGCGGTCCCTGCTGGCACACCTCGGCTCGCACAACCGCCTGGACCAGCGCGTGGACATTGATCGCGTCCTGCCCCAGGCCAACCATGCTGTACGAAGCGAGCCGTCCGAGGAGTTGATCGGCGGCCACGTCGTCGTCGACGAGAATGCCCACCAGGTCCCGCGGGATGTCCTGCGGAGCCAACCAGGCCAGCACCCCCAGGAGCAGCGTGGCGCGCTCGTCGACCGTCCATAACGCATCGAGGGTCAGGTCCCACACCCGGGCGACCGCGCGTTCTGCGGAGTGTGGCGGTGTCACTGCGGCGTGCAGTTGTTCCGGTTGCCGACGCAACTGGCCGAGGTAGCGGTCCAGAGTCATGACGTGGTGGCGCATATGCGCGGCGGCCTGTTCCAGCGCCAACGGCAGGCAGCCGAGCTCGCCGGCGATGCCCTCGGCCGCCGCGCGATCGCGCTGTCCGGTGCGCTCGAGCAGCAGATCGGCGCTGTCCGCGAGGCTCAGCACGTCGAGTGGCACCGGGGTGAGACCGATGACGTCCCAGGCCACGTCGCGCCGGGTGGTCACCAGGACGTGGCCGCCCGATGCTCCGGCCAGATCTGCGAGCAACTGGACGACGTCCTCGGGGTCCGTGACGTCGTCCAGAATCAGCAGCCAGCCGGGCCAGTGCTGCAACCATTGCCGGGCCCAGTCGGCGGCCGCCTCGTCGGGCAGATCCCGGCAGGCCTGCGTCAGCCTGCGCGCGAATGACGCGAGGCCGGCGTCCATCGCCGCTCTGCCGTCGGCGGCCAGCCACCAAACGCCGGCCGGGTACTCGTCGCGGTAGGTGACCGCGTACCGGGCAGCGACCTCGCTCTTGCCCACCCCGCCGAGCCCGGTGATGCTGTGCCCGATCAGCGCGTCGCGCCCGGTGTCCGGCCTGCGGCGCAGCCGCGTGACGACGTCGTGGCGGCCGACGAAGGCCGGTGACGTAAAGTGCTGTACCCGCCACAGCGGCACCGGTTCGACCTGCACGGGCGTGGGGAGCATCGACGTATCCGGCGCGGACGGCTTCGTCCAGGCACGCTCGGTCTCTTGCCGCATGTCGCCGGTGGCTGCAGGGGAAAGCTGCCGGTGTTCCACGGCCTGCGCGGTCTGACGTGGCGTCCGCTGCGTCGCGGCGTGCCTACGGATCGACCGTTCGACCTCAGCCGCCGTGTCGGCGTGGGCGCGCGCTCGCCGCTGCTGATCAGCGTTTGCGCCGAGCGCTTTGGCGATCGCGACGGCCACATCACCGCTCGGGATCTTGCGGCCGCCCATCACCTCGCTCACCCAGCCCAGTGACACGTGAGACTTCTTGGCGATGGAACGGAGTGACGGACGGCCGCGACTGACCCACAGAGTGGTCAGCATGGTCAACAGTTCGCCGTGATATCCAACCGGGAATGGATCGATCTTCACTGCGCCGCCTCGTCGTTCCACGTCGGGCAGATTATCGGGCTCCGTTCACCGCGTTCGGTGTGTTCAGCGTAGACAAGCGGACACGGGTACGTTCGCCCAGGTCATAGTGGCCCCAGCCAGTCCTTGTTCAGTACACGTCTTGGTGAACGGCCATCTGGAATCCACTGGAACCGCAAGCGACACCAACTCTGATCCGTTGTGGAGGACCGGATGCACCGCAAGCCCTGGACAACCCGTACGGCGCTAATCACCACTGCCGCAATGACCACCGGCTCCGCCGCAGGCGCCGCCGTCGACGCCGCGGCCAGCCATCTCGGCCACCCCGGCCTCGGGATAGGCCAGGTCGCCACCGCGATCACCGCGGTGTGGATGTTGGAAAAGCTCAACTCTCTCATCGACGACACTAAATAGCAGTGGTCGACCTGATCACCCCGGCAATGCTGGGGTGATCAGCGTCAGGGCATCGCGCGGCCAGTTGAGGGCCGGGCCACACGCGTAGAGCATCCAGCGTTCATCGGACGCCTGGCCCTGCATGGATCAGGCGCGCACCGCCAGCTCGTGTCTCGGAGTGCGTATAGCGGTCGGGCCCGACGAGTGGTTCAGCGCGGTCGCGAACGGCTACGGCATCGCGCTGGCGCCGGCCTCCGCCGCGCGCTTCTACGCCCGCCCTCAGCGGCATCTACCGCACGGGCGGAAGGTCTCGCGCACGCCACGGCCGCCCAAGCTGCCATAGAAGGCAGGCTCCTCGGCGGTCGGCCACCCTACGGCCACCGGCTCGCCGACGCCGGCCCTCACCCGAACCCGGGCAAGGCAGCCGACGGCCGACGGCCGCACCGCCTCGAACCCAACCCGCTCACCGCACCCGTCGTGCGCCGCACCTACACCGGGATCTACTCCGGCGCCCTGGCCCACGAACCGCTCGTCAACAACGAGACCTTCACCCACGTCCAGACGCTGATCGCCACCGCCGGCAAACGTCCCGACGGAACCATCAAGCCCGAGCCAGCAAGCGCAACTACGTGCTGTCCGGCCTGCTGCACTGCGGCATCTGCCAACGGCGCATGATCGGCAGCTCCAACAACGAACAACCACCACCACTGCACCTACGCCGCCGAGTACGCCGACACCAACCGCGTCACCCACCCCCGCAGCGTCTACATCCGCGACGACCACATCCTCGAACAACTCGACCCATGGCTCACCCGATCCTTCTCACCCAACCGACTCACCGAAACCGTCCAAGCAATGGCCGACACCCAACACGACAACACCGACCAGCAGAAGATCACAGCAGCACAGGAAACCATCACCTACGAGACCCTGCCGACCAGTTCCGAAGCCATGGTCCACATCGCGATGATCGACAACATCAGCCGCCGCATAACAGGCGAAGCTACACCTACCTGGCGAGGCACATACTGGTAAATCAAAACAAACCGAACGTCCTCTTAGACGCGTTGGAGTTGGAACTGCTGGTTGGTGCTACTGGTGGGCGTCCACTGGGAAACGCGGGCGCCGTCGGCGGTGGAGGCTTGCCAGACGTCCATGGCCAGGCCGCTTTGCCGGTTGACCAGGCTCACCACGTCACCGCCGTGTTCGACGAGTCGCCACTGCTGACTGGCGGCGTTGGTGTCCGGCTGCTGGTTGATGTCGGCGCCGCTGCTGTTGCTGGCGATCTGCAGGACCAGGCCGCTGTGCCGAGCCCGGATCCGGTAGTAGCCGCCGTCGGACGGCAGAAACTCGAACTGCTGGTTGGGTCCGGTGCCGGTCGACCACTGGATGAGCTGCGCGCCGGCCGCGGTGGATCCGCCGCTGATGTCGGCGGCCTTCCTGCTGTGCTGGGCCACGAGCCGGTAGTAGGCGCCGACCACCACGGGCCCCGACCTGACGGCCGACGCGCGGTAGGTGTGACCGGCCTGCCCGGCGAACTCGATGAGATCGGTTTCGAGCCGCGTCGGCTGGACCGCCGTGCCGTTGGTCTCGTCGCGCAGATCGAAGGCGCCGGCGAAGATCTGGCTGCGCACCCGAACGGCGCCGGCGCGGTCGGGGGTGACGACGAGCTCGATCCGGCTGCTGCTCCACGTGGCGCCAACCGTGTATCCGCCGCGGCCACGCAGACCCGTGACGCTGCCGGTGGGCCAGGCGGACGGTAGGGCGGGCAGCAGATGCAGTTCGTTGTTGTGGCTCTGCAGGAGCATCTCGGCGATGCCGGAGGTGGCGCCGAAGTTACCGTCGATCTGGAATGGTGGGTGCAGGTCGAACATGTTCGGCGCGAGCCGGTCGGTGCGCACCAGATCCCGGAGGAGCTTGTACGCCCGTGCGGCGTCTTCCAGCCGGGCCCAGAAGTTGATTTTCCAGGCGAGGGACCATCCGGTGCCATCGTCGCCGCGCAGCTCGAGTGTCTGCCGCGCGGCCTGGTACAGCTGAGGTGTGCCCCGCTTGGTGATCTGGTTGCTGGGGTGCAGCCCGTACAAATGAGAAACGTGACGGTGGGTCCGCTCAGTCTCCACCCAGTCGGCGAGCCATTCCTGGACGTTGCCGCGGGAGCCGACCTTTGTCGGCGGCAGCCGGTCCTTGGCGGTGCGCACCTGGGTACGAAACGTGGCGTCCACGCCGAGGACTTCGCTGGCCAGTGCGACGCCGTTGAACAGGTCGCGCAGGATCTGGTTGTCCATGGTGGGGCCAGCGCACACGGTGGCGTTCGTGTGATGGGTGAGCTCTGGGGAGTTCGACGGGTTGGTGACGAGATAGCCCAGCGTCGGGTGGGTGACCAGGGTGTCCAGAAAGAACTGGGCAGCGCCCTTCATCGCCGGGTAGTTCGCGCGCAGGAACTCCAGGTCGCCGGTGAACAGATAGTGATCCCAGATCATCGTAGCCAGCCACGCGCCGCCGGTCTGCCACATGCCCCAGCGCGCTTCGTCGACGACCGACGCGCCGCGCCAGGCGTCGGTGTTGTGGTGGGCGACCCAGCCACCGGCGCCGTACTGCGCCTGCGCCACCCGGGCACCGGTCGCCGTCAGGTCTTTGATCATGTCGAAGACCGGCAGGAAACACTCGGACAGGTTCGTCGTGTCGGCCGGCCAGTAGTTCATCGGCAGGTTGGCGTTGAGGGTGTACTTCGAGTCCCACGACGGGGCCATTTGGTCGTTCCAGATGCCCTGCAGGTTTGCCGGCTGCGTGCCCGGGCGTGAGGACGAGATCAGCAGGTAGCGGCCGAACTGGAACAGCAGCGCGGAAAACTGCGGGTCGTTCGTGCTCGCGTGCTGAGCGATCCGCACGTCGGTCGTCTGGTCGGCCGCCGCGGTGCGTCCGAGGTCGATTGTCACCCGGTTGAACAGCGCCTGGTAGTCGGTCAGGTGCCGGGCGCGCAGCTGGTCGAAGCCAGCGGTACGGGCGGCGTTGAGGCGGCTCCGGGCGATGCCCTGGTAGTCGCCGTTGACGGTGCGGTAGTTGACGTAGCTGGAGCCGATCGAGACCAGCACGGTGACGCTGGTCGCGCCGGAGACCCGCAGGGTGCCGCCGGAGCTGCTGACCGTGCCGCCGGTGACGCTGGCGTTAGCCAGGGCGAGGAAGCGGACCTGCCCGGTGACGCCGTCCATGTTTCCGGAGATGCCGTCGAGTCCGATTGTGGCGCTGTCCGGGCTCGAGACCGTCGTGCGCTGTGGACTGTCGAAGGTGGCGTTGAACGTGACCGCGTTGGCCCGGTCGGCGGTCAGCCGGATGACGATCACCTGGTCCGGTGCGCTCGCGAACACCTCCCGCTGATAGCGCACCCCGTTCAGCACGTAGGTAGTGGTGGCGGTGGCCGTGGTGAGGTCGAGCGTCCGGTTGTACTGCGAGGCGCCGCTGGCGCTGCCGAAGGCCAGCCGCAGGTTTCCGACCGGCTGGTACGCCAACTGCCCGGCGGGGTTGCCAAGCATCGTCTGATTGATCAGATCCTGCGCCTGGGTCCACTGGTCGGCGAAGACCCGCCGCCGGATCTCCGCCAGGTTGGCCGCACCACGGGTGTTCGCCGAGTCGTACGGGCCACCGGCCCACACAGTGTCCTCATTGAGCTGTAGCCGCTCGGTGTCGACATTGCCGAACACCATTGCACCCAGCCGACCGTTACCAATCGGCAGTGCTCGAAGCCAGTCCGTGCCCGCCGGCTCGTCGTACCACAACGCCATATCACCCGCGGCCCGCACCTGCGGCGGTGCCAACGCGCCGGCCTTGGCGGCCGCGGTCCAGCCGGTGGGCAGCAGCATGGCACCGGCTCCCGCCGCCCCGGCTCCGAGGAGTTTCCTTCGTGTCACTTCTGACATTCGTTTTCTCCAAGCGGCACAGCTACACCCTTGGGAGTGGCGTCACGGCGTGCGGGCGCCGCGCCATCGACCGAAGCGCATCACTCGATCACATGGTGGCGCCATCCAGGGAAGTGACGAATCTAAATGTATGACGTCATACGTTAGGTGGCCGATAGGAGAGAGTCAATACATGCCTACGTTGGTGCCGGCCAGGGGCCGCGCCGCCAGGGCCGCGCCCCGCCCGCCCGCCAGCGGCCATGCCGCGACGGCACACCCTCGGTCGTCCCCCGTCTCGCACACGGCCCCGAGTACCTGCCCCAGGAGCTCGGGTTCGGGTCAGGGATGACCTGCTGGCGGCAGGTTGCGGGACTGCAACGACGCCGGGGTGTGGCAGCGGCTACACGAGGCGCTGCTGGGCAAGCTGCGGGCCGCTGGTCAGTTGGACATGTCGCGGGCGGTGATCGACGGCTCCCCGTGTGCGGGCACTCACGGGCGACCCAAAACCGGCCCGAGCCCGGTCGACCGCCGCCGCCCGGGCTCGAAACACCACGTCAACAACCGACGCGGGCGGCATCCCCTCCGCCACGGCACTGACCGGCGGCAACCGCCACGACGTCACCCCACTCATGCCCCTGGTCGACAAGAACCCACCGACCAAAGGCATCCGCGGCCGGCCACGACAGCGACCAACAAAGATTTACGCCGAGCGTGGCTACGACTACGACTGCTACCGCCAAAGCTACGAGCCAAAGGCATCAACCCGATCGTCGCCCGACGAGGAGTCGGCCACGGCTCCGCCTAGGCGCCCACCGGTGGGTCGTCGAACAAACCATCGCCCTGCCGCACTGGTTCCGCCGCCTACGCATCCGCTGGGAGATCCGCGACGACATCCACGAAGCCTTCCTCACCCTCGCCTGCACCATCATCTGCTGGCGCCGACTCCAACACCCAATCAGAGAGGCGTCGTTGATGTGGCAGGGCACGGAGAGCATCGGCCGTGTGCCACGCCAAGCTCTCCGTGCGCTGCGCTAATAACCGTAGATCATCTTGTAGGCCACCTCGGGCAGGAACTGCCCGGCGCTGGATCCGCCGCCGACTCCGCAGTTGCCGTCGGACTCCCCCGGCGTCTTGAGCCACAGCAGCATTTCCGCGCCGCCGCCCATCCGGCTGGGTGTGCCGATCTTGCGGCCGCCGGGGTTGCACCATTGACCGTTGGAGCCGTTGCCGTTGCGACTGGTGTCGATCACGTACGGCTTGCTGTATCCGAACCTCTGTAGCGCGGAAGCGACCTGATTGCCGTAGTTGGTGTTCTCGCCGGTGGTGAAGTAATTCGAGACGTTCAGCGCGAAGCCGCGTGCGTTGCCCACGCCGGCAATGTTGAGCCGCTGCGCCATCGTCTGGGCGTCGACCCAGCGAGGATTGCCGGCGTCGATGTAGACCCAGGTGTTGGGCGCCTTGGACCGGAATTGGCCGACGGCGCGGGAGAGCATACCCACTCGGTCATTGATCTGCGCCTGGCTCATGCAGTTGAAGTCGCCCAGGGAGTCCGGTTCGAGAACCACTACGGCGGGACGGCTGCCGATGGCGGAGGCGAAGGAGGCGATCCATGAGTCGTAAGCGGCGACGCTGCCGGCGCCGCCACCGGAGTGGCCGCCGCACGCATCCCGGCCGGGAAGGTTGTAGGCCACCAGCAGCGGAAGCTTGTCAACAGCATCTGCGGCTCCCACATAGCCCCTGACCGCGCTCCCGATGTCGCCGCTCCAGTTGCCGAACCATCTGGCCATCGGTTTCTGCGCGATCTCGGTACGGATGGCGGCGGCGCGTCCGTCGCCCGGATTTGCGGCCGCCCACCTCGCCGGGCTCGAGTTGGGGTCGACGTAGAAGCCGCTGGTCTGGCTGACCGGATCCGCGTGCGCAGCTGGTGCCCCGACCAGGATCGCGGGAACCGCCAACGCCAGAGCGGCGGCAAGTCCCCAGGGGCGGGTAAAGCGTTTCATGGACAGATCTCCTCTAGGTAAACTGGAAGCGCTTCCAGCGATGTTCATCCATGCCTTGCCGTCCGATGGTCGGCAAATTTCAGGAAGATGTCAAGAGAGCCATCCTCGTGACAAGATCTGGGTCAGATTTTTCTGGGACCGCTTCCAGCCTGACGGTAAGCCACCTCGACGCCGTCGATGCCGGCCGATACGATCGACAGCGGTAACGGCACCGGCCGGTGGTAGCGGCTGCCCCGACGTCGGACAGGAAGGACTCGGCATCGCGATGGCAGCGCAGAGGCCTCGGCGGCAACCGACCCTCGACGAGGTGGCCGAGCGCGCCGGCGTGTCACGTTCCGCCGCGTCCCGGGTCATCAACAAGGCACCGCATGTCAGCCGCGCCACGCGCGATGCCGTGGAGCGCGCCATCAAGGAGATGGGCTATCTACCCAACCGCACCGCCCGTGCCTTGGCCACCCAACAGACGGGGATCGTCGCGCTCGCGGTCTCCCATGACGATCCCGAGCTGTTCGCCGACCCGTTCTTTGCCCAGGTCATCGTCGGCGTGTCCGCAGCGCTCGAAGAGACCGACCTTCACCTGCTGCTGTGCCTGGCCAGCTCCGGCCGGGGCCGGTCCCGGCTGACCAACCTTCTGCACACGCGCGGCGTCGACGGCATCATGCTGATGGCCCTGCACGGCGACGATCCGCTGACTCACATCGTGCGTCGGGCCGGCCTGCCCGCGGTGTACGGCGGGCGGCCATTGAATTTCGAACCACAGTGGTACGTCGACTCCGACAACCTCGGCGGCGCGCGGTTAGCCACCGAATACCTCATCGGCCTCGGCCGGACCCGGATCGTCACCATCACTGGCCCCATGTCCAGCGACGTCGGCCGCGCTCGCCACCGCGGTTACCGCGAGGCGATGATCATGGCTGGGCTGATCCCGTACGCGACGGCAGAAGGCGACTTCACCGAGGCCGGGGGTGCCGCAGCGATGAAATCACTACTTGACAGCCACCCCGACCTCGACGCCGTCTTCGCCGCCAGCGACAACACGGCGGCAGGCGCCCTACGCGTCCTCATCGACGCCGGCCGGTCCGTGCCAGCCAACGTGGCAGTGGTGGGCTTCGACGATCTCGGCACAGCCGAACGAACCGATCCGCCGTTGACCACCGTTCACCAATCGGTCCAAGCCCTGGGCAGAGAAATGACCCGGATGCTCGTCGAACTCATCGCGGGGCACGAACCGTCGTCCGTCATCCTGCCCACAAAGTTGGTGCTACGCGACTCGGCATGATCCGCGACCCAGGCCAGCTGGCCGGGGCGGAACTCGTCGTAGCTCCCCACTGACGGCGGCACCTACGACATCCTCCGCAGCCAGCGGGTCAACGCGCCGTCGATCGACGGTCCCGCCACGTTCTACCAGTACTGGAGCTTCCGCCGGCAGAAGCGCAGCAGTGGCACCATCACCACCGCCAACCACTTCGACGCCTGGGCCCGCGTTGGCCTGAACCTCGGCAGCAGCTGGGCCTACCCGAAGGCAGGTACGGCTGGGGTGCCGACGATGGTCGGCACCCCAGCCTCCGTGCGGGGCCATCCGGCGAGGTGCCCGGTTGGACGGCTTCGGTCAGGACGTGGTGCCGGTGACCGAACTGCCGATCGTCGTAACGTGGTAGGTGGCGGTCTCCAGAGAACGTCGCCGCCATGGGTGTGGAAGGCAGTACCAGCGCGCTTCACGGCGCATACCGCTGCTCGCCGGACGAATCCGTGGACAGCCGCACCGGCCGGTCGCCGGAGAGAAGTTCGGCAGCTTTAACAACCACAACCACTGCACCTACGCCGCCGAGTACGCCGACACCAACCGCATCACCCACCCCCGCAGCGTCTAGTCCGCAAGGACCACATCCTCGAAAGACTCGACCCATGGCTCACCCGAGCCTTCTCACCCAGCCAACTCACCCAACCCGTCCACGCAATAACCGACACCCAACACGACAACACCGACCAGCAGGCAATCACAACAGCACAGGAACCATCACCACTTGCAAAACACGACTCGACCGCTACCGCTCGACAGCGGCACCGACCCCACCATCGTCACCAGATGGATCGCCGACGTCCAAGCCGAACAGGTCACCGCCGAGGCCACCCTGCGACGCCTCACCGCACGCCAGACCATGAGCCCCGACGAAATCCTTCACATCGTAGAAACCCTGGGAAACATCCCCGCCGTACTCCGCGACGCGGACCCCGCAGACAAGTCGCTGATCTACCGCGAACGGGGACTGACCCTCACCTACCGGCCGACCACCCGCACGGTCTCCGCTCAGGCAGCCCCAAGTGGATCATGTACTAGATTGTGTCCGAGGACGGACACGCGCCCGCCCCGGCCGCTCGGGGGCAGGCCGGGGCGGGGCGGGTA
>NZ_SMKF01000094.1 GCF_004348325.1 Micromonospora sp. KC213 | reverse complement strand
GGTGCAGGGGCGGCCGGTGCCGGCCGGCTGGTACTCCACGCCGTGGTGGAAGACCGCGCTGGGCGCGGGCGCCGGGGTGATCGGCGGCATGTTGATCGCCGACGCGCTGTTCTCCCCGGCCTTCGCCGACCCTGGCTACGAGGCCGGCTACCAGGAGGGCTTCGGCGACGGCGCCGACTACGGCGACCAGGGGGACGTCACCGGCGGCGACGCCGGGGCCGGCGACGCCGGGGCCGGTGACCTCGGTGGTGGTGACCTCGGTGGTGGTGACTTCGGTGGTGGTGATTTCGGTGGTGGTGACTTCGGTGGTGGGTTCGGCGACTGACGGCTTCGGTGCCGCTGCCCGGTCATCCCTGGGCCGGGCATGATCGACACGGGATGCGGCAAAGCGGGGTGTCAGAGGTGCGGGACACCCCGCTTTGCCGCAACTGGCGTGGCACAGCGCTGGCAAGGCGGCGGCAGAGCGCCGGCGGGACAGTCAGCCGGTGTTGCGCATGCCGGCGGCGATGCCGTTGACCGTGGTGAGCAGCGCCCGCTCCAACGCCGTACCGTCGCTGGGAGCCCGCCGCCCGCCCGGCGCGGTGGCCACCGCACGCCCGGCGGCCCCGGAGTCGCGGTACTGGCGAAGCAGCGCCACCTGGAGGTGGTGCAGCGGCTCCAGGTAGGTGTCCCGCACGGCGAGGGTGCGCTGAAGCACCGGTGAGTTGTCCAGCAGGGCCGGCGAGGCGGTGACCGCCAGCACCTCCTGCTTGGTCAGCTCGTACTCCTGCTCGATCGTCTCGAAGATCGGGTGCAGCTTCTTCGGGACCAGCGTCTCCACGTAGCGGCGGGCGATGGTGAGGTCCGTCTTGGTCAGCATCATCTCGACGTTCGACAGGAACGTGCGGAAGAAGTGCCAGTTGCGGTGCATCTCGGCGAGCACGTCGTCCAACCCGGCGGCGCGGGCCGCGGCGAGGCCGGAACCGACACCGAACCAGCCCGGCACGATCTGCCGGGTCTGCGTCCAGCCGAACACCCACGGGATGGCCCGCAGGCCGCCCAGGCCGGCGCCCGTGTTCGGCCGCTTCGCCGGCCGGGAGCCGATGTTCAGCGCGCCGAGCAGTTCGGTCGGGGTGGAGGCCCAGAAGTACGCCGGCAAGTCCGGATTCTCCACCAATGACCGGTACGACCGGTACGCCGAGTCGGAGACCACGTCCATCGCCGCGTCCCAGCGTTCCAGCATCTCGGCCGGCTGCCGGGGCGCGGTGTGCAGCAGTGTCGCCTGGAGCACCGCGGCCACGGTCAGCTCCAGGTTCTCCCGGGCCAGCGCCGGCAGCGTGTACTTGTCGGAGATGACCTCGCCCTGCTCCGTCACCTTGATCGCGCCGTCCAGGGTGCCGTACGGCTGAGCCAGGATCGCCTCGTGGGTGGGGCCGCCGCCGCGACCCACCGTGCCGCCCCGGCCGTGGAAGAGCCGCAGGTGTACGCCGTGCCGGGCGGCCACGTCGCGCAGCGCGCGCTGAGCCCGGTGGATGGACCACTGGCTGGTGGTGATGCCGGCTTCCTTGTTGGAGTCGGAGTAGCCGAGCATCACCTCCTGCACGTCGCCACGGGCCGCGACGAGGGCCCGGTAGGCGGGCAGCGACAGCAGCTCGTCCAGCAGGTCGCCGCCGGCGTTCAGCTCGGCCGGGGTCTCCAGCAGCGGTACGAAGCCGACCCGGGCCCGCCCGCTGTGCACGTCGACCAGGCCGGCCTCGCGGGCCAGCACCACCGCGGCGAGCACGTCGTCGACACCCAGGGTCATCGAGATGATGTACGACTCGATCACCTCGGCGCCGAACCGGTCCTGCGCCTCCCGGATCGTGCCGAACACGTCGAACGTCTTCTGCGCGCTCTCGGTCAGCGGGGTGTCCATCGTGGAGAGCGGCCGGCGGCCGGTCAACTCGTCGGCGAGCAGCTTGGTGCGTTCCAACCGGCTCAGCGCCGGGTAGTCGGCGACCTCGCCGACGGCCGCGTACAGCTGGGCGAGCACCTCGTGGTGCTTCTCGGCGTGTTCCCGGACGTCCATCGTCGCCAGGTGCAGGCCGAACGCGGAGACGGTACGGATCGTGGAGGCGAGCCGGCCCACGGCGGTGAGCTGCCCGGAGTTGCGCGCGAGGGAGGCACGCAGCAGCTCCAGGTCGGCGATCAGCTCGGCCGAGCCGCGGTAGTCCCGCCCCGGCACGTGCGGGGTGGCGTTGCGCAGCCGCTGTCGGGTGTTGGCCAGCTTCGCCTTCACGCACCGGGCCTTGAGCCGGTACGGCTCCTCGGCGTTGACCCGACGGAACCGGGGTGCCACCTCCGGCAGCGCGTCCAGGTCGGCGGCGAGGCTGGCGGAGAGGTCCAGCGACACCGCGCGCAGCCGGCGGGAGACGGAGACCTCGTTGATGAGGTGGTCCATCGCCTTCTCGGTGGCGGCGATGCCGTGCTCGTGCTGGATGCGCAGCACCTCGCGGGTGACCGCCGGGGTGACGAACGGGTTGCCGTCCCGGTCGCCGCCGATCCAGGTGCCGAAGGTCAACGGCCGGGCCGTCGGGGAGGTCTCCACACCGAGGGTACGCAGTGTGTCAGCGAGGTCGTCGAGGACCTGCGGCGCGGCCTCGGCGTACAGGTCGCGCAGGTAGTAGATGGCGTTGCGGGCCTCGTCGGTCGGGTCGGGCCGGTCCAGCCGCAGCTCGTCGGTCTGCCACATCAGGTCGAGCAGTTCGGCGAGCCGCCGGTTGGCCGGCCCCTCGTCGCTGGCGCCGTAGAGGATCGCGTTGGCGGTCTCGGCGTCCAACTCGTCGGCGACGGCGCGCAGCTTCGACAGGATGGAACGGCGGGCCGCCTCGGTGGGGTGGGCGGTGAACACCGGGCGTACCGCGAGCCGGCGGGCCGCCGCGGCGATCTCCTCGGCCGGCACGCCGCGTTCGGCGATCATCTTGGCCGCCTGGTCCAGCCAGCCACCGTGCATGGCGCGGCGACGGCGCAGCTCCCGGGCCCGGTGCACCTGCTCGGTGATGTTCGCCAGGTGGAAGTAGGTGGAGAAGGCGCGGGCCAGCTTGGTGCCGGTGGTCACGTCCAGCCCGCCGAGCTGCCGCGCGGCGGCCGGGGGGTCGGAGCGGACCTGAGCGCGGATCTCCTCGACCAGGTCGAGCAGGGGCCGACCCTCCTGGCGGGCCAGGGTCTGGCCGAGCAGGGTGCCGAGGCGGCGGATGTCGGCCCGGAGAGCGGCGTCGGGCCCGTCGTGGTCGTGCTGGTCGGTCACCATGCGCTCCTTACGCGAGTACGAAGGACAGCGCTGTCCGACTCCCTGGATGGTATCCGTGCCGCCCCCTCGGTAAGGAGGGGGACCGGGATGTCACCTTCCCCACGATCATGGATGGCCGCACCTCTTGACGGGGCGGCTCCGGCCTGCGGGCTCGTTACTGAGCGCCGGGATCCCGAACGAAGACACCCGCTCCGGGTGCGCCGTCAACGAGCCCGCGTGCCTTCAGCCAGTCGATGGCGGATCGCACCACCTGGCGAGAGACCTGGAACTCAAGGCAGAGTTCGGTGCCGGACGGCAGCTTGGCACCCGGCGGATACTCGCCCGACTCGATGCGCCGGGTCAACGTGTCGATGAGGCGTTGCTTCTTGGTGTAGGCAGGCATGGGCAGACTTCCGTGGCAGGTGTGCCCATGTGATCACGGCTGGACGCGGACCGTCAATGAAATGTGCTGCAAGGGCTTGACCTGACATGACAGGTAGTTCTAGGTTCAGGAGGGCGACCGTGGCAGGTCTCCCAGACCTACAAGGCGGCCCGGGGTGGAGGTGGCACTCCGATCCCCGGGCCTTGACCGGGAAGGACCCCGGCCCGTGGACAACCTATCGAACGACACCCACCCCCACTGGTGCCTACGCGGCCCGGACTGCGCCGGGCGCAACGACCTGCACCTGTCCCGTCTCGTCGACACGGCCGTCCGGGGTGACGAGGTGATCCAGGCCCGGCTCGGCCTGTGGCGGATGGAGGTCGGCCCGACCCCGCCGTCCGGCCTGTTGCTGGAGCTGTCCGCCGGGGCTGAGGTCGACCGGTGGCCGCTCGACCTGGCCCAGTCCCGCGCCCTCGCGTACCTGTCCCAACGGTTGGTGCGCCGGCTGGGCCCGACCGCGCTCCGGGTGGCCTGAACCGTCGTCGCCGGCGAGTGGTACTCCGATTGCGGCAGACGGGGGTATCTGGTCTTCCGGATACGCCGACACGCCGCAATCGGAGTAGATCTTGCCAACCGGGGGCGGTCAGACGACGGCGAAGGCGCGGACCGGGAAGGTGCCCATCCCGGCCACCCTCGGCGGGGCGGCGGTGAACCGGAACCCCTCCGGCGGCAGCGCGTCCAGACCGGTCAGGTGCTCCACGATCGGGATGCCGGCGGCCAGCAGGGCGCTGTGCGCGGGGCGTTCGCCCCGCGCGGCCGGGCTCATGTCGTCGATGTTGATCGAGTCGATGCCGACCAGGGTCGCGCCCGCCTCGACCAGTGCCTGTGCCCCGTCGGCGGTGAGATGGGGTGCGTCGGGCGCGGCGTACCGGTCGGTGCCGAAGTGCGCGGACCAGCCGGTGTGCAGCAGCACCGCCCGCCCGGCCACGTCGTACGGCGCCAGCAGCAGCCGGTCCACCGCCCGCGTGCCGGCCGGCACCCGGACCAGCAGGCCGGGCAGGTCGGCGAGCCGGTCCAACGGTATGCCGGTGAGGTCCACGCCGTCGGCGTACCGGTGTGCCGGAGCGTCCAGGTAGGTGCCGGTGTTGGCGATCATGTCGATCCGGCCCACCTGGAAGTCGGTGCCCGGGGCGTAGTTCGCCCGGGACGCCTCCCGGGTCAGCCACTCGGTGATCCGGGGTGCCGGCCAGCCGGGCAGGGTGACCATCCCGTCGGTGACCACGTGGCTCAGCTCGACCAGGCGTCGAGCCCCGCCGCCGTCGGGTGCGGCCACACCACGACCGCCCTTGTGCGGCTCCTCGATGATCGTCTTGTTGCTGATCCGTACCGTGTCCACCATCAGCAGCCCGAGGTGCCGGACAAGGAGTGCGGCCAGCTCGTCGTCGTCGATGTCCGGGCCGGGGATGTCCAGCCGGAAACCGTCGGTCCGCAGACCGCCACCGTTGGCGAAGGTGATCTCTGCGTCGAATTGTGCGCGATGCTGCCCCGTCATGCCCCCACCCGACCATTCGCCGCCCACCCAGTCAAGATCCCGGCTGTGGGTCACCTGGGTCCGCCATGGCAGGCGGGCCGATCGGGTCTCGTGGAGATAGTGTCGAGACGCAGACCCCCCGTCCAGACCGGGCGAGGGGTGATCGTCGTGTGCTCCCGCGGGGAAGTGGTCACTGATGCTCACCGGACTGTTCACCGCCGCCCTGGCCGACCCCGGGCTGGCCCGGGCGCGTGACCTGGCGCGCTCCGGTGCCGCCCAGGTGGACGGGCTGGACCTCACGGCCCCGGCCGCGCTGCGCCCGTTCGCCGTCGCCGCCGTCGCCGCCGACGAGCCAGCCGGTGGGGCCGGACGTCCCGTGCTCGCGGTGACCGCCACCACCCGTGAGGCCGACGACCTGGCCGCCGCGCTGGCCAGCCTCCTCCCGCCGGAGCAGGTGGAGGTCTTTCCGTCCTGGGAGACGCTGCCGCACGAACGGCTCTCGCCGCGCTCCGACACGGTGGGCCGGCGACTGGCGGTACTGCGCCGGCTGGCACACCCCGCATCGATGGAGCTGGACGGCCGGAGCGGTGCCCTGCGGGTCGTGGTGGCCCCCGTCCGGTCCCTGCTACAGCCGCAGCTCAAGGGACTCGGCGACCTGGAGCCGGTCCAGCTCGCCGCCGGCGACGAGGCGGACCTGGAGGAGGTGGCCCGCCGGCTCACCGACCTGGCGTACGCCCGGGTCGACCTGGTCACCAAGCGGGGAGAGTTCGCCGTACGCGGTGGCATCCTGGACGTCTTCCCGCCCACCGACGAGCACCCGTCCCGGGTCGAGTTCTGGGGCGACGAGGTGGAGGAGATCCGCACCTTCGCCGTCGCCGACCAGCGGACCATCGAGGGTGTGCCGCGGCTGTGGGCCCCGCCCTGCCGGGAACTGCTGCTTACCCCGGCGGTGCGGAAGCGGGCCGCCGCGCTCGCCGAGGAGCACCCGGAACTGGCCGAGATCCTCGACAAGCTGGCCGAGGGCATCCCGGTCGAGGGGATGGAATCCCTCGCCCCGGCGCTGATCGGGCCCGACTCGATGGAACTGCTGCTGGACTGCATGCCGGCCGGCACCCACGTGCTGCTCTGCGACCCGGAGCGGATCCGCACCCGGGCGCACGACCTGGTCCGTACCTCCGACGAGTTCCTCCAGGCCAGCTGGCAGGCCGCCGCGACCGGCGGGCAGGCCCCGGTGGACGTCGGCGCCGCCGCGTTCCGGACCCTCGCCGACGTCCGTGCGCACGCCCGTGCCCTGCGCCAGCCGTGGTGGACGCTCGCGCCGTTCGGCCTGGCCGAGGCCGACGCCACCGCCCCGGCCCGGCAACCGTGGGAGGACGCGCCCGGCGAGGTCGACGTCACCCCGGACGACGCCATCGCGGTGACCCTGGCCGCCCAACCCGCCCCGCTCTACCACGGCGAGACCGCCCGGGTGGTCGACGACCTCAAGCGCTGGGCCGGTGAGGGCTGGTCGATCGCGCTGGTCTTCGAGGGGCACGGTCCCGCCCAGCGGGCCGTCGAGGTGCTCCACGACGCGGGCCTCGGCGCCCGCCTGGTCGACCAGGTGCCGACCGCGCCGGCCCCCGGTGAGCTGCTGGTCTGCTGCGGGCGGCTGACCACCGGTTTCGTCGACGAGGCGTCGAAGTTCGTGCTGCTCACCGGCAACGACGTCACCGGTGGCCGGGGCGCCTCCACCCGGGACATGCGCCGGATGCCGAGCCGGCGGCGCAACACCATCGACCCGCTGGAGCTGAAGACCGGCGACCACGTCGTGCACGAGCAGCACGGCATCGGCCGGTACGTCGAGCTGGTGCAACGCACGGTCAACGGCGCGAGCCGGGAGTACCTGGTCATCGAGTACGCCCCGAGCAAGCGTGGCCAGCCCGGCGACCGGCTGTTCGTCCCGACCGACCAGCTCGACCAGCTCTCCCGGTACGTCGGCGGCGAGCAGCCCACCCTGCACAAGATGGGCGGGTCGGACTGGCAGAAGTCCAAGGCCCGGGCTCGCAAGGCGGTCCGCGAGATCGCCGCCCAGCTGATCCAGCTCTACGCCGCCCGGAAGGCGTCCAAGGGGCACTCGTTCGGCCCGGACACCCCCTGGCAGCGGGAGCTGGAGGACGCCTTCCCGTGGCAGGAGACGCCGGACCAGCTCTCCGCGATCGAGGAGGTCAAGCGGGACATGGAGCAGACCGTCCCGATGGACCGGCTGATCTGCGGCGACGTCGGGTACGGCAAGACCGAGATCGCGGTCCGGGCGGCGTTCAAGGCGGTGCAGGACGGCAAGCAGGTGGCGGTGCTGGTGCCCACCACGCTGCTGGTGCAGCAGCACTACAACACCTTCGCCGAGCGGATGAGCCAGTTCCCGGTGTCCATCCGGCAGCTGTCCCGGTTCCAGACCCCGAAGGAGAGCGAGCGGACGCTGGAGATGATCGCCGACGGCACCGTCGACATCGTCATCGGCACCCACCGGCTACTCCAGTCGGCCACCCGGTTCAAGTCCCTCGGACTGGTGATCATCGACGAGGAGCAGCGTTTCGGCGTCGAGCACAAGGAACACCTGAAGAGCATGCGGGCCTCGGTCGACGTGCTGAGCATGTCGGCCACCCCGATCCCCCGGACGCTGGAGATGGCGATCACCGGCATCCGGGAGATGTCCACCATCGCCACCCCGCCGGAGGAGCGGCACCCGGTGCTCACCTTCGTCGGGGCGTACGACGATCGGCAGGTGGCCGCCTCCATCCACCGCGAGCTGCTCCGCGACGGGCAGGTCTTCTACCTGCACAACCGGGTGGAGTCGATCGAGAGGGCGGCCCGGCGGATCCGCGAGCTGGTGCCCGAGGCGCGGGTGGCGGTGGCGCACGGCCAGATGGGCGAGGAAGCGCTCGAGAAGGTGATGGTCGGCTTCTGGGAGAAGGAGTTCGACGTCCTGGTCTGCACCACGATCGTCGAGTCGGGCATCGACATCCCGAACGCCAACACCCTGATCGTGGAGCGGGCCGACCTGCTCGGCCTGGCCCAGCTGCACCAGATCCGGGGCCGGGTCGGCCGGGGCCGGGAGCGTGCGTACGCGTACTTTCTCTACCCGCCGGACAAGCCGCTCACGGAGCACGCGCACGAGCGGCTGGCCACCATCGCCCAGCACACCGAGCTGGGCGCCGGCATGTACGTGGCGATGAAGGACCTGGAGATCCGGGGCGCCGGCAACCTGCTCGGCGGCGAGCAGTCCGGCCACATCGAGGGCGTCGGTTTCGACCTGTACGTCCGGATGGTGGGCGAGGCGGTGTCGGCGTTCAAGGGCGAGCGCCCGGAGGAGGAGAGCGAGGTCAAGGTCGACCTGCCGGTCGACGCGCACCTGCCGCACGACTACGTCGGCGTGGAACGGCTGCGCCTGGAGATGTACCGCAAGCTCGCCGAGGCGCGCGACTCCGAGCGGCTGCGCGAGGTGGTCGCCGAGATGACCGACCGGTACGGCGAACCGCCCGCTCCGGTGCAGAACCTCGTCGCGGTGGCCCGGTTCCGGCTGCTGGCCCGCCGGTACGGCCTCACCGACGTGTCGTTGCAGGGCAAGCACATCCGGTTCGGCCCGCTGCCGCTGCCCGACTCGAAGCAGCTGCGGCTCAAGCGGTACCACCCGGACTCGGTCTACAAGCAGGCCCTCGACCAGGTCAGCGTGCCCCGGCCGAGCACCCGGCGGGTGGGCGGTGAGCCGCTGCGCGACCAGGCGCTGTTGGAGTGGTGCGCCCAACTCCTCTCCGACGTGTTGGGCGAGCCCGAGGAGTGGGCCGGTTCTGCCCGCCCCGCAGTGGCGAGCGGAAGGTGAGACAGGCGAGCCCGAGGAGTGGGCCGGTTCTGCCCGCCCCGCAGTGGCGAGTGGAAGGTGACACAGGCGAGCCCGAGGAGTGGGTGGGGGCTGTCGCCGCAGCGGGGAGGGCATGAGAGAGTGACCGTCATGCGTGCTCGCCGTCTCATCGCCGCCGCCAGCGTCGCGGCTCTCGGTGTCCTCTCTCTGACCGCCTGCGGCAGGATGTCGCCGGACGTGGCGGCGTACGTCGGGGACCGCACCTACTCCATCGACCGGGTGGACGAGATCTACGACGACGCCCAGTCGCGTTTCGCGGAGGCGGTCCGGCAGCAGGCCACCGAGGCCGGCGCCACCCCCACCGCGGATCAGCTCCGTTCGACGGTGACCCGGCAGGACGTGGTGAACCTGCTGGTCAGCATCGACCTGGGCAAGCGGATCGTGGCCGAGCGGGGCCTGTCGGTGACCGACCAGTTCACCCCGGAGCAGCTCGCCCCGGAGCTGCGGATGCCGCCGCAGGCCGAGTACGCGAAGCTGTGGGGCGAGTGGGTGGACATCTCCACGACGCTCAACCAGCAGCTGCCGCCGGCCGAGCTGAGCGACGAGTCGGTGATGGCGGTCTACCACGCCATCGCGAAGGTTGGCGGGATCCAGCCCGGGCTGACCGTGGCCCAGGTACGGCAGGTCTTCGGCGACGGCGGATTCGTGCGTTCAGCGGCGGCGCTCAGCGCGGGGCTGGAGGAGCAGGCCGAGAAGGTCGACCTCTCGGTGAACCCGCGTTTCACGCCTCTCGGGGTGCCCTCCTTCGTGAACAAGGGCCAGGAGCTGATCTTCTACGCCCTGCCGTACGTCGAGGCGAGCAGCCCGGTCACCGAGGTCTCGACCCCTGACCCCGCCGTCACCCCGGACGAGCAGCAGGCGGTGGCGCCCTGAGCACCTGCGCCCGGATCGTCCTGCTGGTCACCTCACCCCGGCTGCCTGCCGGCCTGCTGACCGCCGCCGCCTGGGACGCCGTACGCTCCGCGCCGGTGCTGGCCGGCGCGGAGAGCCCGCTGACCGTGGCGGTCCGGGCGGCGGGCGTCGAGGTCACCCTGGTCGACACCGGCGCCACCCAGGCGCTGCTCGACGCGGTCGCCGGGCACGGTACGGCGGTCTGGCTGGCCGGGCCGACCGGCGACGAGTCGCTGGCCCGGGAGTTGGGGCTGCGGCTGGCCCGGGAACCGGGGCTGGCCGAACTGGAGCTGATGTACGGCTCGTGGGATCCGCCCGGCGCGCGGCTGCTGGACGCGGTCGAGGTGATGGACCGGCTGGCCTCCCCGGGCGGCGACCCGTGGAAGCGGGCGCAGACCCACCGTAGCCTCGCCGGTTTCCTGCTGGAGGAGTGCTACGAGGCGTACGACGCGATCAGCGCCGACGACACCGACGCGCTCCGTGAGGAGTTGGGCGACGTGCTGCTCCAGGTGCTGCTGCACGCGCGGCTGGCGGAGAACCTGCCCGAGGGCGAGCGGTGGAACGTCGACGACGTGGCCGGCGTCCTGGTGGACAAGATGGTTCGCCGCAACCCGCATGTCTTCGCCGGCGGCGAGGCGGGCACCATCGAGGAGATCGAGGCCAGCTGGGAGCGGATCAAGCGGGAGGAGAAGGCCCGCGCGTCGGTGCTCGACGGCATCGCGTTGAGCCAGCCGGCGCTCGCCCTGGCGGCGAAGGTCCTGGATCGCGCCGGCCGGGTCGGCCTGGCCGTCCCGCCCCCGTTGGCCGACTCGCAGGTCGATCCGGAGGCGAGGCTCGGCGCGAGCCTGCTGGCCACGGTCGCCGCCGCCCGGGAGGCCGGCATCGACGCGGAGGCGGCGCTGCGGCGCACCACCCTCGCGTACGCCGACGCCGTCCGCGCCGCCGAACGCGCCGCTCGCCCCTGATCTCGCGCGCCGCCGCCGCACCGCCTCCCGGGGTGTGATCCCCCCGCCGACCCTCCCGGTCATTCGCTGCGTGCGGTCTCTGGGCCGGTGATGCGCTCCAGCAACGGCAGGGTGGAGGCGATGATGCCGAGGCAGGCGGCCAAGCCGACGATCACGATGGCGGCGAACCCTCCGCCTGGAGCGGTGAGCGTGTAGTCCATCTGCGCCTTGAGGAACAACTGGGCGGCGAGGAAGCCCATGCCGACCGCGACCACAGCCACGGCGAGCATCGGCACGGCGCTTTCCAGGAGAACCACGCGTCGCAGGGTCCGCACCGGCGCGCCACTGAGGCGGAGCAGGCTGAACGGGCGCTTGCGTTCACTGAGGCCGCCGACCACGCTGACCGCCAGGCTGCAGCCGGCGAGTGCGAGGCTGGCGATGATGATGACGTGGGCCAGTTGTTGCCAGCCGCGTACCTGGTTGGCGAAGTCGGCCTCGAAGTCGCCGGGCACGTTGGGGGCTACCCAGAATTCCGTCGGGTAGGCAACCTCGAGAACGGTGCGCGAGCGTTCCAGCGCGGCGGCCGAAGCGTCGGTCCCGACGACGATCGACGCCACCGGCAACCGCTGGAGTTCGTCGAACGTGACGGACGCGGCGGGCCAGACCCTCGTGGAGGATGCCGGTTGCTCGAAGGGTATGAGGTTCATCGGCACCTCGGCAACGGTGACGCCGTCGGCGCACCGGCCGTACGCCGGCGGAAGGTCGGTGCACGCGACCAACCCTGGATCGCGGCCGTTGCCGAGGGCCGGGTTCTCGCGGACCACCGTCGTGCTGCGCACGCCGGGGACCGCGCGCAGGTCGGTCAGCACGGTGTCGGGCACCGACGGCGGGTTCTCGGTGAAGACGGTGGACAGTGTGCCGGCGTCGGTCGATCCGATCGGCGCCGGGCCGCGATTGGCGACGATCGTGGTGATCACGCCGACGGCCACGCTCGTGACGAAGAGGGCGAGCATGATGCCGCTGATCGCCCGGAAGCCGGCCCTCGGGTTGTCGGCGAGGCGCCGCGCGGCGATGAGCGTGGCAGGTCGGCTGGCGCGCCGTGCCATGGCCCGGGCGCCCATCATGGTCAGCCAGGGGCCGGCGAGGATCAGTCCGGCCATGATCAGCAGCAGTCCGGGCAGGAAGACGGCGGTCTGGCCGTCCGCCGTGGGGGGCCGGTGGACGAGGGCGAATGCCAGCACGGCGACGCCGAGCGCGAGCGGGATAAGCCGGTACGCGCGCGGGGGCCGGGGGGTGACCCGCCGGGTGACGCCGAGCGGGGAGATCCGGACGCGTCGTAGCGAGACCCGCGCCGCCAGCACCGCGCCGGCCGGAACGCCGAGCGCGACCACCAGGATGTCCAGCGCTCCCAGCGACATGTCGTCGGTGAAGAACCGCATGCCGGTGAACGGAATCGCGGCGAGGTGGCCGCGGAAGGCGAAGAACAGCACGAAGCCGAGGGCGGTGCCGACGACGGCCGCAGCGGCCGCCTCGGCCGCCGCGATCATCGAGATCTGTTTCGGTGTCGCGCCGACCAGGCGCATCGCGGCGAACCGCTGCTCCCGGCGGGCGGCGCTGAGCCGGGTGGCGGTGCCGATGAAGATCAGCACCGGAAACAGCAGACCACCGGCTATCACGCCCATGATGAGATTCACCACGGTCTCGGGGAGCGCGGGGGTGTTGTCGCCGATGCTGGTGAGTTGTCTGGCTCTCGGCAGCTTGGCGACCTCGTCGGGGGCGCCGCCGACGATGATGAGCAGGGCGTCCGGCGACGTGAGCGCTGCCGGACCGATCGTGCCGACGTCGCGCCCCGGGTAGCGGTCGCCGAGCTGGTCGGCGGGGTTGGCGGCGAGCAGTTGCCGCATCGCCGGCGAGGCGTGGTACTCGCCCGGCCCCGGCGTCTTCGGAATGCCGACGGGGGTGGGCGCGTCCGGCCCGGTCGCGGCGACGTCGATGCGGATGATCTGCTCGCCGCGGAAGTAATCGCCCCGTGTCGACCACCACAGCGGATCCGCGGTGCCGCCCGTCGAGGCGGTGGGATGCAGGGAGGCGTACCGGGTGAGCTGCGCGTTGACGGCGTTGACGCCGGCGAGGGTGGTCAGCAGGAGCCCGGCGCCCACGGCGACCGCGGCGGCGATGATGACGAGCCGGGTGAGCGCCTCCCGGCCGCCGGCCACCGCGAGGCGTAGCCCGAAGCCGATCATGACGCGATCCGATCCGGCGCGTTCACGCGCCCGTCGCGGACGATGACCTCGCGGTCGGCGCACGCGGCGACCCGTGGTTCGTGGGTCACCAGGACAACCGTGGTGCCCTGCTCACGGGCCACGGCGACCAGCAGGTCCATGACCTGCTCGCTGGTGAGCGAGTCGAGCGCGCCGGTCGGCTCGTCGGCGAAGAGGACCTTCGGCCCGGCGACCAGGCCGCGGGCGAGGGCGACGCGCTGCGCCTGGCCACCGGACAGCTCCCCCGATCGGCGCTGCTCCATGCCGTCCATGCCGAGCCGTTCGAACCAGCCGTACGCCTTTCGCAGCGCCTCCGTCCGGCGGACCCCGCCGAACAGCAACGGCAGGGCGACGTTCTCCACCGCGGTGAGCTCCGGGACGAGCTGACCGAACTGGAAGACGAACCCGAAGCGGTCCCGGCGCAGCCTGCTGCGTTCGGCCTCGGTCATGGAGTCGACCCGGGCTCCGTCGAACAGGACCTCTCCGGAGCCGGGAACAAGGATGCCGGCCAGGCAGTGCAGCAGCGTCGACTTGCCCGAGCCGCTGGGCCCCATGATGGCGAGGATCTCGCCCGATTCCACGGCGATGCTGGCCCCCCGCAGCGCGGGGGTCCTGCCGAACGAGAACATCACGTTCCGCGCCTCGATCGCGATCGTCATGGCCGCACCTCCTTCTTGAGGGCGTCCAGCCGAGCGCCGGTCATCTCGATCCACCGTAGGTCCGCCTCCAGGTGGTACAGGCCGTGATCGGCCAGCAGCGCGTCGACGAGACCGCCGGTGCGCTTGATCTCGGTGAGCTCGCGCATCCGTTGCAGGTGCGCGCGGCGCTGGGTGTCGAGGTATTCACCGGCGGGGCGGTCCAGCATCAACGCGAGCACGACCTTGGCGAACAGCACCGTCTGCAGATGCGGCTCCGGCTCGACCGGCTGGGTGAGCCACTGCTCCACCTCGGTCGCGCCCAGGTCCGTGATGACGTAGCGCTTGCGGTCGGGCCCGTCACCCGGACCGACCTCGCTGATCACCACCTTGCCGTCGCGGGCCAGTCGGCTGAGTGTCGAGTAGACCTGGCCGAACGGCAGCGGCTTGCCGCGGCCGAAGTACGCGTCATATTCGCGTTTCAGGTCGTAGCCGTGGCTGGGCTCCCGTTCGAGCAGGCCGAGGAGGGTGACAGGAACGTTCATGTCAGCAGACTACACTGAGGGTATACACCGCGTGCATAGCCGCCTTGTTCATGGTTCCGGATCGTGGATAACCGAGCCGGGCCGCGTGCCACGGCGGGTGCGCAGGCGTCGGTAGGGTCGGGGGATGGAGTCCTTCGTACCCCTCGCCGAACGGATCGTCGACGCCCTGCTGGAGAGCCGCCCCGGCCTCGCCACGTCCGTCGGGGACCACCGGTACGACGACCGGCTACCCGACCTCTCCGCCGACGCCGTCGCGGCGGACCAGGCGATGTTGACCGACGCCGCCGACGCCCTCGCCGAGCTGGACGCGGACGCCCTCGACGTCGACGAGCGGGTCGATCACGCCCTGCTCAGCTCCTTCGTGGACCGGGCGTTGTTCGACAACGCCGAGATCCGCAGCCACGAGTGGGACCCGCTGCGGCACAACCCGGGCCCGGTGCTGCACGCCCTGTTCGCCCGCCCGTACGCCCCGGTGGAGGAGCGGCTGACCCACCTGGCGGGGCGGCTGGCGGCCGTACCCGACGCCCTGGCGACCGCGCGGGCGACGCTGCGCGACATGCCGCGGATCCATGCCGAGACGGCGGTCGGGCAGTTCACCGGCACCGCGGCGCTGATCCGCGACGAGGTGCCGGCGCTGCTGGCCCAGGTGCCCGCCGGATACGACCGGCTGGGGCCGGCAGCCACCGGTGCCATCGCCGCGCTGGAGGAGTTCGTGGCCTGGCTGCGGGACGGCCTGGCCGCCGACGCCGGCCCGGGGCGCGACCCCCGGCTGGGGCGGCGGCGCTGGGAGGCGCGACTGTGGCACACCCTCGACACGGAGCTGGGCGCGGCGGAGGTCCAGCGGCGGGCGTGGGACAACCTGGACCGGGTCACCGAGGAGATCCGGTCGGCGGCGGTCGAGCTGGTCGGCGGGCCGGCCGACGACGAGACGGTACGCCGGGCGCTGGACCTGCTCGCCGCCGAGCATCCCGACAACCACACCATCGTGGACCTCGCCTCGGTCACCCTGGACGAGGCGACCGACTTCGTCCGCGCGCACGACCTGGTGACCTTGGTCGACGACCCGTGCGTGATCCAGGAGATGCCGGAGTTCGCCCGGGGGGTGGCGGTCGCCTACTGCGACTCGCCCGGCCCGCTGGAGACGGCGGACCTGCCCACCTTCTACTGCATCGCGCCCACCCCGGCCGGCTGGCCCGCGTACCGGGTCGAGTCGTTCTACCGCGAGTACAACGACCACATGATCCGCAACCTGACCGTGCACGAGGCGATGCCGGGGCACTTCCTGCAACTCGCCCACGCCCGCCGGTACGCCGGCCCGACCCGGGTCCGGCCGTTGACCGAGTCGGGAGTGTTCATCGAGGGCTGGGCGGTGTACGCCGAGGAGCTGATGGTCGGCCTCGGCTTCGGTGGTCTGCCGGTGCGGTTGCAGCAGCTCAAGATGCAGCTACGGATGACCATCAACGCGCTGCTCGACCAGCTCGTGCACTGCGAGGAGCTGCCCGAGGCCGAGGCGATGGCGCTGATGACCGGGCGGGGTTTCCAGGAGGAGGGCGAGGCGGCCGGCAAGTGGCGGCGGGCGCTGCTCACCTCCACCCAGCTCTCCACGTACTTCGTCGGGTGGAGCGAGATGGCGGACATCGCCCGGGTCCGACCGGCCGGGGTGTCGGTGCGCGAGTGGCACGACGCGATGCTGGCGCACGACTGCCCGCCGCCGCGCCACCTGCGTACCCTGCTCGGGATCTGATCCCGCGT
This sequence comes from Micromonospora sp. KC213, assembly GCF_004348325.1. Classification (GTDB taxonomy): domain Bacteria; phylum Actinomycetota; class Actinomycetes; order Mycobacteriales; family Micromonosporaceae; genus Micromonospora. The sequence continues at coordinate 6,650 of NZ_SMKF01000094.1, read as the reverse complement.
CAGGAGGTGGCCGGGCGGCGGTCGACCACGCCGGCACCGGCCGGCAGGTCGAACGCGGTGGCGTCCACCGCCGCGGAGAACCGGTTCAGCGTCATCTCGGTGGGACGGCCGTCGAGCGTGCCGGCGAAGCTGCCCAACACGCCCTCGCTGGTCACGCAGGTGTGAAAGGCGTCGGTGGAGCGCCGGACATCCACGCAGGTGGCGTGGTGGCCGGCCACCGTGGTGTCGCTCTGCGTGATCACCGCGTCCGGATCGAGGGCGGCGTCGGTGAGCAGCCGCATCACCGCCGGCGGGGTGACCAGGCCGAGTTTCTTCGCCTCCGTGTAGACCAGCACCGAGGGCTTGCCGGCGGTCACCGTCGGAGGCAGCACGGTGCAGTTGGTACGCCCACCGGCGGTCGCGCACCGGGTGATCGAGTCCTGGGTGACGGTGATCTTGCCGTCCGGCCAGGTGTACGTCGAGCGCAGCGGCTGCTGCGTCTGGGCGATCGAGGCGGTCCGCCCGCCGTCGAACTGGTAGTCGGCGGCCCAGGTCTCGGTCAGCGCCCCGTCCAGTCGCGCGGCCAGGTCGTTGACCAGGTCGGACCGGCCGAGGACGCGCCCGGTGTCGGTCAGGGCCTGACAGCCGGTGACGGAGAGCGACGCGATGACCGACACGGTGAGCACGCGGAGGGTGGGCAAGACGGCGGGCATGGCGACCAGCCTGGTCGATCGGGTCCACCGGACGCAAACCCGTTGCCGGTTGAGGCCGGAGAATCCGGGAATGTCCGGCTGGGTGCGCGGTGCACGGTACGGCCCGTGGCCCGGGCGACGCCATGCGCCGGGCCGCCGCCCGATACGCTGCGTTCAACACTTGCCTCCGCCGCACCGTCGCGGCCCATACCGGACTCGCACACACGAACGAGGAGCGACTCAGTGGCAACCATCGAGGGAATCGTGGCCCGGGAGATTCTCGACTCGCGGGGCAACCCGACGGTCGAGGTCGAGGTGGGCCTCGACGACGGCACGATCGCCCGCGCGGCGGTGCCCTCCGGCGCCTCCACCGGCGCCTTCGAGGCGATCGAGCTGCGCGACGGTGACTCCGACCGCTACCAGGGCAAGGGCGTCGAGAAGGCGGTCGCCAACATCGAAGACAAGATCGTCGACCAGCTCATCGGGTACGAGGCCAGCGAGCAGCGGCTGATCGACCAGAAGATGCTCGACCTCGACGGCACGGACAACAAGGCCGAGCTGGGCGCCAACGCCATCCTGGGTGTCTCGCTGGCCGTCGCGAAGGCCGCCGCCGGCAGCGCCGAGCTCAGCCTCTTCCGCTACCTGGGCGGCCCGAACGCGCACCTGCTGCCGGTGCCGATGATGAACATCCTCAACGGTGGGGCGCACGCCGACTCCAACGTCGACATCCAGGAGTTCATGATCGCTCCGATCGGCGCGCCCAGCTTCCGTGAGGCGCTGCGCTCCGGCACCGAGGTCTACCACGCGCTCAAGTCGGTGCTGAAGAAGAAGGGCCTGTCGACCGGCCTGGGCGACGAGGGCGGCTTCGCGCCGAACCTGCCCACCAACGCCGCCGCGCTGGACCTGATCGCCGAGGCGGTCGAGAAGGCCGGCTACCGGCTGGGCGCCGACATCGTCTTCGCCCTCGACGTGGCCGCCACCGAGTTCTTCGACAACGGCACCTACACCTTCGAGGGCAGCGCGAAGAGCGCCGAGGAGATGAGCAACTACTACACCAAGCTCATCGGCGACTACCCGATCGTCTCCATCGAGGACCCGCTGTCCGAGGACGACTGGAGCGGCTGGGCCACCCTGACCGCGGCGGTGGGCGACCGGATCCAGATCGTCGGCGACGACCTGTTCGTCACCAACCCGCAGCGCATCGCCCGGGGCATCGCGGAGAAGGCCGCCAACGCGGTGCTGGTGAAGGTCAACCAGATCGGTTCGCTGACCGAGACCCTCGACGCGGTGGACCTTGCCCACCGGGCCGGCTTCACCTGCATGATGAGCCACCGTTCCGGCGAGACCGAGGACACCACCATCGCCGACCTGGCGGTGGCCACCGGCTGCGGCCAGATCAAGACCGGCGCCCCGGCCCGCTCCGACCGGGTCGCCAAGTACAACCAGCTCCTGCGGATCGAGGAGGAGTTGGCCGACGCGGCGCGGTACGCCGGCGCGGGCGCGTTCCCGCGCTACCGTTCCGCCTGACGACGCGAAGCCTCGGGGGAGGGGTGTGACGATGCAGCAGCGCCGCACACCGGGTGGCCCGCGTCCCGCCCGCCGACCGACCGGTCGGCCGGGCGGGGCCCGCGCCCGGACGTCGGTCCGCGACGGTGGGATCCGTGCCGAGCCGCGCAGCGCCGCGCGGGTGCGGGGCACCGACGGCGTACGCTCCGCGAGCCGTCCGGCCGCCGCCCGGCGTACGGCGACCGGTGGCACCATCAGGCGGCTGACCGCACCCCACCCCCGACGCTTCACCGGGCGGGCCACCGTGCTCTTCGCGGTGTTGATCGCGCTCGCCCTGGCGTACACCTATCCGGTCCGGGTCTACCTCGACCAGCAGGTGGACATCGAGCGGATGGAGGCCGCCCAGGTCGCCCAGCGGCAGGACATCGCCCGGCTGTCGGCCGAGGCCGCGAAGTGGCAGGACGAGGAGTACATCAAGATCAAGGCGCGGGAGCGCTTCTTCATGGTCCCGCCCGGCGAGACCCCGGTGATCGTGCTGTACGACCCGGAGGGGGCTGCCCGGGACGCCGCGGCCGGGCGGCCGAAGGCCCCGCCGAAGGACCCGGATCCCTGGTACGACACGCTGTGGTCGAGCGTGCGGGCGGCGAACGCGGAGCGCCCCGACCAGTGAGCAGCACCCCGGCACCGAACGAGAGATGGGCACCGTGACTGTCGTACCACCGCAGGAGCCGGCGGCGGACTCCGTACCCCCGCCGAAGCGCGAACCGGCCACGGAGGCCGACCTGGCCGCGGTGGCCGCGCAGCTCGGACGCACGCCCCGGGGTACCCGGGCGGTGGCCCACCGCTGCCCGTGCGGCCTGCCGGACGTGGTGGAGACGACCCCCCGGCTGACCGACGGCACCCCCTTCCCGACGCTGTTCTACCTGACCTGCCCCCGCGCGACGGCGGCGTGCAGCCGGCTGGAGTCGGCCGGATTGATGAAGGAGATGGCCGACCGCCTCGCCGCCGACCCGGAGCTGGCCGCCCGCTACCGGGCGGCGCACGAGGACTACCTCACCCGCCGGGAGGCGATCGGTGAGGTGCCGGAGATCGCCGGCATCTCCGCCGGTGGGATGCCCGGGCGGGTGAAGTGCCTGCACGTGCACCTGGGACACGCGCTGGCCGCCGGGCCCGGGGTCAACCCGTTCGGCGACGAGACCCTCGCGTTGGTGGAGCGATGGTGGGCGGCCGGTCCCTGTGTGGACCTGCCGGTCGTCGAGTGAGCACGGGCGAGGTCGTCGTTCGGCGGGCCCGCACCGGGGACGTGCGCGGGATCCGGCGGCTGGTGGACACCTACACCGACGACCGGCGGCTGCTGAGCAAGGCCACCGTCACCCTCTACGAGGACGTGCAGGAGTTCCGGGTCGCGGTGGCCGGCGACGGCACCGTGGTCGGCTGCGGCGCGCTGCACGTGATGTGGGAGGACCTGGCCGAGATCCGCACGGTCGCGGTGGACCCGGCCTGCCGGGGGCAGCGGATCGGTCACCGGATCGTCGCCGAGCTGATCGAGGCGGCCCGGGAACTGGGGGTGGCCCGGATCTTCGTGCTCACCTTCGAGACCCGGTTCTTCGCCTCGTTCGGCTTCACCGAGATCGACGGTGCGCCGGTGCCGCAGCCGGTCTACGAACAGCTGCTCCGCTCGTACGACGAGGGCGTCGCCGAGTTCCTGAACCTGGAACGGGTCAAGCCGAACACCCTGGGCAACACCCGGATGCTGCTGCGCCTGTAGCGGCGGACCGGCTGCCGTAGGGTTGCTGCCGTGACGACGCGCGTGGCCGCCATCGACTGTGGCACCAACTCCATCCGCCTGCTGGTCGCCGATCTGCCCGACCCGTCGGCCGGCCCGCAGGCGCCGCTGGTTGACCTGACCCGCCGGATGGAGATCGTCCGGCTCGGTCAGGGCGTCGACCGGACCGGCCGGCTTGCTCCCGAGGCGATCGAGCGGACCCGGCTGGCGCTGGCCGACTACGCCGCCGAGATCGAGCGGCTCGGCGCGCAGCGGGTACGGATGTGCGCCACCTCGGCGTCGCGCGACGCGGAGAACGCCGGTGACTTCCGGGCCATGGTGGAGCGGACCCTGGGCGTCGCCCCCGAGGTGGTCACCGGCGACGAGGAGGCCCGGCTCTCCTTCACCGGCGCGGTGCGCGGCCTGCCCGCCGACGCCGAGCCGCCGTACCTGGTGGTCGACATCGGAGGCGGCTCGACCGAGTTCGTGGTCGGTACCCGCACCGAGGGCGTGCAGGCGGCGATCTCGATGGACATCGGTTGCGTCCGGATGACCGAGCGGCACCTGCACGGCGACCCGCCGGGGCTGGACGAGATCGCCGCCGCGCAGGCCGACATCGCGGTCGCGGTGGACCGCGCGCTGGCGGCCGTCCCGGGGCGGGAGGTCGCCACGCTGGTCGGCCTCGCCGGTTCGGTCACCACCGTCGTCGCGATCGCCCAGGGCCTGACGGAGTACGACCCCAAGCGCATCCACCACGCCCGGGTGTCCTACGACCGGGTCGCCGACGTGACCGCCGACCTGCTGGCGAAGACCCGCGAGCAGCGGCTGGCCAGCCCGGTGATGCACCCGGGGCGGGCTGACGTGATCGGGGCGGGTGCGCTGGTGTTGCGCGTGATCATGGAGCGGGCCGGGATGTCCTCGGTGGTCGCCTCGGAGCACGACATCCTCGACGGCATCGCCTGGAGCCTCGCGGAGACCGCGGCGGACGACCGTCGCAGCTAGGTGCGGGATCTCGCGCGGGAGGCCGCGCAGCGCGACGCCGAACCGTTGCGGCGGTTGGCGCGGTGAGGTCCTGGTCGAGGTCGACAACCTCGTGGAGATCGCAGTGCGCCCAGCTGCGCAGCTATCACGCTGTTGACGGTATTCCGCACTGCGCAGTAGTGTGTGAAGCTGTGGACACCACACAACTACTCAAGGGTGTGCTGGACCTGGCGGTGCTCGCCGTCCTGCGGGACTCCGACGGCTACGGCTACGACATCCTGCGCCGGCTCAAGGCGGCCGGGCTGGAGGAGGTCGGTGACGCCTCGGTCTACGGCACGCTGCGCCGGCTCTTCGCCGCCGGGCTGCTCACCACGTACGTGGTGCCGAGCGAGTCCGGGCCGCACCGCAAGTACTACTCACTCAACGCCACCGGGCGGGACCAGCTCACCCGCTCCGGCAAGACCTGGCGCTCCTTCGCCACCACCATGGACAGACTGCTCGACGATCGGGGGATGGCGGCATGACCGTCACGGGGCAGGAGATCACGGACTACGTCGGACGGGTACGCGCCGCGCTGGCCGACCTGCCACCGGCGCTCCGCGACGAGTTGACCGAGGATCTGCCGGAGCATCTCGCGGAGGTCGCCGCCGAGGGGGACGGTTCGCTGGTGCAGCGCCTCGGCGAGCCGGAGGCGTACGCCGCCGAACTGCGGGCCGCCGCCGGCGCGGGTGAACGGACCGACGGCAGCCGCAACCTGGAGTCGCGGATCGGGGCGGTCGTGCGCGGGGCCCGCGGCCGGCTGGCCCGCGTCGACGCCCGGCTCGGCCCCCTGCTCGGGTACGCCTCGGCGGGTGAGTTCCTGCGGCTGCTCCGGCCGGCGTGGTGGGTGCTGCGCGGCTACCTGGCCGCCCTGCTGCTCGGCGTGCTGAGCAGCAACGGGGACGTTGCCCTGCTGCCCCGGCTCGGGCACAGCGTCGTCGCCGGTGCTCTCCTGCTGGTCGGGTTTGTGCTCGCCTCGATCTGGCTGGGCCGCAACGTCGGTACGCTGAAGCGTTGGCCGCGCCGGCTGATGCACGCCGGCACGGTGGTCCTGGTGATCTTCGGCCTGACCGTGCTGGTGCAGGCGGACGAGCGGGCCAACTGGGACAGCACGTACGGGTACGACACGGTCTCGGTCGGGCACCCGTACGAGGCGGTGGAGGACGTCTACGTCTACGACAGTGAGGGTCGGCTGGTCGAGAACGCGCGGCTGTTCGACCAGAACGGCACCCCGATCCGGCTCGGTTGGCCGTCCTGCGACGCCCCGACCCTGCCCGAGGTCAACCCGGTGCAGCGTGGCTACCCGTACTGCCCGCAGCAGGCACCCTTCCGGCCCCGCCCGCCGGTCGCCGTTCCCGACGTGCCCGGGGTCGCACCGACGGTCGACGTGCCGGCCTTGCCCGGGACCGCGCCGACGACCGGCACCCCGGCTGCGCCGACGCCGACGCCGACGCCCGCGGCCCCGACGGTGACGCCGACAGTCGACCTGACGGCCGGTCCGACGGCCACCGCGACGCCGGCCCCCACGCCGACTGGGTGAGCATCGGCTTCCGGAAATGGCTGAACGGCTGAGTCCGGCGGGTCAGCAGGCTTCGATCTTGGTGACTACGGTGTCGTCTGCTCACAGCCCCGTCCCGGGAAGGAACGTCATTGGCCGAGCAGGTCGTACCGCCCGCCACCCCAGAGCC
>NZ_SMKF01000093.1 GCF_004348325.1 Micromonospora sp. KC213 | reverse complement strand
GGCCCAGGACGCCCGCACCCCCGGCGGCCTGCCGGTACGGGTACGTCAGGCGCACATCGCCCCGCAGCTGAAGGACAGCGCCGGCCCCGCCGGCGAGCCCGAACCCACGGCGGAGGAGCCCCGGTCACCCGAGCAGGTACGCCGCACGATGGCTTCGTACCAGAGCGGGACGCGCGCCGGCCGCGCCGAGGCCGAGCGACTCCTCGACGAGCCCGACCCGAACGGGTCGGCGGCAACCTGATCCAACACTGCCAGAAAGAGGAAACGGGAAGTGGTACAGCACAGATCGACCAATGATCTGGCCTGGTTGCTGGACGAACTGGTCGGACGGGTGCAGCAGGCCCGGCACGCGATCGTCCTGTCCGTGGACGGGCTGCTCGTCGCCTCCTCCACGGGGCTGAGCAACGGCGACGGGGAGCACCTAGCGGCGATCGCCTCCGGGATCCAGAGCCTGGCGAAGGGCGCCGGCAAGCGGTTCGGCGGCGGCAGCGTACGGCAGAGCATCATCGAGATGGAGTCGGCGTTCTTGTTCGTCACCGCCGCGGGGCACGGCGCGTGCCTGGCGGTCCTGGCCACGGAGGACGCCGACGTCGGTCTGATCGCCTACGAGATGGCCACACTGGTGGTCCGGGTCGGCAAGTTCCTGGAGTCCCCGGCGCGGTCCGCACAGCCCATCGGAGGGTAGGGGTGGCCATGCCGGATTCGGAGCCACTGTGGGTGGACGACGCGGCCGGACCGGTCGTGCGGCCCTACGCGATGACCAGGGGCCGCGCGGCGGCGCAGAACCGCTTCAACGTGATTTCGCAGGTGGTCGCCGCGCAGCCGGCGCCGGCGTTGGAGGTGGGGATCGGGCCGGAGCACATCGCCATCGTCAACCTCTGCCAACGCCCCCTGGCGCTGGCAGAGGTCGCCGCCCACCTCGGTCTTCCTCTGGGAACGATCCGTGTTCTCCTCGACGATCTGCTGGCACGGCGGCTCGTCAAGGTCATCGAGCCCAAGCCGCACACCACCCTCCCCGACGACAGCGTATTCGAGGCACTGATCAATGGAATCCGGGCACTCTGAGGGCGAGGGCGGCACCGCCCTCCCGACCGCTACCAAGATCCTCATAGCCGGCGGCTTCGGCGTCGGCAAGACCACCCTGGTCGGTTCCGTCAGTGAGACGGCACCGCTGCGCACCGAGGAGATCCTCTCCGAGAAGGGCATCGGCGTCGACGACCTCGCCGGCGTCGAGTCGAAGTCGACCACCACGGTGGCGATGGACTTCGGTCGGATCAGTTTCGGCGAGGACCTGGTGCTGTATCTGTTCGGCACCCCCGGGCAGGACAGGTTCTGGTTCGTCTGGGACGAGCTGGCCCACGGCGCCCTCGGCGCGGTCGTGCTGGCCGACACCCGGCGACTGGCCGATTGTTTCCCGTCGGTGGACTACTTCGAGCGGCATCATCTGCCGTTCATCGTCGCGGTGAACTGCTTCGACGAGGCCCGCCGGTACAGCCTCGACGAGGTGAAGCTGGCCCTGAGCATCGACCCGGACGTGCCGGTGATGCTGTGCGACGCCCGGCAGCGGGAGTCCTCGAAGGACGTGCTCATCACCCTGATCGAGCACGTCCGCAAGTCGCGTAGCCGGGCCGGCGACCCGCAACCCGCCGGTTCCTGAGCTGGACACGTCCGGAGCAAACCCGCCGGCATCGTGCGGGAGGGCCGCGTCTGTGCGACCAGCACGGCGCCGAGGACGATCAGGCCGCCCACGGCCTGCACGGCGGTGAGGCGTTCGTCGACGAGCAGCCAGCCGAGCGCGGTCGCGACGAGAGGACTGAGCAGGCCGAGAAACGTCACCTCGGTCGGGGACAGGGCCCGGATGCCACGGAACCACGGCGGGTAGGCGAGCATCGCGCCGGCTACGCCGAGGTACGCGTAGCCCGTGAGGTTGGCGGGAGTCATCGTGGCGGGTGGGGCTCCTTCGAGGACGAGGGCGACCGGTGCCAGCAGCAGGCCACCGGCGACGAGCTGCCAGCTCGTGGTGGCCAGAACCGGCGCCGGCGACGGCCACCTCTTGCTGAGCACCACGCCGAGGGCCATGCACGCCGCCCCGCCGAGAGCGGCCACCACGCCCACGGCGTCCAGTCGCAACGAGGGCATGGCCCTCATCGAACAGGTCCTGCCCGACCACGTCGCCACCGAGCACCGGCTGCTGGCCGCGCTGCCCCCACCGACCGCGCGGCCCTGGCCGGTCTGCTTCGGGACCTGCTGGAGTCGCTCGGCGACACCCGCTGAACCCACCAACCGGCACCAAACCATCCGGCGACCGCCGCGCCTCTGGGCTTTCCCGGCCCCGAGGACGCGGTCAACACCTCGGCGACCCCGGCCAGCCCTCCGCGCGCACCTAGCCCTGGGCTTCAAGCTCCCGGTCGACCGGCGTCCCCGACTCGGCGGCAACGAGGACGACATGCAGGTTGCGGGGACCGTGGACGCCCTCGACCCGGCTGAGTTCGATGTCGCTGGTGGCGGAGGGTCCGCTGATCCAGGTCAGAGGCCGGTACGGGCCGACCCGGGCCAGGGCGTCCGGCACGGTGGCGACGACCTGGTCGGCGCGGAGTACGCAGACGTGCACGTCGGGCAGCAGGGTGATGAGCCGGCGGCCCTGGTCCGCAGCCGCGTCGAGCACGATGGTGCCGGTTTCGGCGACCGCCACCGCCGCCCCGGTGACCACCCCGTCGGCGGCGGCGACCACGTCGACGCCGAGGTCGTCGTCCGGTACCGCGGTGACGCTGTCGGGCAGCCAGTGCCGGGGCAGTCCGGGCGGCACCACGACCCGTCGACCGCCGAGCACCGCGTCGACGGTGCCGGCGACGTCGGCGTCGGCGCACCGGTGCACGGTGGCCCGGTAGTCGGTGAGCCGCTCCACGAACAGGTCGAGGTCGACGACGGCCGACCCGGGGCCACGGTAGTCCCGCGCCACCTCGGCCGGCGCCGGCACCGGCCCGCCGAGGGCGGCCCGCAGGCGGCCGAGGATCACCTCCCGTGCGCTCACCGCTCGGCCCACCACTGACGGAAGGTCTGCCGCGGCGGCTCCGGCAGGTCGCGGCTGGCGGTCCAGCCGGACAGCGGCGGCGGCAGGCCGCGCCCCCGCCGGCCGGCGAGCCGGCCCAGCCGCACGGCGCGCTGCGCGGCCGCGTACAGGGCCGGATGGTCCATCGTGTACGCGGCGGCGGCCATCGCCGTCGCCTCGGCCCTCGGGTGGGGCGCCTGGCCGCGCAGGTGGACCAGGATGGACGGGATGTCGATCATCACCGGGCAGGCGTCGTAGCAGGCACCGCAGAGCGACGACGCGTACGGCAGGGAGGCATTGTCCGCCACGCCGGTGAGCTGCGGGGAGAGCACCGCGCCGATCGGCCCCGGATAGACCGACCCGTACGCGTGCCCGCCGGTGCGTTCGTACACGGGGCAGACGTTCAGGCAGGCCGAGCAGCGGATGCAGTGCAGCGCCTGCCGGCCGACCGGGTCGGCCAGCACCGCGCTGCGCCCGTTGTCGAGCAGCACCAGGTGGAACGCCTGCGGCCCGTCGCCCGGGGTGACGCCGGTCCACATCGAGGTGTAGGGGTTCATCCGCTCCCCGGTGGACGCCCGGGGCAGCAACTGGAGAAAGACCTCCAGGTCCCGCCAGGTGGGGATGACTTTCTCGATGCCCATCACGGTGATCAGGGTCTCCGGCAGGGTGAGGCACATCCGCCCGTTGCCCTCCGACTCGACCACCGCGAGGGTGCCGGTCTCGGCGACGGCGAAGTTCGCCCCGGAGACGGCCACCCGGGTACTCAGGAACGTCTGGCGCAGGTGCCGCCGCGCGGCGGCGGCCAGGGCCGCCGGCTCGTCGGTGAGCGCCCGGTCCACGCCCGGCATCGCCCGCAGGAAGATCTCCCTGATCTCCGAGCGGTTGCGGTGGATCGCCGGCACCAGGATATGGCTGGGCCGGTCGTCGCCGAGCTGCACGATCAGCTCGGCGAGGTCGGTCTCGACCGGTTCGATCCCGGCGGCCTCCAGAGCCTCGTTGAGGCCGATCTCCTGGGTAACCATCGACTTGACCTTCATCACCCGGTCCGCGCCGGTGGCCCGGACCAGGTCGGTGACGATCCGGTTTGCCTGCACCGCGTCAGCCGCCCAGTGCACCGTGCCGCCGGCCGCGGTCACCGCCGCCTCCAGCTGTTCCAGCAACTCGGGCAGTCGGGCCATGGTGTCGGTCTTGATGGCCCGACCCGCGGCCCGCAGTCCCGGCCAGTCCGGCACCTCACCGATCACCGCCGCCGACCGCCCCCGGATGGTGGCGGTGGCGTGGCCGAGGTTGCGGCGCAGCTGGGCGTCCGACAGCGCCCGCCGGGCGGCGGCGGGGAACGGCTCGGTGCCGCGTAGGTGCCCCACACCGGGCGGCGCGGTGGCCGGCATGCCGAGGAAGGACCGGGTCATCTCGTACCTCCCGTGGTCGGTGCCGGGGCGTCGGCGGGGCCGGCTTCGGTGCTGGCCAGGATCTCGGCCAGGTGCACCGTCCGGACCCCGGCGCGCAGCCGGGACAGACCGCCGCCGATGTGCATCAGGCAGGAGGCGTCCCCGGCGGTGCACACGTCGGCCCGGGTGGCGAGCACGTGACGCATCTTGTCGGCGAGCATCGCGGTGGAGGTGTCGGCGTTCTTCACCGCGAACGTGCCGCCGAAGCCGCAGCACTGCTCCGCCTGCGGCAACTCCACCAGGTCCAGCCCACGCACCGCGCGCAGCAGCCGCAGCGGCCGGTCCCCCACCCGCAGCATCCGCAGCGAGTGGCAGGTCGGGTGGTATGTCACCCGGTGCGGGTAGTACGCGCCCACGTCGGTCACCCCGAGCACGTCCACCAGGAACTCCGACAGCTCGTACGTGCGGGCGGCGACGTCCTCGGCCCGCCCCGCCAGCCGCTCGTCCCCCGCACCCCGGGCCACCGTGGCGTGCTGGTGGCGCACCGACCCCACGCAGGAGCCGGACGGGGCCACCACCACGTCGTACGGGGCGAAGACCCGCACGTGTCGGCGCACCAGCCGCAGCGCGTCACCCGGATAGCCGGTGTTGACGTGCATCTGCCCGCAACAGGTCTGCCCCTCGGGGAAGACGACCTCGTGACCGAGGCGCTCCAGCAGCCGTACCGTCGCGATCGCCGCCTGCGGGAACAGGGTGTCGGCCAGGCACGTCACGAACAACGCGACCCGCATCATCCACCACCCATCCGCTGTTCGGCGGCCTGCCAGGCCGGCTGGTCGCCCCGCGGCTCGTACCGGACGAGGCGCTGGGTCTCGCGCAGCAGGGACCGCAGGGCCGCCAGGTCACCGCCGACCACACCGGCGGCGCGGGCCTGTACCAGGATGTTACCGAGCGCGGTGGCCTCGACCGGCCCGGCGATCACCGGTAGTCCGCAGGCGTCGGCCGTCAACTGGCAGAGCAACTCGTTGCGGGCGCCGCCGCCGACGACGTGCACGGCCTCGACGTCCCGGCCGGAGAGCTGCTGGGCCTGGCGCACCGCCCGCCGGTGGGCCAGCGCCAGGCTGTCGATGACGCATCGTACGGTGGCGGCCCGGCTGTCGGGCACCGGCTCGCCGGCGCGCCCACAGGCGTCGGCGATGCGGGCCGGCATGTCGCCGGGGGGCAGGAACACCGGGTCGTCCAGGTCGACGACGCAGCGCAGGGCCGGTTCCCCGGCGGCCTGCCGCACCAGCTCGGGCAGGTCGGTGGTGCCCCAGGCACGCAGCGACTCCTGCAGCGGCCACAGACCCATCACGTTGCGCAGGTAGCGGATGGTGCCGTCGACGCCGGACTCGTTGGTGAAGTTGGCCCGCCGGCTCGCCTCGGTGAGCACCGGAGCGTCCAGTTCGACCCCGACCAGGGACCAGGTGCCGCAGGAGATGTAGGCGAACCGCTCCCCCGCCGCCGGCACACCGGCGACGGCGGACGCGGTGTCGTGGGAGCCGACCGCCACCACCTCGGGCGCGCCGGGCAGGCCCAGGTCGGGTCGGACCGGGCCGACCCGGGTGCCCGGGTCGTGCAGTGGCGGGAACAGGTCGGCCGGGATGCCCGCGTCGGCCATCAGTTCGGTGGCCCAGGCCCGCCGCCGCAGGTCGTACAGCTGGGTGGTGGAGGCGTTGGTGCGCTCGGCGCCGATCCGCCCGGTGAGCCAGTACGTGATCAGGTCCGGGATGAGCAGCAGCCGGTCGGCGGCGGCCAGTTGCGGCGTACCGGCCGCCGCGACCAACTGGTAGAGGGTATTGAACGGCAGCTGTTGCAGCCCGGTGGTGGCGTAGAGCCGTTCCGGGCCGAGTTGCCGCGCCACCTGGTCGGCCATCCCGTCGGTACGCGCGTCGCGGTAGTGCACCGGGTTGCCGAGCAGCGCCCCGGCGCTGTCGAGCAGCCCGTAGTCGACGGCCCAGGAGTCGACGCCGACGCTGGCCACCGGACCGGCGGCCCGCAGGCCGGTCTGCACGCCGTGCCACAGGCGCAGGATGTCCCAGTGCAGGGTGTCGCCGACCCGGACCGGCTCGTTGGTGAAGCGGTGCGCCTCGGCCAACTCCATCCGGTCACCGTCGACGTGCCCGACCATCACCCGGCCGCTGGACGCCCCCAGGTCGACGGCGGCGACCGTGACCGAGCCGCTCACCGCGTACCGTGCCGGTCACTCATCGAACTGCCCCTGTCTGTCATGGCTGGTTCCGCCGCGGCGCCGGTCAGCGGAGGAAGGCCGCGGCGACCCCCGCGTCCACCGGGATGTGCAGGCCGGTGGTGTGGGACAGCTCGCCGCCGGTGAGCACGAAGACCGCGTTGGCGACGTGCTCGGGCAGCACCTCCCGCTTGAGCAGGGTGCGCTGGGCGTAGAACTCGCCCAGCTTCTCCTCCGGCACGCCGTAGACGGCGGCCCGTTGCGCACCCCAGCCACCGGCGAAGATGCCGGAGCCGCGCACCACCCCGTCGGGGTTCACGCCGTTGACCCGGATGCCGTGCCCGCCCAGCTCCGCGGCGAGCAGCCGGACCTGGTGGGCCTGGTCGGCCTTGGCCGCGCCGTACGCGACGTTGTTCGGGCCGGCGAACAGGGAGTTCTTGCTGGAGATGTAGACGATGTCCCCGCCCATCCCCTGCTCGATGAGGACCCGGGCGGCCTCCCGCGACACCAGGAAGGAACCCTTGGCCATCACGTCGTGCTGGATGTCCCAGTCCGCCTCGGTGGTCTCCAGCAGCGACCTGGACAGCGACAGTCCGGCGTTGTTGACGACGAGGTCGAGCCCGCCGTAGGCGAGCACCGCCGCGCGGACCGCGGCGGCCACCGCCTCGGCGTCGGTGACGTCGACCGGTACGGCCACCGCGACGTCGTCGCCGCCCAGCTCACCGGCGACCCGCTCGGCGGCGGCGACGTCCCGGTCGGCGATGACCACGCAGGCGCCTTCGGCGGCGAGCCGGTGCGCGATCGCCCGGCCGATGCCGGACCCGGCCCCGGTGACCAGAGCGATCCGGGTGGCCAGCGGCTTCGGCTTGGGCATCCGGGCGAGTTTGGCCTCCTCCAGCGCCCAGTACTCGATGCGGAACTTCTCCGCCTCGTCGATGGGCGCGTACCGCGACACCGATTCCGCACCACGCATCACGTTGATCGCGTTGAGGTAGAACTCCCCGGCGACCCGGGCGGTCTGCTTGTTGGCCCCGTAGCTGAACATGCCGACGCCGGGGATGAGCACGATCGCCGGGTCGGCGCCGCGCATCGGCGGGCTGTCCGGACCGGCGTGGCGCTGGTAGTAGGCGCGGTAGTCGTCCCGGTAGGCGGCGTGCAGCTCCCTGAGCCGGGCGACGGTGTCGGCCAGCGGCGCGGTCGGCGGCAGGTCGAGCACCATCGGACGGACCTTGGTCCGCAGGAAGTGGTCCGGGCAGGAGGTGCCGAGCGCCGCGAGCGCGGGGTGCCGCTCGCGGGCGACGAAGTCGAGTACCACGTCGCTGTCGGTGAAGTGCCCGACCTGCGGGCGGTCGGTGCAGGCCAGCCCGCGCAGCAGGGGTGCCAGCGCCGCGGCCCGGGCCCGCCGCCCGGCCGGCGGCAGCGGCTCGTAGCCTTCGACCACCGCGCCGAACGGCTCCGCCCGGCCGCGCTCGTCGAGGTACGCCTGCGCGGTACGGATGATCTCCTGCGAGTGGCGTTCGCACTCCTCGCTGGTCGCCCCCCACGCGGTGATGCCGTGTCCACCGAGGATGACGCCGATCGCCTGCGGGTTGGCCCGCGCCACGGCGGCGATGTCGAGGCCGAGCTGGAAGCCGGGCCGCCGCCACGGCACCCAGAGCACCCGGTCGCCGAAGATCTCCTTGGTCAGCTCGGGTCCGTCGGCGGCGGTGGCGATGGCGATGCCGGCGTCGGGGTGCAGGTGGTCGACGTGCGGGGCGTCGACCAGTCCGTGCATGGCCGTGTCGATCGACGGCGCCGCCCCGCCCCGCCCGTGCAGGCAGTAGTCGAAGGCGGCAACCATCTCGTCCTCCCGGTCGACACCCGGGTAGACGTCGACCAGGGCGCGCAGCCGGTCGAGCCGGAGCACCGCCAGACCCGCCTCGGTGAGGGTGCCGAGGTCGCCGCCGGAGCCCTTGACCCACAGCAGCTCGACCGGGCCACCGGTCACCGGGTCAATGGTCTCGCCCTTGGCCGAGGTGTTGCCGCCGGCGTAGTTGGTCGTGGTCGGGTCGGCGCCGAGCCGGTTGCTACGGGCGACGAGCGCCTGAACCTCGGAGTGCATGGTTCATGTCCCCTGTCTGCGTTATCGGTGTGCTCAGGCGCCCCAGCCGGCCTGCTGGCCGCCGACGCGTTCGGCGCGGATCTTCTCGAAGTAGCCGGAGCGGGTGTAGGCGGCCATCGGGTCGGGGTCCAGGCCCAGGTCGGCGCGGAGCTCGGCGAGCAGCGGCCGCACGTCGGTGTGGTACGCGTCCATCAGCACCGCGTTGGCGCCGAGCACGTCACCGGCCTGCTGGGCGGCGGCGAGCGCGTCGGCGTCGACCAGCAGCGCCTTGGCGGTGGCCTCCTGGACGTTGAGCACCGAGCGGATGATCGCGGGAATCTTCGGCTCGATGTTGTGGCACTGGTCGAGCATGAACGCGATGCCGGCCTCCGGGCGCAGGGCGTCGCCGCGGACGATCTCGTACATGATGCGGAACAGTTGGAACGGGTCCGCGGCACCGACCATCAGGTCGTCGTCGGCGTAGAAGCGGGAGTTGAAGTCGAAGGCCCCCAGCTTTCCGGCCCGCAGCAGGAACGCCACGATGAACTCGATGTTCGTGCCGGGGGCGTGGTGCCCGGTGTCGATGACCACCTGCGCCTTCGGCCCGAGTTCCAGGCAGTGCGCGTACGCGGTGCCCCAGTCGGGCACGTCGGTGGTGTAGAAGGCCGGCTCGAACAGTTTGTACTCCAGCAGCATCCGCTGGTCGTCGCCGAGGCGGTCGTAGGTCTCCCGCAGGGCGGCGGCGAGCCGGTCCTGCCGGTTGCGGAAGTCGTCCTGGCCAGGGTAGTTGGTGCCGTCGGAGAACCACAGCTTGAGGTCGCGCGAGCCGGTGGCGTCCATGATGTCCACGCACTCGAGCAGGTGGTCGATCGCCTTGCGGCGCACCCCCGGGTCGGGGTTGGTGACGCTGCCCAGCCTGTAGTCGTTGTCCTGGAAGACGTTGGAGTTAATCGCGCCGAGGGCGACGCCCTGGTCGGCGGCGTGGCTCGCCAGGTCGGCGTAGTCGTCGACGCGGTCCCACGGGATGTGCAGGGCCACCGTCGGCGCCACGCCGGTGAGGCGGTGCACCACGCCCGCGTCGGCGATCTTCTCGTACGGGTTGCGCGGCACACCTTCCTGCGGGAAGACCTTGAACCGGGTGCCGGAGTTCGCGTACGCCCACGAGGGCGTCTCGATGCGCTGCGCGCGCAGGGTCTGCTTCACCCGCTCCCGGGTCGGCGTCTCGAGCTGCGTCATGCCTGCTCTCCCTTCTGGGCGGCGAGCTGCGCGTCGAGGTTGAAGACCTCGTCCAGCGGTCGCATGGCCCGGTCGGCGGTCTCGTCGTCGAGATTGAGGAAGAAGGGCGCCATCTCCGCCTGCCAGCGGGCGTTGACGTCGCGGTCCTGCATCGCTGCCTGGGCCGCCGCGAAGTCGTCTGTGGTCAGCACCCCCACGAGCAGGCCGTCCTCGCGGAGGAACAGCGAATAGTCGCGCCACCCGCTCTCGGCCAAGGCAGCGAGCATCTCCGGCCAGACCCGCTCGTGACGGGCGCGGTACTCGTCCAGCCGGGCCGGGTCGACCTGGAGGGTGAAGCAGATGCGGGGCATGGCTCTCCCATCGACGGCCCGGTCGGTGCCGGCCACGACGGCGGCACCGACCGGGGGATGCTCAGAAATTAAACTTGTCGATGTTGCTCTTGTCGAACACCGTGGGCGGGCCGAGGACGACCACCCCGTCCTTGCCGACGGTGAACTCACCGAGCCTGCCGGCGGTGAACCTGTCGCCCTCGGCGCCGCTGATCTGGCCGGAGGCGAGGGCCGCCCCGGCGTACGCGGCGAGGTAGCCGAGGTCGGCCGGGTTCCACAGGGCGAACGCGTCGACGGTGCCGTCCTTGACGTACTCGCGCATCTGGTTGGGGGTGCCCAGGCCGGTCAGCTTGACCTTGCCCTTGTACTGCGAGCCGCTGAGGTAGCGGGCGGCGGCGGCGACACCGACCGTGGTCGGGGAGATGACCCCCTTCAGGTTCGGGTACGCCTGCAGCAGGCCCTGCATCTCCTGGAAGGACTTCTGGTCGTCGTCGTTGCCGTAGGCGACCGTGACCAACTTGACCTTGCCGTACTCCGGCTTCTTCAACTCCTCCTTCATCAGCGCGATCCACGCGTTCTGGTTGGTGGCGTTGGCGGTCGCCGACAGGATGGCGATCTCGCCCTCGCCGCCGATCTGCTCGGAGATGAGCTTGACCTGGTTCTCCGCGATGCCCTGGGCGGTCACCTGGTTGACGAAGACCTGCCGGCACTCCGGCTTGGTGTCCGAGTCGAAGGTCACGATCTTCGCGCCGGCGGCCTTGGCCTGGTTCAGCGCGCCACAGATCGCGTTCGGGTCGTTCGCCGACGTCACAATGACGTCCATGCCCTGCTGGGACAGGGTGTTGATGTAGCTGACCTGGGACGAGGCGCTGGCCTCGGAGGGGCCGACCTCCTTGAACTCGCCCTTGACCTCGGTGACCGCCTCCTTTCCGCCATTGTCCGCGGTGGTGAAGTACGGGTTGTTCACCTGCTTCGGCAGGAAGGCGATCTTGAGACCTTCCTTGATCGGGGCATCCGGGTTCGCGGCGCCGCTGGCCTGGCTGCCGCCGGCGTTGTCGCGGGTGGTGCCGCCACAGGCCGCGGTGCCGAGGAGGAGTGCGGTCAGGGTGAGCGCGGTGGCTCCGAGGCGGAGCCGGAAAAGGGAGTTCATCGACGTCCTTCCGGGGGAGGTGGGGGGAGGGAGACGGTCACGGCGCGGTGACCCGCGTGTGCTGCCGTCGTCGGTGCAGCCGGGCGCGGATGTCCCGGACCGCGTTGGGCAGGACCACGGAGGCGATGAGCAGGGTGCCGGTGACGATCGTCAGCGCGTTGGCGTCGACGTCGGCGAGTTGCAGCGCGTTGCGGACGACACCGAGGAGCAGGACGCCGGCCACCACGCCGAGCAGCCGACCCCGGCCGCCGAAGATGGACACGCCGCCCAGCAGCACGGCGGTCACCACGGTCAACTCCAGGCCGGTGGCATTGTCCCCGCGGGCGCTGGCGTAGCGGAGGGTCCAGAAGAGGCCGGCCAGCCCGCAGACCGCACCGGAGGCCACGAACAGCCAGAACTTCGTCCGGGCCACCGACACCCCGGCGAAGGTGGCGGCCTCGCTGTTGTTGCCCATGGCGTACAGTGCCCGTCCCGCCGGCGTGGCGTGCAGGACGACGCCGAACACCAGCGCCAGCAGGAGCACCGGGACGACCATGACGGGGATGGACGTGCCGGGGATCGGCCGCACCACGGCGGCGGTCCAGTCGGCCGGGAAGTCCGCCACCGCCTGGTCGCCGAGGACCACGAACGACAGCCCTCGGTACAGGGCGAGCGTGCCGATGGTCACCGCCAGCGACGGCAGGCCGAAGCCGGTGACGAACACGCCGTTGACCGCGCCGAGCAGGGCGCCCAGCAGCACCACCAGGACGCAGATCAGCTCCAGCGACAGTCCGCTGGACAGCCACAACTGGCCCATCAGGGAGCTGCACAGGCCGACCATGCTGGCCACTGACAGGTCGATCTCACCGGTGACGATGATCAGCGTCATCGGCAGCGCGAGCAGAGCCAGCGGCACCAGGTCCAGCAGGAGGAACTGGGCGTTGCGGCCGGTGGCGAAGTTCGGCACCGCAGCGCTGGCCACCAGCACGGCGGCGACCAGCCCGGCGACGATCGCCGCGTCCCAGGACCCGAGCGCCGTGCCGAAGCCGGCCAGGCGGCCCGACTGGCGACCGGCGACCGGCGGTGCCGGAGTCAGGGTGTCATGCGACATGTGCGCTCCTCCCTCGGAGCCGGGCCGCCGTGCGGATGGCCAGGACCCGGTCCAGACCGATGGCGGCGAGGATGAGCGCGCCGACCACGGCCTGCTGCCAGAACGGATCGATGCGCAGGACCGCCAGCGAGCTGCCGATCGTGGTCAGCAGGACGGCGCCGAGCGCCGCGCCGTAGACGCTGCCGCTGCCGCCGAAGATGGCCACCCCACCGACCACCGCGGCGGCGACGACCTGGAGCTCCAGGCCGGTACCGGCAGCCGCGTCGAGCGTGCCGAACCGGGCCGCGTACAGCACCCCGGCGAGACCGGCGAGTGCTCCGCTGGCGACGAAGACGGCGAACACCCGCCGGCCGACCGGGATGCCGGACAACCGGGCGGCCGCCGGCTCGGAGCCGATGGCGTACAGCTCCCGGCCGCTGCGGTAGGACCGCAGGTAGAAACCGGCGACCGCGACGACGACCAGCGCGACCAGGAACAGGACGGGCACGCCGAACAGCGTCTGGTTACCCAGGCGCAGGAACGACCGGGGCATGTCGGCGGCGTTGATCTGCTGACCGGCCGCCCAGTAGTAGTCGACGCCACGGAAGGCGTAGAGGGTGCCCAGGGTGATGACCAGCGCGGGGACCTTGGCCACGGCGATGAGGCCGCCGTTCACGGCCCCGCACACCGCACCGAGCACGACGCCGGTCACGAGCGCGACCGGCCACGGCGTGCCGGGCGCGGCGAGGAACAGCTCGCCGGTGGCGAAGGCGACCAACCCCAGGATCGACCCGACGGACAGGTCGACGTTGCGGGTGACGATGACCAGGGTCTGCCCGGCCGCCAGGATCACCAGGATCGCGCAGCCCAGCAGCAGGTCCTTGATGCTCTGGCTGCCGAGGAAACGGTCGTTGTACAGCGTGGTGACCAGGATCAGCGCGCCCAGCGCGAGCAGCAGGCTCAACTCCCGGACGGCGAGCAGCCGCTCGGTGAGGCCGCGGCCGGAGCGGCTCGCGGCCGGCGACGGGACGCCGGTGGGCCGGTCGGCGACGCTGGTGTCGGTGCGGCTCATGCGGTCGCTCCCTGACCGGTCGCGGCGAACATGACGGACGTCTCGTCGGCCTCGTCGCGGGACAGCTCGCGGACCAGCCGACCCTCGTGCATGACAAGGACCCGGTCGGCCATGCCGAGCACCTCCGGCAGCTCACTGCTGATCATGAGAATGCCCATTCCCTCCCCGGCCAGCTCCGAGAGCAGCCGGTGGACCTCGGACTTGGTACCGACGTCGATGCCGCGGGTGGGCTCGTCGACGATGAGGACCCGGGGACGGGTGGCGAGCCACTTGGCCAGGACGACCTTCTGCTGGTTGCCGCCGGACAGCGTGCCCACCGCGGCGGTGAGCCGGGAGGTCTTCACCCGCAACCGGCGGGTCCACTGCCGCGCCTCGGCCCGCTCCGCGCCACCGAACAGCAGGCCCAGCCGGGCCAGCGCCCCACGGCGAACCAGGGTGGCGTTGCGTTCGACCGACAGCTCCATGACCAGGCCCTGTTGACGCCGGTCCTCGGGTACGAGCGCCAGGCCGGCCCCGATCGCCTTGGCGGCGCTGCCCGCCGGCAGGACCCTGCCGGCCACCCGGACCTCGCCGGTGTCGTAAGGGTCGATGCCGAAGATGGCCCGGGCCACCTCGCTGCGCCCGGCCCCGACCAACCCGGCGAGGGCCACGATCTCCCCGCCCCGGACGTGGAAGGACACGTCGGAGAAGACGCCGGCACGGCTGAGCCCGCGTACCTCCAGCAGGGTGTCGCGCCGCACGGTGTCCTGCTTCGGAAACAGCGAGTCGACGTCCCGGCCGACCATGCGGCGCACGACCTCGCCAACGGTGAGGTCGGCCGTCGGGTCGCTGGAGACCCAGGCTCCGTCGCGCAGTACGGTGAGTCGCTGGCACAGGTCGAACACCTCGTCGAAGCGGTGCGAGATGAACAGCACCGCCGCGCCACGCGCGCAGAGCGAGCGGGCGACGCCGAAGAGCCGTTCGACCTCCACGCCGGAGAGCGCCGCCGTCGGTTCGTCCATCACCAGGACACGGGCGTCGAAGGAGATCGCCTTGGCGATCTCGACGAGCTGCTGGTCGGCGATGGACAGCCCGCGCGCCGGACGGGCGGGGTCGATCCGGACGCCGAGGCGGGCGAACAACTGCTCGGCGGCGCGGTTCATCTCCCGGATGTCGACCCGACGCAGGCTCCGCAGGGGTTGCCGGCCCATGAAGATGTTCTCCGCGACCGTGAGGTCCGGAAACAGCGTCGGCTCCTGGTAGATGACGGCGATCCCGGCGGCCCGGGCGTCGGCGGGGCCCCGCAGCAGGAGCGGCTCGCCGTCCAGGGTGATCCGGCCCGAGTCCGGCGCATGGGCGCCGGCGAGGATCTTGACGAGGGTCGACTTGCCCGCGCCGTTCTCACCGACCAGGGCGTGCGCCTCGCCCGGATGAAGTTCGAGGTGCACCCCCCGCAGCGCGGCGACGGCGCCGAACGACTTCGCGATGTCGTCGAGCACGAGGAGCGGGGGTGAGGTGATCGTGCCTGCGTCGGGGCTCATTCGACCCCCTTCTGAATCGTTTCATGCAGCTTGCGCTAGGACGCTAGGGGCTCACCCGCAGAGCGTCAAGAGTGTCGCGGAAGTTCCTGCTGGGCTTTCTCACCGACCGAGACAGCGCAACGGCCCAGATGGAGACACCTCTCGATGAGCCTTCCGGCCGCCCTCCGAAACCTACGGTGAAACATTTCAGGTAGTTTGGACTCCCCGACCACGGGCGGGCCGGCATTGTCGTACACCAGCACAGCGCGTCGAGGGAGCCATGGCAGCCGCAAGCATCAAGGAGGTGGCGCGGCACGCCGGCGTGTCCCTGGGCACCGTGAGCAACGTGCTCAACCGACCCAACCGGGTCGCTCCCGCCACCCGGCAGCGGGTCCTCGACGCCATCGCCGAGCTGGGCTACGTCCGCAACGACTCCGCCCGGCAGTTGCGCGCCGGGCGCAGCCGCACCATCGCCATCGTCGTGCTCGACGTGGCCAACCCCTTCTTCACTGACGTGGTCCGGGGCGCGGAGCAGGTGGTCGAGGAGGCCGGCGCCATGCTCGTGGTCTGCAGCAGCGGCGAGGACCGGGCCCGGGAACGCCGACACCTGGAGCTGCTGGAGGAGCAGCGGGTACGCGGGGTCCTCATCACCCCGGTCGGCCTCGGCAGCCAGCCCCACCTGCAGCGCCTGAACAGCCGGGGCATCCCGGTCGTCCTGGTCGACCGCGGGTCCGGCGGCGCGAGCTGCTGTTCAGTCGCGGTGGACGACGTGCTGGGCGGCCGGCTCGCCATGGACCACCTCCTGGCGCAGGGCCACCGCCGCATCGCGTACCTCGGCGGGCCCTTCTCGATCCCTCAGGTTGCCGACCGGCACGCCGGCGCGGCGGCGGCACTGGCGGCGTACGGCGAACCCGGCGAGCTGCGGGTGGCCGCCACCGACACGCTGACGGTGTCCGCCGGCCGGCGGGCCGCCGCCGAACTCGTCAGCCTGCCCCTGCGGCAGCGCCCGACCGCCGTGTTCTGCGCCAACGACCTGATCGCGCTCGGCGTGCTTCAGGAGCTGACCACGCGCGGGCTGCGGGTGCCCGACGACATCGCGATCGTCGGCTACGACGACATCGAGTTCGCCGGGGCGGCGGCGGTCCCGCTGTCGTCGGTGCGCCAGCCGCGCGAGCAGCTGGGGCGTACGGCGGCCCAGCTGCTGATGGAGGAGGCCGAGGGCGGTGCGACGCACCGTCACCGGCACGTCGTGTTCCAACCGCAGCTCGTCGTGCGTCACTCCAGCGATCGCCCCCGGCGCTGACCGCCACGCCGCCCGGTCACCCGTGCCGCCGGTTGGCGCGCAGCGCAGCCAGGATCACCCCGGGTGTGGCCAGCGAACTCGGGTGTTCCCGCATGGAGACGACCTCGTTGAACCGCCGCGCCACCCGCACGTCCGTGACGGTGGCGGTGAGGATCTGCCGGCTGATCCAGCTGGACAACCGGTAACCGCGCGGATAAGGGCCGTCGACGTGCGGCAGCGCCAGGTCCGCCGAGGTCGAGGTCGACCAGGCGGCCTCGACCACGACCTTCTGCAGGTCGAGGAAGCGGCGGGCGGGCACGTCCAGGTCCGGGCGGGACCGCAGGTACAGCGACAGGCAGGCCGCGTGCAGGGCGGCCGCCGTCATCCCCTGCCCGTACACCGGGTTGAAGGACGCCACCGCGTCGCCGACGCTGACCAGCCGGGCCGGAAACCGCCGCAGCGCGTGGAAGTCGCGGCGCCGGCTGTCGGCGTGGCGGTAGGTCTGGACGTCGCCGAGCATCTCGTTGTCGGCGACCTCGCCGAACTCGGGCGGGAACTGCTCACGTAGCCGGCGGACGAAGTCGTCGGCGGTTCGCCCCGGGCGACTGTCCTGGTAACCGGCCATCATGGCCATCCACCGGCCATTCTCGATGGCGAAGAACGCCGCTCCGGCCACGTCCGCCGGCCTACCGGGACTGTGCAGCGCCAGGACGATCGGAAACGTCGGGTGTGGCTCGTCGCGTCGGAACACGGCTGTCGCGTAGTTGAGGTGCACGGTCATCCGCCGGGTGGCGGGCCGGTCCCAACCGCCCTGCTCCAGCCACTCGGACAGCCGGCTCGATCGCCCCATGGCGTCCACCACGAATGCGGCCTGCTCGGTCCGCGGCGCCCCGTCGACGTCGCAGCGCACTCCGGTGACCCCGGCGCCGCCGAACACCAGGCCGGTGGCGCGGGCGGTGACGGTCGTGACGTTGGACAGTCGCCGCACCTGCTGGCGGATCAGCCCTTCCAGCAGGGGGCGGCTGCCCGAGAGGCTGTCGGCGTCGTCGGGCACGACGACCTTGAGCCGGCCGTCCAGGTAGCTCCGCCGGGCCTCGGGGGGCGCCTCGACCGCCCCCTGGGCCAGGGCCTGCTTCCGGAACCCGGGGAAGAGCTGCTCGAACTGGATCAGGCCGCCGGGTAGCAGCGCGTGCAGCTGCGTGCCCTGTGGAACGCCGGGCCGCCCGCCAGGGACCGCCAGGTCGTCGCGGTCGATGACGACGACGTGCTCGGCGTAATCGGACAGCACCCGGGCAGCCAGCAGCCCGGCGACGCTGCCGCCGAGCACGACGGCCTTGCCCATCACCGGGGACGCCTGGTCGGGCGGTCGCGCCGCGTTCAACGTGGCGAAGACCCGAGCCGGCGAGAGGGGCATCCTGCTCTCCAAAGGTACGAGGAAGGGGCTGCGCCGGCCCGCCGTCGACCGGTACCCGCGCGGGCCTGCGGGACGGGACCGGTCGGCCGGCCGGCCGCGCGACGATGGTCGCACGCCGACCGGCCGGCGCCTGACTGTGCCGGACCGACCGGCGCGGCTGCCACGTCAGCCCACCTCGCGCAACCGGGCCGCGATGCGCTCGGGTGTGGTGTCGCTGATCCAGGCGCCCATCGCCGACTCGACCCCGGCCAGGTACTTCAGCCGTCCCGGCGCCCGCATGATCGAGAACACCTGCAGGTGCAGGCGGAACAGGTCACGCCCGGTGTGGGTGGGTGCCTGGTGCACGGCGGCGATGTACGGCAGCGGGTCCGGCCCCGGGTAGTACCGGTCCAGCCGGCCCAGCACGTCCAGGTAGATCCGGGCCAGGTCGTCGCGTTCCGACCCGGTCAGTTCGGGCAGGTCGCACACGTCCCGGTGCGGCGCCAGGTGCACCTCGACCGGCCAGCGGGCGGCCGCCGGCACGTACGCGGTCCAGTGCGCGGAGGCCACCACCACCCGGGTGCCGGCGCGGCGCTCGGCGTCGAGCACATCCCGGAAGAGCGCCCCGCCGGTGGCATCCCGGTGGCGGGCGGCCATCTCGAGCATCCGGGCCACCTTCGGCGGCACGAACGGGAACGCGTAGATCTGCCCGTGCGGGTGCGGCAACGTCACGCCGATCTCCCGACCCCGGTTCTCGAAGACGAAGACGTGCGCGACGCCGGGCAGCCGGCCCAACTGCTCGGTCCGGTCCGCCCACGCCTCGATCACGGTGCGGGCCCGGTGTGGGCTCAGCGACCCGAACGAGCCCTCCGGTTCGGCCGAGAAGCAGACCACCTCGGTACGGCCGTTGGCGGGGCGTACCGGCCAGAGCGGGTCGTCGTCCACCAGCCCCGGGTCGCCGCCGACGCGGGGCGAGAAGGACGGGAACCGGTTCTCGAAGACCACCACGTCGTACGTGGGCTCGGCCACCTCGGTGGGAAAGCCGCCCGGGACCGTCGGCGCCAGCGGATCCTGGTCGGCGGCGGGCAGGAAGGTGCGGTTGTTGCGGTGGGCCGCCATGGCGATCCACTCGCCGGTCAATGGGTCGTACCGGGTCTGGGAGGCGCCCCGCACCACCTCGTCGGCGGGCGGCAGCGTCCGGGTGTCGACCGCCGTACGCTCCTTGCCGCCGCAGAGGTACGGCTCGGTGTCGTCGAAGTAGATGATCTCCCGGCCGTCGGCCATCCGCCGCACCGTCCTGCGGACCCGGTGCACCCGCTCGGGTTCGGTGACGGTACGGCGCGCGACGACGCGCACCCGGTCGACGGTGAGCAACCGGGGGCCGGCACCGGCCAGGCGGTCGCGGGCGGCCGGCGGCAACCAGACCGGTGCGTCCGCCGCGAGCGGAAGCAGGTGCAGGGTGACCTCGCTACCGTCGCGGTAGCCGATGTCGCGGAGGTTGACGATCCAGCGGGAGCCGTCCCAGAACCGGTCGGTGACGGCACGCCCGTCGACCCGCAGCACTCCGACGTCGCCGACCCAGTCGATCTCCAGCAGCGCGTCGTGTGCCGGGTCGGTCGCCCAGTCCGGCAGGCCGAGCCGGTAGCCGGCGGCGAGTTCGTCGAAGACCTCGGGCGTCGGTGCCGACTCGCGGCCGTCGTGGCTGCCGTACGTGACCGGGATCGTGACGGCCGCCGGGCGCCGGAGTTCCACGGCGGCGTCCACTGCGGGCGGCACCGGCCCCGGCGGGAAGACCAACTCGGTGAAGGCCCCCCGGTGCGGGTCGTACGCGCGTACCCGGGGCACTCCGGTCGATGCGACCGTGACCCGGCCGTCCGGCCCCCACCGCAGTTCGTCGTCGCTGAGCAGCAGCCGCCGTCCACCGTCCTCGCAGACCCAGATCGCGTCGGCGGTCTCGGCCGGCAGGACCAGCACGTCCATCTCGCCCGTGTCGGTGGTGAGTCGGATCGGGGCCAAGCCGGGCGTGACCTGCCGGACCCGGGCGCCGCCGTCGACGGCCAACTCGGGGTCGATGCCCGCCTCGGCCACCAGCACCAGGGTCGGTACCGCGCCGGGCAGGAGGGTCAGCACCGAGGCGGTGGCCCAGGCCAGGCGCACGCCGCCCGCGGTGAGGTTGACCGGCCAGCGGGCCAGCGTACCGACGGGGATGTCCACCGGGCGCGACGGCAGCACGATCTCGGCGTCGTCGAGGGTGATCCGGAAGCGGGCACCGCGGTAGGCGGACAGCGGGCAGTGCGGCTGGTGCCAGGCGACGAAGAGGAAGCCGCTGCGGCCGTCGCTGCGCAGCGCCCAGCGCAGCGTACGGTCGTCCGTCACGCCGGACGGCCGCACGGCTGGCAGGCTGGAGGGCATCTCGGCCAGGCGTGGCCCGAAGGCGGCCAGGAAGGCGTGCTGGCGCCGGAGCTCGGCGTGGCTGGGGGCCAGGGTGCCGGCCTCGCCGATCGGGGCGTGAAAGTCGTACCCCAGGCGGGGCATGTCGTTGGGGTAGCGCGTGGCGTGCGACTCCTGCGTCCCGGCGTCGCCGGGCGGGTTGGTGCCGCCGGCGTACATGTAGTAGCCCTGCCAGGCCGAGCCGTTGCCGATCTTGCAGTGGGCGATGGCGGCGACGTCGAGTGCGGTGGGACGCGGCCGCCGGTGGTAGGCGGTGGCCATGCCGCCGCCCAACTCGCAGGTCGCGGGCGGGAACAGTGGCGAGGGGTGGCGGGGCGGCGCCTGCTCCGGACCGCCGTCCCGGGCGCGGCGTACGTCGGCACCGATGCCGGGGTCGTCCCAGACATGGGAGAAGAAGTAGTGGTCCCGGAAGGTCGGGTCCCAGGGGGCGTCGGCGTCCACCCAGAAGCCGTCACCGTAGCCGCCGTACAGGGGCAGCACCTCGCCCTCGGGCAGGTCCGCGCCGCCCCAGGCGGTAGCTGTCCACAGTGGCGCGGACAGACCGGCCTCGCGGGCCAGTCGTTTGAGGGTGACCAGGTGCTTCGGCTGGTCGTACAGTTCGTTCTCCAACTGGATGCCGAGCACCGTGCCCGCCGGGGAGCAGCGATTGGCCAGGGCGGCGGCGAGTTGGCCCCACCATTCCCGGACCAGCTCCAGGTATTCGGGGTCGTCGGTGCGGTGCCGTACCGGGGCCCGCTGCACCCAGTCGGGGAAGCCCCCGTTACGGACCTCGCCGTGGCACCAGGGACCGATGCGCAGGACCACGTCGAGGCCGGTCTCGGCACACAGGTCGACGAAGGCGGCGACGTCGAGGTCGCCGTCGAAGCGTGGGGTGTCGCGGCGTTCGACGTGGTGGATCCAGATGACGTAGGTGGCGACCACGGTGATGCCACCCGCGCGCATCTGCCGCAGGCGCTCGGCCCAGCGGTGCCGGGGGACGCGGCTGTAGTGCAGCTCGCCGGAGACCGGGATGACGGGGGCGCCGTCGCGGGTGAGGTATCGGCTGGTCAGCGACAGCCCGGGGCGGGCGTCCTCGTCGTTGCTCATCCGGGGTCGACGCAGCGGCGCCGCCCAGGGTCGGTGACGCACGGAGAGCGGCGCGGGCCACGGCAACAAATCGGTGGTCATCAGCCCTCCGGGTACGTCGACTGTAATCGGTCACAGGTCGCGGACGCCCTGGATGGCTCAAGATACCGGCACCGTCCCAGGGAAGAACAAGGTCTTGACACGCCGGCACGGCCACATCACTGTAACCGGTTACAGGTTCCGTTCCGGCGCCAGTCCACCCGGGCGGTCGTGTGCCCCCAGCCAGTCCCCGCACCGGTCACGCCGATCAAGGAGGACCAATGAACAGAAAATTCGCACCGTTCGTGGCGACAGTCACGGCGCTGGTCATGGTGTCGGCTGCCGGTTGCAGCGGATCGGACGACGACCCGAGCGGCGGCACGACCGGCGGCACGGTCGAACTCACCTACTGGAGCTGGGCGCCGAACATGGACAAGGTGGCCGCGGCGTGGAACGCGGCCAACCCCGACATCCAGGTCACCGTCAACAAGCAGGACGGCGGCGACCAGGCGGTCACCAAGCTGCTCACCGCCATCAAGGCGGGCAGCGGCGCACCCGACATCATGCAGGCCGAGTACCAGAAGATCCCCACGCTGGTCTCCGCCGACGCCATCGCCGACATCGCCAAGGAGGTCGGTTCCCTCAAGGACACGTTCCCAGAGTCCGCGTGGAACGGCGTGACCCTCGGCTCCGAGGCCGTCTACGGGGTCCCGCAGGACTCTGGCCCGCTGCTCTTCTACTACCGCGCCGACGTCTTCGACAGGCTCAAGATCACCCCGCCGAAGACGTGGGACGAGTACGCCGAAGCCGCCCGCAGGATCCGCAGGGCGAATCCCAAGCAGTACCTCGGCACCTTCTCGGCCACCGACCCGGGCTGGTTCGCCGGACTCGCGCAGCAGGCCGGGGCCTCCTGGTGGGGGGTGAACGGCCAGTCCTGGACCGTCGCCATCGACGACGAGGCCACCCGGAAGGTGGCCGGCTACTGGGGCGGGCTGGTCCAGGAGGGCGTCATCGACAACAAGCCGATGTACACCCCGGAGTGGAACGCCGCGCTCAACGACGGCACCCAGGTCGGCTGGGTCAGCGCGGTCTGGGGCCCGGGCGTGCTGGAGGGCAACGCCAAGGACACCGTGGGCAAGTGGAAGGTCGCCCCGCTGCCGCAGTGGGACGCGGCCAAACCGGCCACCGGCAACTGGGGCGGCTCGGCCACCAGCGTGACCACGCAGAGCAAGCACAAGAAGCAGGCCGCGAAGTTCATCGCCTGGCTCAACAGCGACCCGGCCGCCCTCAAGCTGCTGGTCTCCGACGTGAACGTCTACCCGTCGGCCAAGGAGGCGACCAGCACGGCGCTCACCTCGCCGCCGGCGTTCTTCGCGAACCAACCCGACTTCTACCAGATCGCCGAGGAAGCGTCGAAGATCGCGAACCCGTTCACCTACGGCCCGAACGTGAACGTGACCTACAGCGCCTACAGCGACGCCTTTGCCAAGGCCGCGGAGTCCAGGAACGCCGCCGCGTTCACCGCGGCGCTGAGCACCATGCAGAAGACCACGGTCGACGACATGAGGAACGTCGGCTTCACCGTCACCGGATGAGCGTCGGCCGGGCGGGAAGCCGACTGGTGTCCGCCCGGCCCCCGCCGACCCGGGGTTCACCCGCTGTCAGGAAAGGGCCCGGCGATGACCCTGCTCTCCCCC
>NZ_SMKF01000092.1 GCF_004348325.1 Micromonospora sp. KC213 | reverse complement strand
GGGGAGGAGCCGAACGGGGCCGTGGGCTCGTCGGAGCCGCCGGCACCGGTAGGGCGAGGTGGTTCGGTCATGAAGGTCACGGTAGGGGCTGACGGCAAGGGGCACCAGAGTGACACCTCCGCCGAGATCCGGATGACCGCTCCTGGTGGGCCGGTGCCGCCGACCGGCCGCACCGGTCGTCCGTCGCTGATCATCGCGTCGGCGGGAACGCCGACGTAGACTGGCACTCGGTACAGTCGAGTGCCAGAGCGTTGGGTGCCGGAGCGATGGTCGCCGGCACGGTCGGGTCGCCCGGCCGGTCGGTCGCCCGCCGCGTCGGTCGCCCGCGCGGTCCGGTGCCGTCGGCCCGGCCCCGGACCGCTCCGGGCAGACGTGCGTCAGGAGGTGGGGAGATGGGTCTCGACGACCGCAAGCTCGCCGTGCTGCGTGCGATCGTCGAGGACTACGTCGCCACGCAGGAACCGGTCGGCAGCAAGGCCCTGGTCGAGCGGCACCAGCTCGGGGTCTCGCCGGCCACGGTGCGCAACGACATGGCTGTGCTGGAGGAGGAGGGCTACATCCGGCAACCGCACACCAGCGCGGGTCGGGTGCCCACCGACCGCGGCTACCGCCTCTTCGTCGACCGGCTCTCCCGGGTCAAGCCGCTCAGCCCCGCCGAGCGGCGGGCAATCGAACGTTTCCTGGTCGGCGCGGTCGACCTGGACGACGTGGTGCACCGCACGGTCCGGCTGCTGGCCCAGCTCACCCGCCAGGTCGCGGTGGTGCAGTACCCGTCGCTGGCCCGCTCCTCCGTGCGCCACCTGGAGCTGGTGCCGATCTCCACCACCCGGCTGATGCTGGTCATGATCGCCGACACCGGCCGGGTCGAGCAGCGGCTGGTCGAGCTGCCCGCGCCGGTCCCGGCCGAGGACGTCACCGACCTGCGCCGGCTGGCCAACGAGAAGCTGGTGGGCAGCCGGCTGTCGGACACCCCGCCGTTGGTCCAGGCCCTCGTCGAGGAGTCGGCGCCGCACCTGCGCGGCGCCATGACCACCCTGTCCACCGTGCTGTTGGAGACGCTGGTCGAGCGGCACGAGGAGCGCCTCGCGCTGGCCGGCACGGCCAACCTGACCCGGGGTGGCCTGCTCGACTTCCAGGGTTCGCTGCGGCCCATCCTGGAGGCGCTGGAGGAGGAGGTTGTCCTGCTCAAGCTCATTGGGGAGGCCGAGCCGAGCACCACCCGGGTGCTGATCGGCGACGAGAACGAGATCGACAACCTGCGCGCCGCCTCGGTGGTCAGCACCGGGTACGGCCCGGGCACGACCATCGTCGGCGGTCTGGGGGTGCTCGGTCCCACCCGGATGGACTACCCCGGCACCATCGCCACGGTGAGGGCCGTGGCACGCTACGTGGGCGAGCTGCTGGCCCAGAACTGACGCAATGCAGGGCCCGGAGCCGGCTCCGGGCGACGACCGGCGCAACGTGAGACGAACATGAGGACACCGAACGCAGTGGCCAGGGACTACTACGGCATTCTCGGCGTGAGCCGGGAAGCCTCCGACGACGAGATCAAGCGCGCCTACCGTAAGTTGGCGCGCCAGTTCCACCCGGACGTGAATCCGGATCCGGAGGCACAGGAGAAGTTCAAGGACATCAACGCCGCGTACGAGGTTCTCTCGGACGACCGTAAGCGGCAGATCGTCGACCTGGGTGGCGACCCGCTGGCCCCGGGCGGCGGGGGTGCCGGTGGGCCGGGCGGCCCCGGCGGGGCGGGCCCGTTCGTCGGCTTCCAGGACATCATGGACGCCTTCTTCGGCGGGGCTGCCGGCGGCGCCCGGGGGCCGCGCCCGCGTACCCGGCCCGGGGCCGACGCGATCCTGCGGCTCGAGCTGGACCTGCACGAGACCGCGTTCGGCGTCGAGGCACCGATCACCGTCGACACCGCGGTGCTCTGCACCACCTGCTCCGGGGCGGGCACCGCGGCCGGCACCCACCTGGCCACCTGTGAGGCGTGCGGCGGCCGGGGCGAGGTGCAGTCGGTGCAGCGCACCTTCCTCGGCCAGGTGGTCTCCGCCCGGCCGTGCACCGTCTGCCAGGGCTACGGCACCACCATCCCGCACCCCTGCCCGACCTGCGCCGGCGACGGAAGGGTGCGGACCCGCCGCTCGCTGACCGTCAAGATCCCGGCCGGCGTCGAGGACGGCATGCGGATCCGGCTCGCCCAGCAGGGCGAGGTCGGCCCGGGCGGTGGCACCGCCGGCGACCTCTACGTGGAGATCCACGAACGGCCGCACGACGTCTACTCCCGCAAGGGCGACGACCTGCACTGCCGGGTCACCGTGCCGATGACCGCCGCCGCGCTCGGCACCCGGCTGACCATCAAGACCCTCGACAGCGAGGAGACGGTCGACGTCAAGCCCGGCACCCAGCCGGGCAGTACGCTGCGGCTGCGCGCCCGGGGCGTGCCGCACCTGCGCGGCACCGGCCGGGGCGACCTCTACGTCCACCTCGACGTGCGGACCCCGACCAAGCTCGACGCCGAGCAGGAGCGGATGCTGCGCGAGTTCGCCAAGACCCGGGGCGAGGAGGTCGCCGAGCTGACCAAGCAGGGCGGCTTCTTCTCCCGGATGCGCGACGCGTTCAACGGGCACGCCTGAGTGTCCGCACCGCTGTTCCTGGTCGAGGCACTGCCGGTTGCGGACACGCTGACCCTGGACGGCCCGGAGGGGCGTCACGCGGCCACCGTCCAGCGGCTGCGCGTCGGTGAGGAGCTGCTGCTGGCCGACGGCCGGGGCGGCACGGCCACCGCCGTGGTCGCCGCCGTCGGCCGGGGCACCCTCGACCTGCGGGTCACCGCCCGGGGGTACGCCGACGCCGAGGTCCCCCGGCTGGTCGTCGTGCAGGGCATCGCCAAGGGTGACCGGGGTGAACTGGCCGTGCAGGCGATGACCGAGGTCGGAGTGGACGAGATCGTGCCCTGGGCGGCGTCCCGGTCGGTGACGCAGTGGCGGGGCGATCGCGGCGTACGGGCCAGGGAGAAGTGGGTCGCCACCGCCCGGGAGGCGACCAAGCAGGCCCGTCGCCCGTGGCTGCCGGTGGTGGCCGGCGCGCCCGACGAGTCCACCGCCGCCGTGGCGCGGCGGATCGCCGGGGCGCAGACGGCGTTCGTGCTGCACGAGGAGGCGCAGGAGCGGCTGACCGCCGTCGACCTGCCCGACACCGGCGAGATCGTGCTGGTGGTGGGACCCGAGGGCGGCATCGCCCCGGCTGAGCTGGCCGCCTTCACCGAGGCCGGTGCCCGCCCGGTCCGCCTCGGCCCGTCGGTGCTGCGTACGTCCACCGCCGGCGTGGTCGCCCTGACCGTCCTCGCCACCCGCCTCGCCCGCTGGTGATCCCACGCACGGTCGCGCCGCCGGGACGCCCCGGGGTCAGCGCGGCTGTGCTCGCCTGGCCGGCCGCCGTGGGTGACCACGAGTGAGAGTCGGCCGGCGGCGGGTGACCGGCCGGAGTGAGGGGCGCGTCGCGGGCGAGCCGGTCGGTACGACCTACGATGCCCGAATGGGAGCTGACTGCCTGTTCTGCCGCATCGTCGCCGGGGAGATCCCGGCGACCATCGTCCGGGAAACCGACCGCACGCTCGCCTTCCGCGACATCGACCCGAAGGCGCCGGTACACGTGCTGGTCATCCCCAAGGAGCACTACGTCGACGTGGCCACGCTGGGCCAGGGTGACCCGGCGCTCGCCGGTGAGGTGCTGGCCACGGCCGCCGCCGTGGCCGAGGACGAGGGGCTGCTCGGCGACGGCTTCCGGCTGATGTTCAACACCGGCGCGTACGGCGGGCAGGAGGTCTTCCACGTGCACGCGCACCTGCTCGGCGGCGCGCCGCTGGGCCCGATGCTCGCCCGCTGACCGGCCCGGCCGACGCCCGCTGCCGGCCGGCCCTGGTCGGGGTGGTGGTCGGCCGGGGCGGGGTCTTCCGTTGCGCCGTTCGGGGATGTCAGGCCAGCGGGATGCCCCATCTCGGCGCGGTCGGAGTCGATCAAACAGCTGGGCGCTAGCCGGCGGGCGTTTGGTCCGGTCTGCCGCAGGCGGAAATGGACCGGGTGCCCCCGCCGCGGAACGGATACCATGGGTACAACGTCCGCACGCCGCGCCAGCAGGGCCCGGCGCCGAGATCGGAAGCAGGTGGCACAGGGCCTGACGGCCCGAGCTATGACCGGCACCCCACCTCCCGGCCCGCCCCGGGTGCAGACCAGGATCACGGTCCCCGACCCCAAGATCATGGTGAATCTGCTCGGCGCGGGCGACGAGATCCTGCGGCTCGTCGAACGCTCGATCAACAGTGACGTGCACGTGCGTGGCAACGAGGTGACCATCACCGGTACGCCCGCCGACAACGCCCTCGCCGAGCGCCTCTTCAGCGAGCTGCTCGAACTGATCGAGAAAGGCGAGACCCTGACCACCGACGCCGTCCGGCGTACCGTCGGCATGCTCGAGCAGGGCAGCGCCGAGCGCCCCGCCGAGGTCCTCACCCTCAACATCCTGTCCCGGCGCGGGCGCACCATCCGTCCCAAGACCCTCGGGCAGAAGAAGTACGTCGACGCGATCGACGCGCACACCATCGTCTTCGGCATCGGCCCCGCCGGTACCGGCAAGACCTACCTGGCGATGGCGAAGGCCGTGCAGGCGCTGCAGGCCAAGCAGGTCAACCGGATCATCCTCACCCGGCCGGCGGTCGAGGCGGGGGAGCGGCTGGGCTTCCTGCCCGGCACCCTCAACGAGAAGATCGACCCGTACCTGCGCCCGCTCTACGACGCGTTGCACGACATGCTCGACCCGGAGTCCATCCCGAAACTGATGGCCGCCGGCACGATCGAGGTGGCGCCGCTGGCATACATGCGCGGGCGTGCGCAGCCGTACGACGCGCGGGTGCTGACCCCGGAGGGCTTCAAGCCGTTCGGGTCGCTCCGGATCGGTGACCTGGTCATCGGGTCGAACGGGACACCCACCCCGGTGATCGGCATCTACCCTCAGGGGCCCCGGAAGGTCTACCGGGTCACCACGCAGGACGGGGCTTCCACCCTCTGCTGCGGCGAGCACCTCTGGACCGTCGCCACCCCGGACGACAAGCGGCGCGGGCGCCGGCGCACGCTCGAGACGCGGGAGATGATCGGCAAGGAGTGGCGGGGTCATACTCGCCGGTACGAGCTTCCCGTCGTGGCACCGGTGCAGATGGAGCCCCGGGACGTCCCGCTCGATCCGTACGCGCTCGGTCTGCTGCTCGGTGACGGTTCGATCTCGTGTCAGACCACGCCGGCGTTCAGCACCGGGGATCCGGAACTCGCGCTCGCGTTGGAGCAGGCGCTCACCGACATCGAGCTGGTCCACAAGAGCAACTACGACTACGGCCTCCGGCACGTCAAGGGTCACCGGGGCGGCGTCATCGTGGCCAACCCGGTGACGGCGGCCCTGCGTGAGCTGAGCCTGGCCGGTACGACGTCGGCTACGAAGTTCGTCCCCGACGTGTACAAGTCCAACAGCCTCGACGTTCGTCTGGCCGTGCTGCAGGGGTTGCTGGACACCGACGGCGGGCTGGTCGTCCAGGCGGGTCGCACCTGCCGGGTGCAGTACTGCACGACGTCCCCCCGACTGCGCGACGACGTGGTCCACCTGGTCCAGTCGTTGGGTGGCGTCGCCACCTGGCGGGTCCGGGAGGCCGAGGGGCGCAGGCCCGGCCTGGCGAAGGGACGTCCGGTCTCGTACCGGGCCGACGCCTACGTCGTGGAGATCCGGCTGCCTGCCGGGATCGCGCCCTTCCGCCTGTCCCGCAAGCGTCGGCTGTACGACGAGCATGGCGGTGGTCGGCCGATGCGGTTCATCGACTCGATCATCCCGGCCGGTGTGCAGGAAACGATGTGCATCCAGGTCGCGGCGGAGGACTCGCTGTACGTCACCGACCACTTCCTGGTCACACACAACACCCTCAATGACGCGTTCATCATTCTCGACGAGGCGCAGAACACCACGCCCGAGCAGATGAAGATGTTTCTCACCCGGCTCGGCTTCGGTTCCAAGATCGTGGTGACCGGTGACGTCACCCAGGTGGACCTTCCCGGCGGGACGACCAGTGGGCTGCGGATGGTCCGGGAGATTCTGGCGGGGGTCGAGGACGTGCACTTCGCCCCGCTCTCCAGCTCCGACGTGGTCCGGCACAAACTGGTCGGGGAGATCGTCGACGCGTACGCCCGCTGGGACGCCGAGCGGGAGAACCAGCAGGCGCAGGGCGTGCACGCCGTGCCCGGGCGGACCGCCCAGGGCGGCCGGGCCGGTCGGCGCCGCTAATGACAGAGGAAGACATGTCCATCGAGATCGCCAACGAGTCCGGCGTCGAGGTCGACACCGACGCCGTGCTCGCCGTCGCCCGGCACGCCCTCGACGAGATGGGGGTCAACCCCCTCGCCGAGCTCTCCGTGCTGCTGGTCGACATCGACTACATGACCGAGCTGAACCACCGCTGGATGGGCGGGGACGGGCCGACCGACGTGCTCGCCTTCCCGATGGACGAGGGCAGCGTCGACCACGGCCCGGGCGAGAGCGCCCCGGCCGGCGGCGAGCCGGCCCTGCTCGGTGACATCGTGCTCTGCCCGGAGGTGGCCGCCAAGCAGGCCGCGGCCGCCGGGCACTCGGCCGCCGACGAGCTGCACCTGCTCACCGTGCACGGGGTGCTGCACCTGCTCGGGTACGACCACGCCGAGCCGGAGGAGGAGCGGGAGATGTTCGGGCTCCAGGCGCGACTGCTGGCCAGCTGGCGGTCGACCCGGGCCCGGTGATGGACACTCTCGCGGCGGGCCCGACAGCGGGTCTGCCCGACCTCCAGTTGATCTTCTTCGCCGCCGGTCTGGTGGTGCTCGCCGGCCTGATCGCGATGACCGAGGCGGCGCTGGCCGCCGTCTCTCCGGCGCGGGCCGCCGAGCTGGCCCGGGACGGCGCGCGGGGTGCGGGCACGCTCCAGGCGGTCGCCGGTGACGTGGTCCGCCACCTCAACCTGCTGCTGCTGCTTCGGCTGCTCGCCGAGTTGACCGCCACCACGTTGGTGGCGTTGGTCGCGGTGGACACCTACGGTGCGGGCTGGCGGGCGGCGCTGCTCACCGCCGGCGCGATGACCGTGGTCAGCTTCGTGGTGGTCGGCGTGGCCCCGCGTACCCTCGGCCGGCAGCACGCGTACGCGGTCGGTCGGTCGGTGGCGCCGTTGGTGCGCTGGCTGGGCCGGGCGCTCAACCCGCTCGCCTCGCTGCTGATCCTGATCGGCAACGCGGTCACTCCGGGGCGCGGTTTCCGGGAGGGCCCGTTCGCGACCCAGGTGGAACTGCGTGAGCTGGTCGACCTGGCCGAGAAGCGCGGTGTCGTGGAGCACGGCGAGCGGCAGATGATCCACTCGGTCTTCGCCCTCGGCGACACCATCGCCCGGGAGGTGATGGTGCCGCGTACCGAGATGGTGTGGATCGAGGAGGGCAAGACCCTCTCCCAGGCGTTGACGCTCTTCCTGCGCTCCGGTTTCTCGCGGATCCCGGTGATCGGGGAGAGCGTCGACGACGTGCTCGGTGTGCTCTACCTCAAGGACCTGATCCGGCGTACCCGTGGTGGCGACCCACGCGACCACCAGACGCCGGTCCGGGAGCTGATGCGACCGGCGACCTTCGTGCCGGAGTCCAAGCCGGTCGACGACCTGCTCTCGGAGATGCAGGCCGCCCGCAACCATCTGGTCATCGTCGTCGACGAGTACGGCGGCACGGGCGGCCTGGTCACCATCGAGGACATCCTGGAGGAAATCGTCGGGGAGATCACCGACGAGTACGATGTCGAACGCCCGCCGGTCGAGCACCTGGCGGACGGGTCGGTGCGGGTGACCGCCCGGCTCCCGGTGGAGAATCTCGGTGAGCTGTTCGACACCGAGCTGCCCACCGACGAGGTGGAGACCGTCGGTGGCCTGCTGGCCCAGGCGCTGGGCCGGGTGCCGATCCCCGGCGCCGAAGCCGAGGTCGCCGGGCTGCGCCTGCTCGCCGAGGGCACCACCGGCCGGCGCAACCGGATCGACACCGTGCTGGTCAGCCGGGTCGAGCCAGGCGGCCAGCCAGCGGGGGGCGGCGAGTCCACCGAGTCCCGCACGGACCAGTCCAGAACCGAGGAGAGGCAACCCGCCGATGCCTGAGTCACCCGCCGTACCGGCCGCTCGGCCCACCCCGTCCGACCCGGCCGCGTTGAGCGCCGAGGACGGCAAGCTGGTCGTCCTGGCCCGGGGCGCCCGAGGCCGAGTGGGGGCCGTGGAGGGCGCGGCGGTCCGCGACCAGGACGGCCGGACGTACGCCGCGGCCAGTGTCGCGTTGCCGTCGCTGACCCTCACCGCGCTTCAGCTGGCGGTGGCCTCCGCCGTCGCGGCGGGAGCCACCCGGTTGGAGGCGGCCGTGGTGGTGACCGAGGCGTCGACGCTGGACGGGGCGGGGCACGCCGCCGTGCGGGATCTTGCCGCCGACGCGCCGATCCACGTCGCCGCGCCGGACGGCACGGTCCTCGGCACGGTGGTCGAGTGACCGCCGACGTCACCCGGCGTCCGTACCGGGCGGGGTTCGCCTGTTTCGTCGGCCGACCCAACGCGGGCAAGTCGACGTTGACCAACGCGATCGTCGGCCAGAAGATCGCGATCACCTCGAGCAAGCCGCAGACCACCCGGCACGTGATCCGGGCCGTACTGCACCGCCCGGACTCCCAGCTCGTCCTGGTGGACACGCCGGGCCTGCACCGTCCCCGTACGCTGCTCGGCGAGCGCCTGAACGACCTGGTCCGCTCGACCTGGAGCGAGGTCGACGTGATCGGGCTCTGCATCCCGGCCGACGAGCCGATCGGTCGGGGTGACCGGTTCATCAGCGGTGAGCTGGCCGAGCTGAAGGCCACCGTGCTGGCCGTGGTGACCAAGACCGATCTTGTGGACCGCAAGCGTCTGGCCGAGCAGCTGCTGGCGGTCAGCGAGCTGGGCGAGTTCGCCGACGTGGTGCCGGTCAGCGCCGTCTCGGGGCACCAGGTGGACACCCTGGTGGACGTGATGACCGGTTATCTGCCGCCGTCGCCGCAGCTCTACCCGGACGACATGCTCACCGACGACCCGGAGCAGGTGCTCGTCGCCGAGCTGATCCGGGAGGCGGCCCTGGAGGGGGTTCGCGACGAGTTGCCGCACTCCATCGCGGTGGTCGTCGAGGAGATGATCCCCGAGGGCCCGGTCATGAAGATCTACGCCGACGTGTACGTCGAGCGGCCCAGCCAGAAGGCGATCGTCATCGGGCACCGGGCCAGCCGGCTCAAGGACGTGGGCACCCGCGCCCGCCGGCAGATCGAGGAGCTGCTCGGTACCCGGGTCTACCTCGACCTGCACGTGCGGGTGGCGAAGGACTGGCAGCGGGACCCGAAGCAGTTGCGCAAGCTCGGCTTCTGAGGCCGGTCGCCGGGAGGGACGGGGTGCCGGCGCGCGCCGGGACGGCCCGTGCGATGTGCAAAACCTCACGTTTGCCCCCATAATGCGCTGGTTTCACAGGATCGGCTCGCAGGGTAGGGAACAGTGACCCCTTGCCCCCTGACATAGATGCAGGCTGATGCGTAATCGATACCTTGACCTGCTGCGCGCCCTGGCCCTCATCCGGGTCGTGGTCTACCACGTCACCGGGCTCGCCGCGCTGACGCTGGTCTTCCCGGCGATGTCGGTGATGTTCGCGCTCGCCGGTTCGCTGATGGCGGCCTCCCTCGACCGCTGCGGGCCGTCCGCGGTACTGCGCCGCCTACGCCGGCTGCTGCCGTCGCTGTGGGTGGTGGCGGCGGTCCTCGTACCGGCCATGCTGCTGACCGGGCTGGCGGTGCACCCGCGGGTGCTGCTCTGGCTCTTCCCGGTCGCCGATCCGCCAGCCAACTACTGGGGGGCGCTGGCGCTCAGCCCGATCTGGTACCTGCGCGACTACCTCTGGTTCGTGCTCGCCTCGCCGGTGGCGCTCTGGCTGTTCCGGCGCGCGCCTCTGCCCACCCTGCTGGCCCCGTACGTCCTGCTGGTCGCCATCGAGTCCGGCATCCTGGCCACCGCGTCCACCGTGCTGCACCACTTCGGTCTCTACTTCGGTGCGTGGCTGCTCGGCTTCGCCCACCACGACGGCATGCTGCGACGACTGGCCAACCGGGTGCTGGTGCCCACGGTGCTGGTCCTCGGCGCGGCCGGCGGCGGGTGGATCCTCACCCACCCCGGCCCGCGCGGGTACGACCTCAACGACATCCCGCTGGGCAACGCGCTCTGGTCAGCCGCGTTCATCCTGCTGATGATCGGCCGCGCCCCGGTCGCCGCCGCCTGGGTGGACCGGAGTCCGCTGGTCGGCCGGCTGGTGACCGTGGTGAACCGGCGGGCACTGACGATCTACCTCTGGCACATGCCGTTCGTGGTGCTGCTGACGCCGATGGTGGGGCTGGTCGGCTGGACCGACCGCGACCCGATGGGACTGGCCGTCCGGGTGGTGCTGGTCTTCGCCCTGGTCGGCGTCGTCACCCTGCTGGTCGGCTGGGTGGAGGACGTGGCTGCCCGCCGGCGGCCCGAACTGATCCCCGGCGGCCGGGCGCCGACCCGGACCGACCCGGCGCGCCCGGCCGCAGCCGGCGGGGCCGGCTCCGTGGACATGCCGACGAGTCCGCCACCGGCCGGTGCCAGCTTCGGCGTGGACGGGCCGGTGGTCCGCGCGGGTGCACCCGGACGGGCGGCGGTGCCCGACCCGCGCCGGGCCGACATCGCCCCCGAGAGCACCACCGTCGACCTCAACGTTGGTCGACGGTGACGTTCCCGCTGCCGGTGCTCAGATCGAGCAGCAGGGAAGCGCCCGGATCGTGTTGGACCCCCAGGCTGGCGTCGCCGGAACCGGTGTGGGACTGCACCCGGTACCGACCCGGGGGCACACCCAGCGTCACGTCCCCGCTGGCGGTGTGCGCCCGCGTCGAGGCGGGCCGGTCCAGACCGAGGGTGACGTCACCGGAGCCGGTCTCCGCGTCCACCTCGCCGCCGAGCCGGTCGCCGGTGATGTCCCCGGAGGAGGCGCGCAGCCGCGTCACACCGGCCACGCCGGTCACGTCGATGTTGCCCGAGCCGGTCTCGACGCGTACCGGGCCGGTGGCGGAGGTGACCCCGATGTTGCCGGAGCCCAGCACGAAGTCGACGGTGCCGACCTTGGTCAGTTCGACGTCGCCGGAGCCGGTCTCGCCCCGGACCGTGACTCCCTCCGGCGCGGTCACCTCGTACGACACCGAGCAGCGGGGGCCACAGCGGGTGTCGAGCACCAGCTCGTCACCGCGGATCTCGTACG
The DNA here is from genome assembly GCF_004348325.1 of Micromonospora sp. KC213. Lineage (GTDB taxonomy): Bacteria > Actinomycetota > Actinomycetes > Mycobacteriales > Micromonosporaceae > Micromonospora. The sequence continues at coordinate 11,712 of NZ_SMKF01000092.1, read as the reverse complement.
TGCGTGCCGGCTGGTCGCCCTGGTAGCGCAGCACCCGTTTGACGCGGACCTCGGTGGCCGGGCCGGTCGCCCGCACCACCACGTCGCCCGAGCCCGGCCGCACCGTCACCGTGCCGATCCGGACCGCCTCGGTCTGGTCGAACTCCAGCCGCCGGAACGCCAGCGTGTCACACCCGGCGGTGAGGATGAGAGCGGTGGCCGCGCCCAGGGCCGCGGCGCTGCGGGGAAGAACCATGCTTCCCAACCTAGGGCCGCGCGTTGGCTCACACATCAGGGACGTGGTCGGGTCCACCCCGAACCGACCCTGATTTCCCACCCCGAGGGAGAATGGTCCGATGGCCGGGTACCGCCGACAGCTCTACCGCGACGACGCGGTGGTGCTGCGCGTGCAGAAGCTGGGCGAGTCCGACCGGATCATCACGCTGTTGACCCGCCGGCACGGCCGGATCCGCGCGGTGGCTCGCGGCGTGCGGCGCACCACCAGCCGGTTCGGCGCCCGGCTGGAGCCGTTCGGGCACGTCGACCTCCAACTGGCCGGCGACCCGAAGGGCAACCAGGGCAGCTCGTTGCACACCGTCAGCCAGGTCGAGGGGATCGACCTGTACGGCAAGCGGTTCCTCGGCGACTACCCCCGTTACACGGCAGCCAGCGCGATCGCCGAGACGGCGGAGCGGCTCACCCCCGTCGAGCGGGAGCCGTCGCTGCGGCTGTTCCAGCTCACCCTCGGCGCACTCAAGGCCCTCGCCCGGGGCGAGCACGCCACCACGCTGGTGCTCGACGCGTACCTGCTGCGCGGGATGTCCCTCGCCGGTTGGGCTCCGGCGCTGGTCGCCTGCGCGGTCTGCGGCACGCCGGGGCGGCACCGGGCGTTCTCCGTGCCGGCCGGCGGCGCGGTCTGCCCGGACTGCCGGCCGCCTGGCGCAGCGCATCCCGCCCCGGCCACCATCGACCTGATGTCCGCGTTGACCAGCGGTGACTGGGTGGTCGCCGACGCCACCGACCCGGGCGTACGCCGGGAGTGCAGCGGCCTGGTCGCGGCGCACCTGCAGTGGCACCTGGAGCGCGCGTTACGCTCGCTGCCGCTGGTCGACCGGGGTGCTCCGGCGCCCGGCGCTCCGCCGCCGGGCGGCGCGGGGCCGGGTGCGGTCCCGCCGCGCGTCGGGCCCGCCACCGCCGCTGTGTTCAGGGAGAGGACCGAGTGATCCGATCGACGAGGGGCGTCCGACGCCAGCCGGTGCCACCGACCCCGCACCCGTCCGGCGCCCGGCCGCCGGCCCTGCCGGCCGATGCCCTGCCGAAGCACGTCGCGATCGTCATGGACGGCAACGGCCGGTGGGCCAAGGAGCGTGGGCTGCCCCGGACGAAGGGCCACGAGCAGGGCGAGTTCAGCCTCTTCGACACCATCGAGGGTGCCATCGAGCTGGGCATCCCCTACCTGTCGGCGTACGCGTTCTCCACCGAGAACTGGCGGCGCTCCCCGGAGGAGGTCCGTTTCCTGATGGGCTTCAACCGGGACGTCATCCGCCGCCGCCGCGACCAACTCGTCGACCTCGGGGTCCGGGTGGTCTGGTCGGGGCGGGCCGGTCGCCTGTGGAAGAGCGTCATCAGCGAGTTGCAGACCGCCGAGGAGATGTCCCGGGACAACTCGACGCTGACCCTGCAGTTCTGCGTGAACTACGGCGGCCAGGCGGAGATCGCCGATGCCGCCGCCGCGATCGCCCGGGACGTGGCCGCCGGCCGGCTCGACCCGTCCAAGGTCAACGAGAAGACCGTGGCGCGGTACCTCTACCATCCGGAGATCCCCGAGGTGGACCTCTTCCTGCGCCCCTCCGGCGAGGAACGGATCTCCAACTTCCTGCTCTGGCAGACCGCGTACGCCGAGCTGGTCTTCCTCGACACCCTCTGGCCGGACTTCGACCGCCGCCACCTGTGGTACGCCTGCGAGCTGTACGCGCAGCGGGACCGTCGCTTCGGTGGGGCGCTGCCCAACCCGGTCGCCCCGCCGTCCTGACCTGGACGGGGCGCGGATCACGATTGGTGATCTCGGATCCGGGGTACCACCATCCCAGCAGCCGATCGCGGAGGTGAACCCACATGATGCAGAAGCGGATCGCCCAGTGGGCGGTCATGGCGGTCGCCGTGCCGCTGGCGGCGGCCGGTGCCCGTCGGCTCAGCCACTCGCTGGAGGCCCGTCGTGGTCCCACCGGCGTGAGCCGCCTGCTGGCCAAGGGCGCCGACCTGCTGCGCCCGCAGAAGGCCAAGCGTCGCCGGTTCTGGTGACGACCGTCCGACGCCGCCGCCCCCTCCGGGCGGCGGCGTCGTCGTGTCCGCCCCGGCATGCTCCGGGCACAGAGTGCGGCATGCCGCGCTGTCCCAAGGACGGGATGCACGACATGCCGCAACCGCCTGGTCATCTGGTCATCGCGTGCCCCACCGGGACGCGGTGGACCGGCGGGTGAGGGTCAGCCCGCCACCTCGGAACGGTCACCGGACCAGAGGGTGTGGAAGGTGCCCTCCCGGTCGACCCGACGGTAGGTGTGCGCACCGAAGTTGTCCCGCAGGCCCTGGATCAGCGCCGCCGGCAGCCGCTGGGCGCGCAGCGCGTCGAAGTACGCCAGTGACGAGGAGAACGCCGGGGTGGGCACGCCGGCCCGGGCCGCGTCGGCGACCACCCGCCGCCAGCTCGGTACGCCGTCGCTGACCGCGTCGGCGAAGTACGGCGCCACCAGCAGCGTCGGCAGTTCCGGCTGCTCGTCGTACGCCTCCCGGATGCGGTCCAGAAAACGGGCCCGGATGATGCAGCCGCCGCGCCAGATGGTGGCGGTGCCGCCCAGGTCGATGTTCCAGTCGTACTCGCGGCTGCCGGCGCGGATGTGGTCGAAGCCCTGCGCGTACGCGACGATCTTGCTGGCCAGCAGCGCGCGCCGCACGTCCTCGACGAAGGTCTCCCGGTCCTCGACCTGCCACTTCTCGCCGGCGTCGCCGAAGGCGCGGCGGGCGGCCTCGCGCTGGTTGGCGTGGCCGGACAGCGACCGGGCGAACGTCGCCTCGGCGATACCGGTGATCGGGATGCCCAGGTCGAGCGCGCTCTGCACCGTCCAACGGCCGGTGCCCTTCTGCTCCGCCTGGTCGAGCACGATGTCGACGAACGCGCGACCGGTCGCCGCGTCGGTGTGCGCCAGCACGTCGGCGGTGATCTCGATGAGGAAGGAGCCCAACTCGCCGGCGTTCCACTCCCGGAAGATCTCCGCGATCTCCGCCGGGGTTGCCGACAGCCCGGCCCGCAGCAGGTCGTACGCCTCGGCGATGAGCTGCATGTCGGCGTACTCGATGCCGTTGTGGACCATCTTCACGAAGTGGCCGGCGCCGTCCGGGCCGACGTGCCGGCAGCACGGCGTGCCGTCCACCTGCGCGGCGATCTTCTCGAACATCGGGCCGAGCTTCGCGTACGACTCGGCGGAACCGCCGGGCATGATGCTCGGGCCGAGCAGCGCGCCCTCCTCGCCGCCGGAGACGCCCGTGCCGACGAAGTGCAGCCCGCGCTCGCGCAGCGCCTCCTCCCGGCGGCGGGTGTCGGCGAAGTGCGCGTTGCCGGCGTCGACGACGATGTCCCCCTCCTCCAGGAGCGGGACCAACTCGTCGATGACCGCGTCGGTGGGGGCGCCGGCCTTGACCATGACGATCACCGCACGGGGCCGTTCCAGCGAGGCGACGAAGTCGGCGAGGGACTCCGACGGCACGAATGCGCCCTCGTCGCCGTGCTCGGCCACCAGACTGCGGGTGCGCTCGGGTGAGCGGTTGTGCACCGCCACCGTGAAGCCGTTGCGGGCCAGGTTCCGGGCCAGGTTGCGGCCCATCACCGCCAGCCCGGTCACCCCGATCTGCGCCGTCGCCTGCTGCGCCATCTATGTCCGCCCTTCTCGTACGTCCGTGGTGCTGCGACCGTATCGTGCCCGACCCCGCCCGGGGAGTGGACGTCGACGCTGGGTGATGAACGCGCCGCGCGCCGTCGCCCGGGGACGCCCGCTCACCCGGTACGTACCCCTGGTGACCTGCGGCTGTGTGGTGTGGTCGGCTCGTCCCATGGTGGGCCCGTGCGGCTGTGGGTACGCCACGGCCACCGAGCGTTCCCGTCTGGTGGACGCTTGCGTCCGGTGCCGGCCGGTAAATCGGATGCGTCCGCCGCCGGCCGCCCGTTACCGTTCTGGCATGCGCATCTGACGCCCCTTCATCCAGAGCCCGACCCGCCGTCGTCGCGGGTCCGTGAGCTCCGGGCGTCCGCGTTGCCCTGAACGGGTCCTCTGTGGTCGGTCGCCCGGGCCGTTCCCTGCCCGCCGACCGCCCGCCCGTGTCGGGTGGCGGTCCTGTGAACCCGTAGCAGGAGGCAACGTATGCCCGCCAAACGCAGTCCCAGGAAGTACCCGCGCACCCAGTCCTTCGCCGCCGCACCCGACGTGTCGGCGGGCCTGGAGGTGACCACGGCGGACCTCGACGCGCTCGCCGTGGCACCCGCCATCCCGGCCGTGCTACCCGCCGACCGTGCCGGACGGTCGGTCGCGGCCCGGGCCACGCCGCCGTGGTCGTCGGACCGGTCGGTCCGCGGCGGCTCCATCACCGCCCGGGCGCAGACCCGCCGGTATGCCTTCCGGCGCAGCTGACCGGCCCCGACACCCGACGCCGACGGCGGCCACGGCCCGTCGGCGCCGGGTGTCGGCGTGGTCGTCCGCCCGCGCTGTGGCCCGCTCCGGTCGTGGCTGCCGGCGCTCAGCCGAGCAGTGGGCGGAAGGTGCCCAGTGCGATGCTCACCGCCAACGCCCCGCCGGCCAGCACCGCCGCACCGACGAGCAGCAGCCAGTCCGCCGTGCCGAAGTGCTGCCGGCGGGCGACCGTCCGGGGGGTGCCGGCGTCGAAGCCGCGGGCGTCCATCGCCACCGCCAGCCGGGTGCCCCGCCGGATCGCACCGACCAGCAGGGCGAAGGCGGTCGACCCGAACAGCCGCAACCGGGCCACCGGATTGCGTCCAGCGTCCACGCCCCGCGCCCGGCGGGCCAGCGCGATCGTCTGCCACTCCTGACCGAGCAGCGGCACCAGCCGGAACGCGGCCAGTGCACCGATGGCGAAACGGGCCGGGGCCTTCGCGTTCTGGATCAGCGCGTCGGCCAGGTCGGTCGGGTCCGTGGTGGCGAAGACGATGACCCCGGGCAGCGCCACCGCGAACATCCGCAGCACCAGCCCGAGCGCGGTGACCAGCACCCCTTCGGTCACCAGGACCGGCCCGACGTCCAGTAGCACCCGGCCGGAGCGGTCGGCGGCGAACAGCACCAGCGTGGCCACGATCCCCACGCCGCCGGCCAGCAGCGGCAGCGCCCGTCGGGCCAGTACCCGGTACCGGACGCCGAACAGCGGTAGCAGCGCCAACTCGATGGCGAGCGCGATCGCCGGGGCCACCGGATCCAGGGTGGCCACCAGGATGAACGAGAACACCAGCGCGGCGGCGAGCTTCGCCACCGGGTTGCGTCGGGCCAGCGGCGCGTCGGGGGCCGCGACGGGCTCCACGCCGATCACGGCCGCGCCAGGGTGACCGTGCGGTCGGCCAGGGCGGAGACGAAGTCCGCATCGTGGGTGACGGTGACCACGCCGTGCCCGTCGTCGCGCAGGTCGGCGAAGAGGTCCACCAGTTCCCGCCAGGTCCGCCGGTCCTGCCCGAAGGTTGGTTCGTCGCAGACCAGCAGCCGGGGCGCGGTGGCCAGCGCGGTCGCCACGCTCAACCGCCGGGCCTCCCCGCCGGAGAGGGTGTACGGGTTGGCGCCGGCCAGGTCGATCAGCCGCAGCCGCCCCAGCAGCGAATCCACCGTGGCCCGTACCGCCGGTTCGGGCTGGCCGGTGCGGCGGGGGCCGAGCGCCAGTTCGTCGAGGACGGTACCGGTGACGAACTGGTGCTCCGGATCCTGGAAGACCGAGCCGATCCGGCGGGTCAACGCGGGTGCCCGCCACCGGTGCGGGGGAGTTCGGGCGTCGGGACCGGCCAGGGCCGGCGTGGCGCAGACCCGGCCGGTGCCGGGGCGCAGCAGCCCACCGAGCAGCAGGGCCAGGGTCGACTTGCCGGCGCCGTTGGGTCCGAGTACGGCCAGCGCCTCGCCGGCGCGTACCGCACAGTCGGTGGCGGCCAGCCGGGGCGGCAGGCCGAGCCGGTCGGCGGTGAGCAGCACCTCCCCGGCGGGGGAGGGAGCGTGTCGGGGTGGCGTACTGCGGCCCGGCACCCAGACCCCGTCGGCGTCGAGCGCGTCGCCGTACCGGTCGAAAACCGCCTCGGGCGGGCCGTCGACGCGGATCCCGCCGCCCGGTTCCAGGACCACCACCCGGTTCACCAGCGGCAGCGCGTCGGCGACCCGGTGCTCCACCAGGATCAGGGTGGTGTCGTCGTCCAGCGCGTCGGCGACCGCCTGCCGGACCAGGTGCGCCCCGGCCGGGTCCAGGTTGGCGGTCGGCTCGTCGAGCAGCAACAGGCGGGGGCGCAGCGCCAGCGCGCCGGCCAGGGCGAGGCGTTGCTGTTCGCCGCCGGAGAGGGCGGCGGTGGGTCGGTCCCGGTGGTACGGAAAGCCGACCCGGCGCAGCGCGGCGTCCACCCGGGGCCAGATCGCCTCGGCCGGCACGCCCCGGTTCTCCAGCCCGAACGCCACGTCGTCGCCGCAGCGGGCCATCACCAGCTGCGACTGCGGGTCCTGGAAGACCACGCCGACGCGCTCGCGGGCGGTACGCGGATCCCGGCCGTCGATCTCGACGGTGCCCTCCCGCTCGCCGGAGTCCAGCGGCAGCAGCCCCGCCAGCGCCGCCAGCAGGGTGCTCTTGCCGGCCCCGGAGGGCCCCAGCAGCAGCACCCGCTCCCCGGCCGCGACGTCCAGATCGACCCCGCGCACCGCCCAGCGCCGACGCCCCGCGTGCCGCCACCCGAACCCCCGCAGCCGCACCGCGTTCACCGCCGTCCCCCTGTCTGCTTTGTGATCATGAGGTTGGCGGCACCGTCCGCGGTCCACATCGCCGCCAACTTCATGATCAACGCAATCGGGCCGGTGAGGGTGGTCGGTCAGACGGCGGGGCGGTCGCGGCCGGCGGGAAAGCGGTCCAGTACGCCGGTGCCGGCCAGGGCGCGCGTCAGGTACCAGCCACCGACGCCGGCGACGACCAGCGAGCTGACAGCGGTGATCAGAATGTACGGCAGACGGAAGCTGCCCCACGCCGTCCCGGGATACCAGATGAAGACGTCGTACAGAGCTGCGGCGACGCCGGCCAGCGTGCCGGCCAGGAGCGCCACCGGCATCCGGAAGGCGCGGTATCCGGTCGCCGCGAAAACCAGCTCCGCCGCGGCCGCCTCGGCCGGCCCCTGAACGACAAGCGTCCAGCCCCAGGCGCTACCGAGGGCCACGGAGACCAGTGCGGCCAGGGTCAGGGTGAAGAACGCGGCCCCCGGCTTCCGGACGACCAGGGCGCCGAGGACAGCCGGCACCAGCCACACGCCGTAGATAACGGCGCGGCCGGGCAGGGGAATCACCTCGGCGGGACCGTTCCACAGCAGCCCCCAGGCCCAGAAGATGACGCCGAAGGCGACTCCCAGCACCGCCGCGACGACGATGTCGATGGTGCGCCACCGGTTGCTGTCGGTGTGCTTCATGGTGTGCTCCCAGTCCAAATGATCGAACCAGGAGAAGACGCACGCCGCGCCCGGTGCTCGCCGGACGGCGGCGCGGCTGGAGGTCGACCGAACTCCCTGCGCTGGCATTACCCAGATCAGGTTCGAGGGTCTGCGGGCGGCCGCCCACACTCTCAGCGCTGTGCGCTCCCCTGTCGGAGGTGAAGGTGTTCTCGTCCAGACGCTAGCACCGACCTGCGGCAACGGCCCAGCCGGTGACCGGCGTGACACCCTCGTACGGCGACGCGCGCGGTGCGGTCGGCTACGGTGGCGATCATGCGGGTCGAGGCGCGAGGGCTGACGTTCGAGGTACGCACCGGCGGCCCGGGGGCCGGCGAGGCCGTCCTGCTGCTGCACGGTTTCCCCCAGCACGGTGGGGAGTGGGACGACGTGACGCCGCCGCTGCACGCCGCCGGCCTGCGCACCTACGCGCCGGACCAGCGGGGCTACTCGCCGGGCGCCCGCCCCGTCGAGGCGTCCGCCTACCGGGTGCCCGAGCTGGTCGCCGACGTGGTGGCGCTACTCGACGCCCTGGGTGTCGAGGCGGTCCACGTCGTGGGGCACGACTGGGGCGCCGTGGTGGCCTGGGCGCTGGCGGCGTGGCACCCGCAGCGGGTCCGGACGCTGACCGCCGTCTCCGTCCCGCACCCGGCCGCCTTCGGGTACGCGCTGGCGAACGATCCACGGCAGAAGGTCCGCTCCGCGTACATGGCGCTGTTCCGGCAGTCCGGCAAGGCGGAGAAGGTGCTGCTCGCGTTCCGGGCGGCTGCCCTGCGCAAGCTGCTCGCCGGCGTCGGCGACGCCTCCCGGGTCGCCCGGTACGCCGACCCGATGCGCGAGCCGGGCGCGCTGACCGGCGCGCTGAACTGGTACCGGGCCATGTCCTCGCGGGACCTGGCCGCCGTCGGGCCGGTGACCGTGCCGACCACCTTCGTGTGGAGCGACCGGGACGCCGCGATCGGCCGGACCGCCGCGGAGGACTGCGTCCGGCACGTGACGGGGGAGTACCGCTTCGTCGAGCTTCCCGGCGTCACCCACTGGATTCCCGACCAGGCGCCGGCCCCGCTGGTCGAGGCGATCCTGGCCCGGGTACGCGGTCACTGCGGTTCCTGAGCCGGTTTCGCGCGTGCCGTGCCGGGGCACCAGCTTGCTGCCGGCAATCCGGACCCGTCGGCATCGTCTTTCGGAGGTGGCACGTGTCCAGGGAATCGGAGCGGCAGCGCTGGCAGCGTAACTTCGCCGACCTGCTTCAGGAGTTGCGGGTCGCGCAGACCGGGGTGCAGATCCTCTTCGCCTTCCTGTTGACCCTGCCGTTCAGCTCCGGCTTTCCCCAGACCAGCGACTTCCAGAAGGACATCTACGTCGTCTCGCTGCTCTCCGCGGCGGCGGCCACGGCGGCGATCATCTCGCCGGTGGCCTTCCACCGGGCGCTGTTCCGGCAGGGCAGGAAACCGGAACTGGTCCGGTTCGCCCACCGGATGGCCAGTACGGGGCTCGCCTTCATGCTGGTCGCGATGGTCAGCGCGGTGCTGTTGATCACCGATTTCATCCTCGACCGGTCGATCGCCTTCGTGCTCAGCGGGATCACCGCGCTGTGGTTGCTGGCCCTCTGGGTGTTCCTGCCGTTCGCCCGCCGCAACTGGGGTGAGGACGACATCGACGACGACGATGACGACGACCACCCGCGGGACCTCGCCGAGGGCCGTCGCGCCGGGTCGGGCGCGGCCCGGTAAATCCGACGTGCACGTACGGCTACCGCTGGGTAACAACCAGGGGTAGCGTTGCGGATGTCACGCCCGTTGACGCGTCCGGACCGAGGTTCGAGGGGGCAGCCGTGACCACGACAGACAACAGCCGATCCGCCGCCGACGGCGCCGAGTCGCTGCCCGGGAAGTCGGGGCAGGCCGCCGAGCGGTCGGGACAGGGCTCAGAGCAGTCGGGGCAGGTCACCGAGAAGGAGGCCCGGCAGGTCGCCGAGGCCGCCCGGGAGACGGCCTGGGACCGGCCCAGCTTCGGCAAGGAGTTGTTCCTCGGTCGTTTCCGGCTCGACCTGATCAACCCGTGGCCCCGCTCCGATCCGGCGGACGTCGCGCGGGCTGAGGAGTTCCTGACCGCGTTCGAGGCGTACCTGCGGGCCGAGGTGGACGGCGCCGCCATCGAACGGGACGCCCGTATCCCCGACGAGGTCTTCCACGGGCTGGCCCGGCTCGGCGCCTTCGGTATGAAGATCGACCGGAGGTACGGCGGGCTGGGGCTGAGCAACCTGCACTACTGCCGGGCGCTGATGCTGGCCGGTTCGGTCAGCCCGGCGATCGGGGCGCTGCTCTCCGCCCACCAGTCCATCGGCGTACCGCAGCCGCTGAAGATGTTCGGCACCGACGAGCAGAAGCAGCGGTTCCTGCCCCGGCTCGCGGCCGGCGAGGTCTCCGCGTTCCTGCTCACCGAGCCCGACGTCGGCTCCGACCCGGCCCGGCTCGCCACCACCGCCGTACCCACCGACGACGGCACCGGCTACCGGCTCAACGGGGTGAAGCTCTGGGCCACCAACGGCACCGTCGCCACCCTGCTGGTGGTGATGGCCCGGGTGCCCGCCGCCGAGGGCCGGCGTGGCGGCATCACCGCTTTCGTGGTGGACGGCGACAGCGAGGGCATCACCGTCGAACGGCGCAACGCCTTCGTCGGCCTGCGCGGCCTGGAGAACAGCGTCACCCGCTTTCATGACGTCTTCGTACCGAAGGAGAACGTCATCGGCGGCGAGGGCAAGGGCCTCAAGATCGCACTGACCACGTTGAACACCGGGCGGTTGTCGCTGCCGGCGATGTGCGTCGGCGCCGGCAAGTGGGCCCTGCACGTGGCCCGCGGGTGGGCCGCCGACCGGGTGCAGTGGGGCCGGCCGGTCGGCGAGCACGAGGCGGTCGCCCAGAAGCTCGCCTTCATCGCCGCCACCACGTACGGCATGGAGACCATGCTGGACCTCTGCTGCCTGCTCGCCGACGACGACCGCAACGACATCCGCATCGAGGCGGCGCTGGTGAAGTTGTACGCCAGCGAGATGGCCTGGAAGATCGGCGACGAGCTGGTCCAGATCCGGGGCGGGCGCGGCTACGAGACGGCCGAGTCGCTCGCCGCCCGGGGGGAACGCCCGGCCGCCGCCGAGCAGCTCGTCCGGGACCTGCGGATCAACCGGATCTTCGAGGGCTCGACCGAGATCATGCACCTGCTGATCGCCCGGGAGGCTGTCGACGCCCATCTCTCCGTGGCCGGCGACATCATCGACCCGGACGCCGACCTGGGTCGCAAGGCGAAGGCCGGTGCCCGGGCCGGGGCGTTCTACGCCAGGTGGCTGCCCACCCTCGCGGTCGGGCCGGGACAGCGTCCGAAGGCGTACGGTGAGTTCGGCCCGCTCGCCGGTCATCTCCGCCAGGTCGAGCGGTACAGCCGCAAGCTGGCCCGGTCGACGTTCTACGCGATGTCCCGCTGGCAGGGCAGGATGGAGCGCAAGCAGGCGTTCCTCGCCCGGGTGGTGGACATCGGCGCGGAGTTGTTCGCGATGAGCGCGGTCTGCGTGCGGGCGTACGCCGAGAAGGACATTCACCCGGAGAACGTGGAGCTGGCCGACCTGTTCTGCCGGCAGGCCCGGGTCCGGGTCGAGCAGCTTTTCACCGCCCTGTGGCAGAACACCGACACCGTCGACGTGGCCGCCGCGAAGCGCATCCTCGCCGGCCGGTACGCCAGCCTGGAGGGCGGTGTGGTCACTCCACCGGCCGACGCCCCCTGGGTGGCCCCCTGGCAGCCCGGCCCCTCCACCGTCGCGGACGTACGCCGCCGCATCCCCCGGCCACGCTGACCTCACCACCCGGCGCCTGCGGGTCTCCCGAAGCGCCGGGGTCCGCTGGTTGGGGTCGGGTGGCTCACGGCTTGCGGCAGGCGGCGGTTCCCGATCGGGTGGATGCCCCGATATGCCGCAGGTCACGGCCGGGTGGGGCGCTCGCGGGGCGAGAGCCCCACCCGGCCGTGACCTGCGG
>NZ_SMKF01000091.1 GCF_004348325.1 Micromonospora sp. KC213 | reverse complement strand
GCCCCCGCCCCGGCACCCGCGCCGGCCGACGGTCGGGCCGAACTGGTCGTCGGGGAGTCCCTGGTCACCGCCGACGGAGAGCGGCACGACCTCGGCATCGGTCCGGCCGAGCGGGCCCAGCGCCTGCCCGACCGGGGCGGCTGGCTGGTGGTCGGCGTCCCCACTCCCGCCGGCCGCACCCTCTGGGTGGTCCCGGCCGGCGAGTCACCGCTGGTGCTGCTGGCCGGCGCGGAGGAGATCGCGCTCAGCGAGGACGGCCGGCGGGTCGCCTGGCGCGACGGCGACGCCCTCTCCGTGGCCGGTCTCGTCGGCCGGCAACTGGTCGCCGCCACCGGCACCTCGGCCGCCGCCGGCGCGACACCCGTCCGATTCGTCGGCGACCGGGTCCTGGTCCGCGCCCGCGACGGCGGGCACCTGCTCTGGCAGCCGTCCCCCGCCGCGCTGCCCACCAGCGAGCGGCAGGTCGTCGGGGTCTACGGCGCCCGGCCCGACGGGCGGCTGGTGGCCCGGGTGTCCACCGCCGACCGCCGGGTGTGCCTGGCGCTGCTCGACCCGGCGACCCTCGCCCCGACCCGGACGGGCTGCCGGCCGACCCTCGCCGACGACGGCCTCGGCGCGGTCTCCACCGACGGTCGCTGGCTGCTGGCCAATGCGCGCACCGGCGGCGCGGTCCTGGTCGACCTGGCCGGTCTCGGGCCGGGCACCACCGCCCGGCCGGCCGGGCCGACCATCCACGGTGCGGTGGCGTGGACCGGGGCCGCCGTCGCCACCTACCTGGACCGTGGCGCCGTCCTGACCCGGGTCCGTCCCGACCGGGTACTGACCGGGGAGGGCGCCGCCTCGACCCTGCTCAGCGGCGTCACCCCCGACGACCACCCGGTCGTGGTCACCGACGGCTCCTGACCGCGACGCGCCCGGTAGCGTCGGTGCGTGACTCCGGCCATCGACCTGCACACCCACTCCACCGCCAGCGACGGCACCCTCACCCCGGCCGAACTGGTGCGGGCCGCCGCCGACGCCGGACTGGACGTGGTGGCTATCACCGACCACGACACCACCGCCGGCTGGGATGCCGCGGTCGCCGCGCTCCCGCCCGGCCTCACCCTCGTCCGCGGTGCGGAAATCTCCTGCCGGTGGCACGGCGTCGCCCCGCCGGTCCCGCTGCACCTGCTCGCGTACCTCTTCGACCCGCGGCACCCGGAACTCGTCGACGAGCTGGCCCGGGTGCGGGCCGCCCGGGAGGTACGCGGCGAGCGGATCGTCCGGCTGCTCCAGGCCGACGGCGTCGACATCAGCTGGACGGAGATCATGACCGCCGCCGGGGGCGGCACCGTCGGCCGTCCGCACATCGCGGCGGCGTTGGTCCGGGCCAACCTGGTCGCCAGCACCACCGAGGCGTTCGGGCCGGACTGGCTGGGGGAGCGGTACCGGCTACCGAAGGAGGACATCGACGTCTTCCGCGCGGTCACCCTGGTCCGGGCCGCCGGCGGGGTGCCGGTCCTCGCCCACCCCCGGGCCACCCGGCGCGGCCGGGTGGTGCCGGACGACCTGATCGGCGAACTGGCCGAGGCCGGGCTGGCCGGTCTGGAGGCCGACCACGAGGACCACTCCCCGGCCGAGGCGGCGCACGTCCGTGGCCTCGCCGCCGAGCTGGGACTGCTGGTCACCGGCTCGTCGGACTTCCACGGCACGCACAAGACCGTCCGGCTCGGCGCGCACACCACCTCCCTAGGGGCGTACGAGCGGATCATCGCGCAGGCTCGCGGAGTGACCCCGGTCGCTTCCGGCTGATCCGAGTTTCCGCCGGAACCGGCGCGGCTACCTTGATCAGGTGGATCTCAAGCTTTTCGGCGAGGTCTTCGTGACCCTGCTGGTCATCGTCGACCCGCCGGGCATGATGCCGATCTTTCTCGCCCTGACCGGCCCGCTGGCCGCCCGCGACCGCAACCGGGCGGCCTGGCAGGCGGTCGCGCTGGCGCTCGGCGTGATCGTGGTCTTCGCGGTCGCCGGCCAGACCCTCCTTGCCTACCTGCACGTGGACCTGCCGGCGTTGCAGGCCGCCGGCGGTCTGCTGCTGGTGTTGGTGGCGCTGGAACTGCTCACCGGCAAGGCGGACGACCCGAGCCAGCAGGTCACCTCGAACATCGCCCTGGTGCCGTTGGGCACCCCGCTGCTGGCCGGCCCCGGCGCGATCGTGGCGACAATGCTCTTCGTGCAGCGAGCCGACCGGACGGGGCAGTACCTCTCCATCGCCACCGCCATCGTCGCGGTGATGCTCACGGTCTGGGTCGTGCTCCGCTTCTCCGGCGGGATCGTCAAGATCCTGCGCCCGGGCGGCATCGAGGTGCTCACCCGGATCGCCGGCCTGCTGCTGGCCGCCATCGCCGTCCAGCTCATCGCCGACGCCATCGCCGCCTTCGTCACGCAGTACAGCAACGGAGGCTGAGCCGGCCGTGTCCGGTGCGCGGCTGTCGTACCCGGATGGCAGGATCTCACCGTGCGACGATCCGCGGGCCCACCCCGACCGCGCGGCGGTCAACCCGAGCAGCTCGGTTTCGACGGCATGCCGGAGCGGCTCTTCGTGTGCACCCCCAGCAAGCTCGGGGCCTACCTGGACTGCCCCCGCCGCTACCGCTACTCCTACGTCGACCGGCCGACGCCGCCCAAGGGTCCGCCGTGGGCGCACAACTCGCTGGGCGCCAGCGTCCACACCGCCCTGAAGAACTGGTACGCGCTCAGCCCCGAACGCCGCCGGCCGGAAGCCCTCGCCGGCCTGCTCAGGGGCACCTGGGTACGCGACGGCTACCGCGACGACGAGCAGGAGCGGGAGGCGTACCGGCGGGCGCTGGGCTGGCTGGAGGCGTACGTCGCGACGCTGGACCCGGGCGAGGACCCGCTCGGCGTGGAGCGGGTGGTCGCGGTGAAGACGGCGGTGCTGGCCTTCAACGGCCGCGCCGACCGGATCGACTCCCGGCCCGGCCCGGACGGTCCCGAGCTGGTCATCGTCGACTACAAGACCGGCCGCACCGGGCTGGACAGCGACGACGCGCGCGGCTCGCAGGCGCTGGCGCTCTACGCGTACGCCGCCGAGCGGACGTTCCGCCGGCCGTGCCGCCGCGTCGAGCTGCACCACCTGCCCACCGGGACCATCGCCGCGCACGAGCACAGCCCTGAGTCGCTGGCCCGACAGCTCTCCCGCGCCGAGGACACCGCCCGCGACATCATGGCCGCCGAGCGCGCCGTCGCCGACGGAACCGACCCCGACGAGGCGTTCCCCACGGCAGCCGGGCCGCGCTGCGGCTGGTGCGACTTCCGGCGCAACTGCCCCACCGGAGCGCAGACGCCGGGGCGCGAGCCGTGGTCGGCCGTGGACCGTCCGGCCGCACCCACCGGCGACTGACCGGGCCCACCCCCGGGTTTGCCGGGCGACCCGGTGCGAGTGACGCGCTCGGGCGACCGCTCAGCCGGTCGGTGCGGCGCGACGGGCGGCGCGTTCCTTGGCGGCCTGCTGGATCGGCCCCTCCCGCCAGTCCCGGGGCAGCGCGGCCAGCGCCAGGCGCAGCGCACGTGCGCCCAACTCGGCGGACAGGGCGGTGGTGGGCAGCCCCAGACCGCCGTACAGTCGCCGCGCCCAGGGCGGCAGCAGCCCGAACGCGGTGCCGGCGACGCCCAGGTACGCCCAGCGTGGCGGCCCGAGGTTCAGCCCCAGCCGGGCCGGCAGCGTCAACCGCTTCCACGACAGCGGCGGGGCGGTGAGGAACAGGGCCGTCTCGGCCGCCTCCTTCGTCATCCGCAGCTCCGGACGCACCGCCCGGTAGTAGTCGGCCACCTCGGCGGCACTGCCCGGTACGTCGGCGGGATCGAGCCCGACCAGCGCGGCGGCCCGCCGCTGCTCGGCGTAGTAGCCGTCCACCTCCGAGTCGGTCAGTGACAGTCCGGCCCGCCGGGCGGTGCTCACGAACGACTCGACCTCGGTGACGTGCACCCAGCGGAGCAGGTCCGGCTCGTCGATCCGGAATTCCTCGCCGGTGGTCGGGTCGGTGGCGCGCATCCGGGCGTGCAGCGCGCGCAGCCTACGGCCGGCCGCCTCCGCCTCCGCGGTGGTGCCGTAGATCACCGTGGCGACGTACGTGGCGGTGCGCAGCAGCCGACCCCACGCGTCCCTGCGGTAGTTGCTGTGCTGCGCCACCCCGGCCATCGCCCGGGGATGCAGCGCCTGGAGGTAGAGCGAGCGCAGGCCGGCGACGATCAGGACCGGTTCGTCGTGCACCTTCCACGTGACCGATCCCGGTCCGAACAGGCCGAGGTCGTCGGAGTCCACCGCCCAAGAGTGCCACGCGGTGTCGCGTGTCTGCCCGGGACTCAGTCGTCGGCGCGGCGGGCCTGGCAGGTGGGGCAGAGGCCCCAGAAGGTGACCTCCGCCTCGTCGACCTCGAAGCCGTGCGCGATGCTCGGATCCAGGCAGGGTGCGGCACCGACCGCGCAGTCGACGTCGGCGATCTTGCCGCAGCTACGGCACACCACGTGGTGGTGGTTGTCGCCGGTCCGGGCCTCGTAGCGGGCGGGGCTGCCGGCCGGCTCGATCCGTCGGGCCAGGTCCGCCCGGGACAGCGCGCCGAGGACGTCGTAGACGGCCTGCGTGGAGACGGAGTCGAGGCGTTCACGGACCCGCCGGGTGATCTCGTCGACCTCCAGGTGGCCACCGGCGGCCAGCACGTCCAGTACGGCGAGGCGGGGTCGGGTGACCCGTAGGCCCCTCGACCGCAGCAGTTCCTCACCACCGGACATGAGGCAATGACAGCACGGGCCCAGCCCGCCGACAAGCGACCCTGGCGGCAGGTGGCCCCGGACACAGGCAGGTCACACCTTCGAGCGGGGTGAACGGTCCCACCGGACCTTGCGTGTACCCGGTCGGGAGGTGCCGTGGCACCCCTGGACCGTCGTACGCTGCTGCGGCGGATCGCGCTCGTTCGTCGGAGGTGACGGTGTTCAAGGAGATCAACGGGTTACCCGGGCACGTCCTGGTGATCCACGCGGTCGTGGTGTTCGTGCCGCTGCTGGCCCTGCTGGCCTCCGCGTACGGCCTGGTGCCCCGCTGGCGGCCCCGGCTGGGTTGGGCGGTGGTGATCCTGGCCGTGGTGACCCCCGTCGTCACCTGGGTGGCGACCGAGTCCGGCGAGGCGTTCGAGGCGGTCCTGGCGGGCAAGGGCTACCCACCCGACCTGCTCGCCAAGATCGGAGAGCATGCCGCGTACGGCGTGACGACGCTGCGTCTGACCGTCGCCCTGGCGGTGGCGGCGCTCGTGCTGTGGGCGCTGACCAGCGGCCCGGTGCGCACCCGGCGGGTTCCCGCGTGGGCCACCTGGCTGCTCACCGCAGTGATCGTGGCGCTGTCCGGGTTCGCCCTGGTCTACGTCTACCTGACCGGGGACACGGGGGCCGCGTCGGTCTGGGGCAACACCCTCTGAGCGACGCACCCGGCGCTCTCGAAACGGGCCGTTCCGTCCAGCTGGTGGGTTGGGCCTGCGGTCGACCTCGCTGCGAGGCTGACGGCACAGACGGATCGGCGGGGTGCGTCGCCCGGTTCATGCGTACCCGCTGCTCGTGCTTGTCCGGTCTGCCGCTGGCCATAGGCCCGACAGCGCTCAGAAGAGCGCCCGGGAGCAGAGCAGACAGAGCAGTACCAGCAGCACCAGACCGGCCGCCGCGCCGAGGGCGTGGGTGACCCGCTGGGCCTGCTGCTCCGCCGCGTCCATCGCCTCCATGTCCTGCGGGGGCAGCGTGCGCGGTGGGGTGGCCCGGAAGTGCACCGGCGGGCGCCAACCGGGCGGCGGCGCCGTGGTCGGTGGTGGCCCGTGGTAGACGCCGCGGCCGGATGTCGCCGGGGCAACCGGCACCACGGGCGGCGGAACGTCCGCCGGGGCGGCCCACGGGGACCGGGCCGGGGGCTGCGGGACCTGCGCATCCGACCCGCCCAGGCCGTCGTTGCCTGAGCTGCCCGGCCCGTGGTTGTCGGGTGTGCCGACCCCGAGCCCGGCGTCGCGTTGCGGGGGCGGAAGAGCCTTGTCGGAGGTGGGCGACGCCGGGCCGGGTTCCTCCGGCGGCCGTCGCCAGTAGTCGTCCTCGGGGCTGGCACCGCTGGGCGTCGTCACGCCGTCCGACGCTACCAACGCACAGCGCGGGGGGCCGTTCGACGGGCCCGTTCCGCCGGGGCGGGCCGTACCGCGTCTCGTCGCCGGTCGGCGCGCTTTCGATCGAAACCTGGGTTAGTCTTGCCGATCGTGAGCACCCTGGACCCAGGCGTACGTGACGACGACCGTCCTGTCGATCTGACCGAGGATTTCGTGGTGCTGCCCGAGCAGACGGTCGACGACACCGACCACGGCTGGGGCGAGCACGGCCCCGGCAACGATGCCTGGCTGCTCGCCGAGCGTCCGCCGCACTGGGACTGATCTTGGCCCTCGGTGCCGCTCAGCCCCGGACGACTACCGTGAAGCGGCTCCCCTCCGGCTGGCTCACCGTACGCCGCGCCTGCTCGGGCCGGAGGGCCAGGTAGAGCGCCGAACCGCCGTCCCCGACATCGGCACCCACCACGTCGAGCACCAGCGCCTCGGGTGCCAACAGCACCGCCTCGACCACCCCCCGCCCGGCCGGTACGACCAGCAGGTCGACGCGGGCACCGGGCCGGAGAACGGAGAGCGCGGCCGGTTCGGCGAGCCGGACCGGAACGCCCACCGCCCCGGGCGGCAGCGGCAGCCGGCCGGCCCCGCCGTCGCCCGCCGAGCTGCCTGCCGCCCCGGCCCCGGGTCCCGCTGTCGACCCGACCGACCGGGCTTGCGGCGCGGTTGCCGAACTGGCCGACCGGGCTTGCGGCGCGGTTGCCGAACGGACCGACCGGCCTCCCGACGCGGTTGCCGAGCTGGCCGACCCGGCCTGCGACGGGATGACGCCGCCGCTGTGTCGCTCGTCCGACGCGCCGTCGATTGGCTGGCCGGACGGTGGAACGGCAGCCGCCGACGGACCGGGCTCGGGCGCGGAGCAGCTGTCGGCACCGTCCAGCACGAGTGCGGCGAGCCCGAGCAGCACGGCGACCATTCCCGTCCGCAGCAGCGCCCCGCTGGTCGGCAGGCGGGGCCAACGCACCGGGCGCAGCGAGTCTGCCCCCGTCTGGAACGCCACGACACCACCTCCGGCCCTCACCCCGTCACGGCGCGGCGGCCCATCCGCGATCGTTCACACCCACGATGTCCCGCGATCGCTCGCGTCCCGCAGTTGCTTCGCCAAGCCGGCCGCTGCCCGTTGTCCGGTTCGTACCGTAGGACGTCACCGGGCTCGTTGCGCCCCTGCGGCGACGGCCTGTGGACAACCAGGGGACCTGTGGATAACGCCCATCGGCGGACTGGATCTGCTAAAGGCCGATGCTCGGTCGAGCCGAGGCGGGGCCTGCCCCCGGCACTGCCGATCTCGGCCGCCGACCGAATGATCCACTCCGCTTGCCGCGGGTTGGGCCGTCCGAATGGAGTGGACAGCGCGGTATGGCGCAGCTGGAGTCGAGGACCGGGTTTCAGGGCGGGGTGCCGGGCGGATGGCCCCCGTCCGGGCGCCACACCGACAGGCGGCCGACCTTGGTCATGAGGCGGCCGGGTGCGGTGGGACGCTGATCAGGGGGAGCGGTCGCTCGGCCGGCTTGATCGACTCTGCTTGCGGCAGGCCGGGTTGTCCGATGGGGTGAACGGCGTGATATGGCGCAGGTTGTTCGCGCTGAGTGGTCCCGTTCCGATCGGACGGCGGCGAACGCTGTCCGGACGGGGACGGCCGGGTAGATCGCAGCTCGAAAGTTCGTGCCGGGTGACCCGGTGACCGGAGCCCCGCCGACCGGGCGGCGGCGCGGGGCGCGCCGGCCAGGGCCGGCGTGGCGCGTCGGCCAGGGCCGGCGGGACGTGTGGCGCGCCGGCCAGGAGGCGGCGGGGCGTGTCCGGGCCAGTCAGGAAGAGCTGGCGGTGCTGGCGGCCGGAGTCTTGCCCGCCGAGCCGGAGCCGTTGCCCGAGCCGGAGGCGCCGGCGCTCGACGAGCTGGCCGAGGACGACGCCGAAGAGTCCGACGCAGCCCCGCCCTCGGTCTTGGCCGGCTTGGCCGCGGTGCCGCCGCTGTTGCTCTCCGAGCCGGAGGAACGGGAGTCGGTACGGTAGAAGCCGGAGCCCTTGAACACGATGCCGACCGAGTTGAACAGCTTGCGCAGCCGCCCCTCGCACGTGGGGCACTCGGTCAGCGGCTCGTCAGAGAAGGACTGCACCGCCTCGAGCTGGTGGCCGCACGCGGTGCAGGCGTACTGGTACGTGGGCACGTTCTCCTCCGGATCTGGCACGGCCGGTTGGCACTCGACGTCTTCGAGTGCCAATGGTGCGTCATGGCACCCGGGTTCGTCCAGCGGACGTGGAAGGATCGACACCCGGTGCGTCGCCCAGCGTACGCAGGCCGCCCGACGGGGTGATCACGGCGCGTACCGGACGGTCGTGCGGCTGGGCGGGCAGCGCCTCGACCAGCTCGCCGTCGTGCAGCAGCGCCACGGTCAGCGTGGCCCGGGGAACCCGGGCCAGCGCCCGGTCGTACGAGCCGCCGCCGCGGCCCAGCCGCAGGCCCCGCCGGTCCACCGCCAACGCCGGCACGACCACCAGCTCGGCCCCGGCGACCGCGGATTCCCCCCGTCGTGGCCCGGCCGGCTCGCGCATCCCCCGCCCGGCCGCCACCAGCGCGCCCGCTCCGGTGTACGCCGCCCAGTCCAGGTCCAGGTCGTCGCGGAGCACCGGCAGCAGTAGTTCGGCGTCGTCGGGCAGCGCGGCGCGTAGCGCCTCGGGCAGGTCCGGCCCGCCCGGTTCGGCACCCACCGGCACGTACCCGGTCATCCGGCGCGGGCGGAGCCGGCGTACCAGGGTGACCAGCTCGGCCACGACGGACGCGGCGGCGTCGGCCCGCTGGGTGGCGGTCAGCGCCCGCCGGGCGGCCAGCAGTGTCACCCGGGCCTCGCGCTTGGCCGTCAGCTCATCAGAAAAATCCGGCACGCAACACTCCTGACGCAGCGTGGGCATATCGGTCGCTCTGTGTCAGCATCACAGGACGGGCCGGGACTTCCGGGGGGAAGCGTTGACGCTACGCGGGCGGTTGACGGCGGCCTTCCTCGCGGTGGTGCTCGGGCCGGTGCTGCTCGGCGCGGTCTTCGTCGGGGCCACCCTGAGCGCTGTCGAGCGCGCCCGCTCCGCCGAACGTCTCGGGCTCGCCGCGTCGACCGTCCGCACCTCCGTCGACGCGCTCTGCCAGCGGTTGCGGGCCGCCGCCGACGCGGTGGCGTTACGTGCCGACCCCGCCGCCCGGGCCAGCGCGGCCGGGCAGGTGGTCGGCCGGGGGCTCGCGGTCGCCGTCCTGGTCACCGACGCCGCCGGCAACCCCACCTACGTCACCCCGGGCGCACCCCCGACCCCCTGGCACGACTGCGCCGGCGGCCCCACGTCCGGGCCGGTGCGGGCCCTCAGCGCCCGGGTCGACCTGCGTGACCCGGCCGGCGCGGCGCTCGGCTCGGTGGCCACCGCCCAGGTGGTCGACGCGGCGTTCCTGGGCCGGCTGGCCGCCGCCACCGGCGTCGCGGTCACCCTGCTCGACGGCGACGCGGACCGGGTCGCCTTCACCACCCAGGTCGAGGGCGTACGGGAGACGGTGCTGGCCGCCACCGGCGAGCAGGTCACCGCGACCCCCGGCGGCCGGTACGCGCGCCGCCTCGACCCCTCGCCGGGGCAGCCCCTGCCGTTGGTCATCTCCGTGCCCGGCGAGCGGTCGGCCGGGCTGCCCGTGGGGCCGCTCGGCGCGGTGCTGCTCGCCGTCGTGCTGGCGGTGCTGGCCGCCTGGCGGCTGGGCCGGGTGACCACCCGGCCGCTGGTCGAGTTGGCCGCCGCGGCGGACCGGGTCGCCCGCGGCGATCTGACCGCCCGGGTGCCGGTGCGCAGCCGGGACGAGATCGGCCGGCTGGCCGCGGCCTTCAACCGGATGACCCGGGAGACCGCCAGCTACGTGGCGGCGCTGACCAGCAGCCGGGACCAGCTTCGCGGGCACCTCGCGGTGCTCGGCGACACCCTGGCCAGCACCCACGACCGGCAACGCATCCTGCGGGTGATCCTGCACAGCGCGATCGCGGCCACCGGGGCCCGGGCCGGGGCGGTGCTGCTGCCCGACAGCGGCGACGTGCTGGTGGGGCGGTGCGTCGAAGGACTACCGGTGGACGAGCCGCTGCGGGTGCCGGTCGGTACCGGGCTGATCGGCCTGGTGGCGGCCACCGGGCAGGCACGCCGGGGTCGGCCCGATCCGGCGAGCATCCCGCCGGGGGAGCCGTGCTGCGAGACGTACGTGGCGGTGCCGTTCGCCGCGCCCGCCGCCGACCCGGCGGTGGGGGTGCTGATCCTGTACGACCGGCTGGGCGGCGCCGAGTTCGACGACGACGACCTGGCCACCCTGCGCACCTTCGCCGGGCACGCGGCGGTGGCGGTGGAGAACGTGCGGGTCCACGAGGAAGCGCAACGGCTCTCGTTGACCGACCCGCTGACCGGGCTGTGGAACTACCGCTACCTGCGCGAGTCGCTGCGTCGTGAGGTGGAACGGGCCAACCGGTTCGGACGGATGTTGAGCATCCTCGTGCTCGACCTCGACCGGTTCAAGCGGGTCAACGACTCGTACGGCCACGCCGCGGGGGACGCCGTGCTGGCCGAGTTCGCCCGGCGGCTGCGCGGCGAGATCCGCGAGGTCGACCTGGCGTTCCGGCAGGGCGGCGAGGAGTTCGTGCTGCTGCTGCCGGAAACCGACGCCCGGGGCGCGGTGATCGTCGCGGAGCGGCTCGGCGCGGCGCTGCGGGACGCCCCGATCGCCGTCGCCGACGAGCTGGCCATCCCGGTGACCGTCTCCATCGGCATCGCCGTTTACCCGGACCACGCCGGCACCGGCCAGCAGGTGCTGGACGCCGCGGACGAGGCACTCTACGCGGCGAAGGCCGCCGGGCGCGACGGGTACCGGGTCGCCGGGCCACGGGTGCCCGCGCCGACCGAGGAGATTCCGGTGCCGGCCGGTCCGGCGAGCCCGGAGGACGGGCTGCCCAGGGCCGGTCCCGGAATCCGGCCGACGGCGGAGGGCACCGGCCGGCACGTCGCCGGGGCGTCCCGGCCCGCTTCCGGCGTGCCACGGCCGGCCACAGGCGGCGCGTCTTCCGGTCCTCACCCGTCGCGGCAGAGCCATGGCCGATAGTCTCGCGACATGTCGGAGCACTCAGCGAACCTCTCACCGTCCGCCGCGACCGGCCGTCCCCGGGCGGCCAAGGCCGTCATCCCGGCCGCGGGCCTGGCCACCCGGTTTCTGCCGGCCACCAAGGCGGTCCCCAAGGAGCTGCTGCCGGTCGTCGACCGGCCGGTGCTGCAGTACATCGTCGAGGAGGCCGTCCAGGCCGGCATCACCGACGTGCTGCTGATCACCGGTCGCGGTAAGACGGCCATGGTGGACCACTTCGACCGCCGGCCCGACCTGGAGGAACGCCTGGCGAAGAAACCCGAGCTGCTGGCCGCCGTCAAGCGCACCGAGGAACTGGCCGACGTCCACACCCGCCGGCAGCCGGAGCAGCTCGGCCTCGGTCACGCCGTCGGGTACGCCGAGCCGCACGTCGGCGACCAGCCCTTCGCGGTGCTGCTCGGCGACGAGTTCGTCAAGCCGTCCGAGCCGCTGCTGCCGGCCATGTTGGAGCTTCAGGCCCGCACCGGCGGTGTGGTGCTGGCTTTCTTCGAGGTCGACCCGGCCGAGACCAGCCGGTACGGGATCGCCTCGGTCGAGCCGGCCGAGGCGGAGCTGGCCGACTTCGGCGAGGTCGTCCGGGTCACCGGCATGGTGGAGAAGCCGAAGCCGGAGGAGGCGCCGAGCAACCTGGCCGTCCTCGGCCGGTACGTGCTGCCGGGGCGGATCTTCGACGCGATCCGGCGCACCGAACCCGGCAGCGGCGGCGAGATCCAACTGACCGACGCGATGGAGCTGCTGCGCGCCGAGGGGGTGCCGGTGCACGCGATCGTCTACCGGGGCACCCGCTACGACACAGGAATGCCGCTGGGCTACCTGCAGACAGTGGTGCAGATCGCCGCCGAACGCGAGGATCTCGGCACGGAGTTCCGCAAGTGGCTGGTCGAGTTCGTCAACTCCGACGCGTCGGGCGGTCCTAGTACATGACCGCGACGGCCGACGCCGAGGCGGCCGCGAACGAGTTGATGCCGCTCGCCGATTAC
Source organism: Micromonospora sp. KC213 (assembly GCF_004348325.1). Classification (GTDB taxonomy): domain Bacteria; phylum Actinomycetota; class Actinomycetes; order Mycobacteriales; family Micromonosporaceae; genus Micromonospora. The sequence goes on along the minus strand of NZ_SMKF01000091.1, from coordinate 10,800 downwards.
CTGGGCAGCGTGCTGCGCAGGTTACGCGCGCTGCCTCCGCTCGACCTCGACCTCACCCAGGCTTACGGCAACGTCCTCGCCGAGGACGTCGTCGCCCCGCACTCGTTCCCCGCCTTCGACCAGGCGGCGGTGGACGGGTACGCCGCACGCTGGGAGGACCTCGTCGGTTACGGCCCGGCCCCCTCCGGGGGGTCGGGCGGCCGTACCGTGCGGTTGAACGTGGTCGGCGACCTGGGCGCGGCCAGCTGGCGGCCGGTGCGGCTCACCCCCGGCTCGTGTTTCTCGGTGGCCGCCGGGGCGCCGCTGCCCATCGCCGCGGACGTGGTGGTCCCGGTGGAGTGGACCGACCAGGGCATGGCCGCTGTGGAGATCTTCCGCACCCCGAAGCGGGGGTACGGCGTCCGCCGCGCCGGTGAGGAGCTACCCGCCGGCACCCTGCTGGCCCGCGCCGGCACGTACGTCTCGCCGGCGCTGGTCGCGGTGCTGGCCGCCACCGGGATCGGGCACGTGGTGGTCCGCCCGAGTCCGCGGGTGGTCATCGTGGCCACCGGCGACGAACTGGTCGACGTGGGCCGGGGCAGCCAGCCCGGCCAGGTGGTGGACGCCAACTCGCACGCCTTGACCGCCGCCGCGGCCGAGGCGGGCGCCCTGGCGTACCGGGTGGGCATCTGCGACGACGACCCGGAAGGGCTGCGCGGTCTGCTGGAGGACCAGACCCTGCGCGCCGACCTGATCATCACCACCGGGGGCACCGGTACCGGTCCGGGGGACATGGTCCGCCGGATCCTGTCCCGCCGGGAAGGCGGCCGCGCCGGCCCGGTCACCTTCACCGACGTGGCGCTCTATCCCGGCACCGCGCTCGGGTTCGGTACGGTCGGTGCCGAGGAGGTGCCGGTGGTGTGTCTTCCGGGCGAGCCCGGGGCGGCGCTGATCGGCTTCGAGGTGCTGGCCCGGCCCGCCATCAACCTGCTGGCCGGGGCCGAGCCGGTGTTCCGACCCAGCGTCCGGGCGCACCTGCTGGAGACCATCACGTCCCCCGGCGGGCTGCGGGAGTTCCGTCCCGCGCACGTCGCCGAGCGACGCGGCGGCGGCTACACCGTCCAACCGTTGCCGGGCGGACCGTTCACCCTCTCCGGACTGGCCGAGGCGAACGGGCTGATGGTCCTCGGTGAACGGGTCACCACCGCGGCGGCCGGCTCCACCGTGGACGTGCTGCTGTTGGACCGGCGCCGGTGACCGGCCGGCTGTCGCTCAACCGTGGGGGAGTGGGAGGCTGACCCGGTGAGCTGGTTCTCGGAGGCGCCCGGCTGGCCCGCGGTGCTGGTGGACGGGCCGGTGGTGCTGCGACCGTACCGGCGCTCGGACGCGAACGCCTGGTCGGAGGTGCGCCGCGCCAACGAGGCGTGGCTGTCCCCCTGGGAATCGCACCTGCCGGGCACCTGGGAGGAGAGCAACTCGCCGGCCGCGTTCCGCTACGTCCACGCCGACCAGCGCCGCTCCGCGCGCTCCGGTGAGGGGCTGCCCTTCGCGGTCTGCCTGCGCGAGGACGGCCGGGAACGGCTGGTCGGGCACCTCAACGTCGGCAACATCGTCCGGCGGGCGTTCTGTTCCGGGTACGTGGGGTACTGGGTGGACTCCCGCGTGGCCGGTCGCGGGATCATCCCCACCGCGTTGGCGCTCGCCGTGGACCACGCCTTCGGCCCGGGTGGACTGCACCGGGTCGAGATCAACATTCGTCCGGAGAACAAGCCGTCCCGGCGGGTGGTGGAGAAGCTCGGCTTCCGCGAGGAGGCGTACCACATCCGGTACATGCACATCGACGGCGCGTGGCGGGACCACATCGGATACGCGATGACCGGCGAGGAGGTGGCCGCCGAGGGTGGCCTGCTGGCACGCTGGCACCGGATCCGGACCGCCGGTGGGTGAGCCGTCCCACGCACGGGATCGGCGCGGCGCGCCGGCATCACATTCGACAGCCCGTAACCTCAGGTAACTGCAAGCTGCGGCAAGCGCTGCCAGCCCGTACGATCTGCGACCCGGACGACCGTCCAAGGAAGATCCTGCGGTGGTCCGGCGGTTGCCCCGAATTCGGTGACGGGAGGGGTGAGGGTGCCGACCTCGGTGCTCCTCGCCGTCCTCGCCGCCGCCGGCCTGCTCGCCCTCGCCCCGGCACTCGTCCGCCGGTACGACGCCACCGAGCGGCTGGTGGCGGAGCGGGCGCAGTCGACGGCGCGGGTGCTCCAGCGCCGCCGACGGCGGCGTACTGTGCCCGGCCGGCGGCCGGTCAACCCCTCCCGCGCACTGGTGGTCACCCTCAGTGAGGATTCGGCTACCGGTAAGCTGGCCGCCCCCGTCTCCGCGCCGCCCGCACCCGTGCGCCGCTCCGGTCGGCTGCGTGCCGTACCACCCCCGCCTCGGCGCGCCCGACGTCGGCCACCAGTGCGCCGGCACCACACTCCCGCCGTCTACCGCCGTCGCCGGGTGCTCGCCGCCCTGCTGCTGCTCAACGCCGTCGAACTGGTCGGCGTCGTGGTGGTCGGGCCCGGCTTCTGGATCAGCTTCTCGGTCACCTTCACGCTGCTCCTGGCGTACGTCGCGCACCTGCGCGCGCGGGCGGTGGCGGATCGGCGGCGGCGACGCCTCAAGGCTCGCGAGGCGGCCTGGCTGGCCGCGCGGCAGGCCGAGGTGCGGCGCGAGCAGGCCCGCCGGGCGGCGGCCCGCCGGGAGGCGCAGCGCCGCCTGGCGGCCCAGCGCGAGGCGGTACGCCGTACCGCCATGGGCCTCGGCCGCGACGGCGACCTGCCGGCGGCGGCCAGCGGCGGCGGCTCGGTGATGTACCGCCGCGCCGGTGGCCTGCGCGGTCGCCCCTACTCCTCCGGCCGCGGCTCCCACTCCGCCTGACCTGCTGGGTGGCCGTCGACCGCAGGGCGTGTGGTGCCAAGATCGTGCCGCGCCGAGGGGTGATTCGCTCCCGGGGTGGCCGGTCTGTTAGCCTTGTCGCCGGCCCGCCCGGTGAAAGCCGGGTGGGACCGACGCCGGTCCGCCGGCGGAGGGGCTGTGGCGCAGACCGGTAGCGCACCTCGTTCGCATCGAGGGGGTCAGGGGTTCAAATCCCCTCAGCTCCACCCATACAAACAACAGCCAGCGGAAACGCTGGCTGTTGATCGTCTAGCACAACCTCAATACACGTCAGCCTGCGAGAGCTGAGCCGGAGCGGTTACCCGCAGCCTCCCGGAGCGCCGTGCTGACGATGTGCCGGCGACGGTTCTTCTTTGGTCACCAGTGCACGTACGTCTCCAGCGTGATTCGCAAGCTGGAGTGCCGTAGGGCGTTCTGCACGTCGCTCGGGTCGGCACCCGAGGTGATCAGGCGAGTCGCGAAGTAGTGCCGCAGGGAGTGAAACGTGCCCTCGTCGGGCCAGCCCGCCGCCTTGCGCCAACCACGCGACAGGTCAGACCAGCGCTGGTCGTGAATCGGCCTGCCCTGTTCGTCGGTGAACAGCAGCGGGACGTGCGGCCAATCCCCGAGGAGACGGCGACTCCAGACAACCGTGCACGAGGTCGTTAGAGAACTCCATGATCACCCATGGGGCCTCACCCGCTTCCCTCGCCTCCACAGAGGCCACCTAGCCACGAATGCCCAGCTCAAAGCCCTATCCACCGACAACGCAATAGCCCTGGCTTCGCATGAGACGCGCGGCCGGTGAAACTCTCTCCCCTTGCTCGGTAATGATCGCGCTGGCGGTGACAGAAGCATGGATGTCAGGGTGCCTGATGCCAGGGGGAGGGGTCGATGGGTCCACCGAAGGACCGTGGCGAGGAATGGTTCATCGAAATCTACCTTGCCCACTATGAACGGATTGTCCGCTACGGCCTGCGCAGATTATATGACGGGGACGTCGCAGCCGAGGTCGCCCAAGAAGTGTTCGTCATCGCGTGGCGCCGGCGCGCGGAGGTGCCACAGGACTGTCTGCCCTGGCTGTATGCAGTGGCGCGCCGAGTGTTGGCCAACAACAGGCGGGATGGGCGCGCTGCGCCTCAGGTAACGCTCTTCGCCGATGTCATCGGCGGGGGCGGCCGGACAATGGTTATGGCGCAGGACAGTTTGGTTGCGGTGGCCGGGGTGCGGGCGGCGTTGGCGACCCTACCAGGTATTGATCAGGAGATCCTGCGCCTAATCGGCTGGGAAGAGCTATCCCTCGGTGAGGCCGCAGCCGTTCTTTGCTGCACCCGGACGACTGCGGCGGTGCGGCTGCACCGTGCCCGGAAACGCATGGCCAAGGCGCTGAATGCTCAACTGGATCGTGAAGGGTGAAAGGGGAGAACATGTTTGGTGTGAAGGGCATCCGAATGCTGCTGAAGGCGGAGGACCCGGCCGAGGGCGTCATCATTCCCCCTGCGCGGACATCTGTAATCGCGCTCATCGCCCGCGCTGAGGCCACCCGGGACCAGGCGGCCCACGTGCGGCCGGCGCGTCCAACCCGACGACTGGTCCTCACCACGGCGGCCGCCGCACTGGTCGCTACGGTCGGGGCTGGGACGGTACTGACCGTCGACGGGCAGGAAAGTTCACCGATCACGGCTTCGACTCCTGGTCAAGTGCTCGTGCCGGTGGCCTACCAGATCACCAACCAGCCACCCGCCGCCGGCGATCACCTGCGGGCCCTCGCATCTCGCATCGGTGCTGCCCCTTACGACACCCGGAGCGGACGGTACACCTACGTCCGCGCCCAGTACTGGGGTGGAGCCATTCAGGAATCCGAAGACGGTCGATACGCCGTGAGCTACGTCGAAAAGCTGCAGACGTGGATCGCCGCCGACGGCTCCGGTCACCAGCGCACCGAAGCAGGCCCGGCGCTCTACCCCGACATGGAATCAGCGGCCTACTTCGCCAAGGTTACTTTGAAGGTCGGCGAAAGACGCGATTCGCCATTGTCCGCCGAGCCGGACGGACTTGAGCCCCTGCCCACGAACCGGCGCGAGCTGGCCCAATTCCTGCACACCACGCAGGACCCGGCCAGCGTCACCAAGGCGGTGAACATCGTCTACAGCCGATACCCGGTATCGCAGACCTTCCGCGCGATGATCCTCACCACCCTCGCCCAGGTGCCCGGCTTTCGGTGGCGCGGAAGCGTCACCGACCGGGCCGGCCGCCCCGGCGTCGCCATCACCGGCACCAGCACCAGCACCAACGACGGGGACAAGCAGATCGTTGAAGACCTGCTGATCTTCGACCCGAAGACCGGGGCCCTGCTGGCCCACGAATCGATCAACAACACACAGCATCCTAAGCTCAACTACTACAAGGTCTTCCTCGACTACGACCGCACCGACACGATCAACTAGCCCAGAAGACCGCGGCGGGCCTGCCGCCTTGAAGGCAGGCTCGCGGCATGCCGGGTACTGGCACGAGACGCATCACCAGCTCACGCGGCGTCGATCCTGATCGAACTGAAACCATCGTGCCTGTATGCAAGCCAGGCCACCGTTGCATCTGAATGCGTATCCATGCGATTGTCGTCTTCTCCAAATCCAGCTAGAACCGGCGGCATCGCCTTCCCCCACGCGCGGGCCGCAAGCGGCCCGCCGCCGCGCCAGCGCCGGGCCGCGCATGCGGCCGGGCTGCGACCACGATGGAGTGTGCGTCGGTGGCGTCAATCTTGCGGCCCTGACCGGTGGCGAACACCCGCGCCCGCGCGACAGCTTCGGCGGGACGTCAACGACCTGCTCACCCTCGGCGAGCAGCCGAGTGGCGATGTGCCGGCCGATGCTCTGGCAGCCTTCGACAGCCCAGACCCGGTCCGGCCACTGCTTGGCGTACTTGACCATCGCCGTGTAGCCGGCACGGTCGGTGCTGAAACGGCCAGTGCCCAGGGCAGCCTCGTCGCTGGTCATCACCTCGATGGTGCCGAACTGCTCGCCGAGGCGCCGACCAGGGCGAGCCCCAACGGCCCTGATGGTGTCGGCAGCAACAGGGCCAGATTGCTACGGACAAGGCCGGAAAGCTACGGACCAACGCGAGTGGGCAGGCGCTCAACCGGCATGGTGGCCCGGGGCGCGGGGCGCAGACGTCCAATGCTGCTCGTGGAGGCGTTCGAAGCCGTCGAGAAGGAGATCGAGCGCGAACTCGAACTCGAACTGGTCGTCACAGCCCGACCCGACGACCGACGCGTCCTCGTGAGCCGCCGCCATGGCGATCTCCGCGAGGTGGGGGTAGGTCGGTGCCATCGCACGCGCCACGACGGCCGGGTCGGCCGGCGTGGCCTGGGGGGTGAAGAGCTCCTGCGTGAAGCCCAGGATCCGGCTGCCCATGGCGTGCATGACGTGGTGGGTGAGGTCGACGGAGAAACCGCCGGTCCGGAACGTGCCGACCATCGCGTCCAGGTACGCGAGCACTGCCGGTGTCGGGACCTGGCGCGTCTCGATCGCCCGCGACGCCCACGGGTGCCGCAGCATGGTCCGCCGCGCCGCGAGGATCCGCTGCCGGATCGCGGCCTTCCAGTCGGTGCCGTCCTCCGGTGGGTCGATCTCGGCGACGACGACGTCGATCATGCCGTCGAGCAGCTCGTCCTTGTTCGTCACATGCTTGTACAGCGCCATCGGCACGACGCCGAGCTCCTGGGCGAGCTTGCGCATGCTGAGCGACTCGATCCCGATGTCGTCGGCCAGAGTGACGGCTGCGCGGAGCACCCGGTCCCGGTTCAGGGGGACGCGGCGCAGCGTTTCCGCCTGCCCGGCCATCGAGCCCGCCTTTCCCTCGTGTGACGGGTTGACGATATCGCCCTTGACAGGTGTACAGCGTACGCCTACTGTCGGGGACAGTATGGGTGTACGCCGTACACTTTTGCGTGGTCGGAAGGGGCAGACGATGAGGGCGATCGTGCAGGACCGGTACGGCGCAGCGGACACGTTGGAGTTCAAGGAGGTGGGCCGGCCCGCCGCCACCGGTGACCGGATGCTCGTACGGGTGCGTGCCGCCGCCGTCAACGCGTACGACTGGCATGTGATGCGGGGTGACCCCCGCCTGGCACGGCTGAGCGTCGGGCTCACGCGGCCGAGAGCCCGGATCCGCGGCCGGGATTTCGCGGGTCGGGTGGAGGCGATCGGGCCGGCGGTGACCCGCTTCCGTCCCGGTGACGAGGTCTACGGCGACCTCGGCCCGGTCGACGGGGCGCTCGCCGAGTACGTCAGCGTCGCCGAGGACCTGGTGGCGCCGAAGCCGGCCGGTCTGACGCCGGAGCAGGCGGCCGCACTACCTCTCGCCGGGGTCACCGCACTCATGGGTGTGCGTGACCTGGGCCAGGCCGGGCCGGGGCGGCGGATCCTGATCAACGGCGCCTCAGGCGGTGTGGGGACCTTCGCCGTGCAGCTGGCCAAGGCGTTCGGCGCGGAGGTGACCGGCGTGTGCAGCACCAGGAACGTCGAGCTGGTCCGTTCCCTCGGCGCCGACCACGTCGTCGACTACACGCGCGAGGACTTCACCGGCGACGGTCGCCGCTACGACGTCCTGATCGACCTCGTGGGTAATCGGTCGCTGGCCGACTACCGGCGCGCACTCACCCCCACCGGGACGCTGATCCTCTCCGGTGGCGGCGTCTACCAGGGCGGCAGCCTCCTCGGGCCGATGCGGCTGATCCTGCGGGGCAAGCTGCTGTCCCGATTCGTCCGGCAGCGACTGCTGGTCCTGACCGCGGCACCGAGCCGGGAAGCGTTGGCGGTACTCGGCCAACTGGCCGAAGTCGGCGCCCTGACGCCGGTGATCGACCGCACCTATCCGCTGCCCGCGGCGGCCGACGCGCTCCGGTACCTCGAAGGTGGGCACGCACCCGCGAAGGTCGTCATCACGGTCTGGGAACCCTGACCACCGCCCGAGGCGGCAGCACGCCACACCGGCGCGGCCCTCGACGCCGCACCGCGCGTCGTGCTCGTCGCCGTCGTCCTAGAAGTAGGCCGGGAAGAGATTGTGGCTGGGCCAGCTGGTCACCCGACGCGACGCGGCCCAGAGGTCCGGGTCGATGGTGGAGTAGCTCAACCCCGAGGCGTCGTCGCGCTGGTTGAACAGCGCGGCGAAGGACAGTCCGTTGGAGCCTCGGACGAGCAGGGTGGAGGTCCCGGGCAGACTGCCGGTGTGCCAGGTGTTGCGCCCGGTGCCGCCGCTGACCGGCCGCACCTGCCAACCGAGGCCGTAGTACCAGCCGCTCGGGTTCACCCCGACCTCCGGCTGGGCGAAGATCCGGCTCAGCGAGCTGTTGTCGAACACCGGTCCGGCGGCGTCGAAGGCCGACGACCAGCGGGCCAGGTCGACCGCGGAGGCGGCCCACCGGCCGTTCCCCTCCTGCAACCGCATGCTGAACGTGCCGTACGGCGCGGGCACGGCCTCCCCGGTCTCGTTGAGCACGGTGCTGCCCGTGTACTGGGACCGGTACGGCACCTCACCGGTGAGCGGGGCGATGCTCCAGGCCAACTTCATCCGGGTGATGCCGAGCGGTGCGAAGAGGCGCTGCTGGACGTACGAGGCGTACGGCAGCCCGCTCACCTTCTCGATGACCTGCCGGGCCAGCCCGTACCCGTAGTTGCTGTAGGCGACGCGCGAGCCGGGGGCAAAGTCGAGCGGACGCCCGGACATGTAGCGGACCACGTCGTCGAGGTGCAGCTCCATCGATACGCCGAGGGCCCGGGAGATGGTCCGGTCCATGAACATCGGGTCGCCGGAGAGGGCGCGGTCCCAGCCGCCGGTGTGTTGCAGCAGGCGTGACATGGTCACCTGGGACATGCGCGGGTCCATCTGCCGCCCGGCCGGCGGAACCAGGTCGACCAGCGAGGTGACCGGCGCGTTCATGCTGAGCTTGCCGTCCTGGGCCAACGCCACCACCGCGGCGGCGGTCACCGACTTGGAGATGCTGGCCAGCCGGAACAGCGAGGTCGGCTGGATGGTGAGCCCAGGGTCGTCGCTGTGGGTGTAGCCGCGGGCCAGCACCAGCCGGCCCTGGTAGGTGACCGCCAGTTGGCCGGCAGAGATGTCGCGGGCCTGCATGAAGTTGCGCATGGCGTCGTCGAAGGGTTGGAGCGAGGCCGCGGACCTGCCGGTGACCCGCCAGGTCGGCGCCGCCACGCTCGGCGCTCCGATCAGGACACCGCCGGTCAGCGCTCCCAACCCGGCGGTGCCGGCCAACCTGCCGAACGTTCGCCGGCTCGTCCTGATCCGCTGCATGGTGATCCTCCGTCGGTTCCCCGTGGTCCGGCCGGTGTCGACCGGCCGGCTCGGCCAGCCTGCCGCACCCCGTACCGGAACGGTCGGCGGGGGTACGGCCGGAGACGTCCACCCACGACAATTCCGGGGCTGGCCGGCGGCCTGGTCGGAGGGAACGTGTGCACGGTCCGGTGTGGTCCCATGTTCCGATGGATCCGACTGTGCAGAACCGACTGCGACGGGAACGAAACGTCTGGCTGTGCACGGTGCGCCGGGACGGCTCGCCGCACGTGACGCCGGTCTGGTTCGTCCATCACGATCGGACGTGGTGGATCGGCTGCGACGGCCGTAGCGTGAAGGTACGTAACGTGCTGGCCGATCCGCGGGTGTCCCTGGCCCTGCAGGACGGGACGGCTCCGGTGGTGGCCGCAGGGCTCGCCCGGGTGCATCGAGGCGACTTCCCGGAGGCGGTCGTCCGGGCGTTCGCGGCCAAATACCAGGGCTGGGACGTCACGGCGACAACCCGGCCGGACGACACCCGGGTACTGCTGGAGATTCCCGTAGGGCGATGGCTGCTCGCCGGCTCGGCCCAGTGACCTCTCCCGGTCCTTGCCCGCGCCGCCAACCGGCAACGGAACGGGCCGGTCCCCGCCCGGGAGGACCGGCCCGTACTCACCGGGACGCGGCGGTCACGGCTTCCAGGAGCCGGCCGTCTCGAACTCGTGCTCGTACTCCAGGACGCCGGTCTTGTCCTTGACGTCGAACACCACCACCCCGGCGCGCTTGCTGCCGCTGGGCAGGCCGTTGCCGGCGTCGAGCAGGTCGCCGCCGCAGCCGGAGAGCGCCGCGGAGATGCCGTTGCTGCTGGTGCCGTCCTCGGCCACCCACTTGAAGAAGAACGGGTTGACCGACCCCTTGCCCTCGGTCACCGTGGCGGTGACGTGCGCGACCAGGTACATGCCCTTCTCGGGCGGCAGGCCGTACGAGCGGCAGGCCTTGGTGGAGGTGCTGAACCTGCGGACGGTGATCTCGATGGTGCCGTCGTCGTCCTCGATGACCAGCGTGTCGCCGGGCTTCATGTTGAAGGTCTCACCGTCGTCCGGCGCGCCGGTGGAGGGCTTTGCGCCGGGCAGTTCCGGCAGCGTGGTCGTATTCGGGGTGGGCAGGGACCGTTCGATCTCCCTGGCCTTCTTCTCCGCCTCGTTGCCGACGGTGACGAGGGCCGCCACCCCACCGCCGCAGCAGAGCAGGAGCAGCACCGCCACCACCACGCCGACGACGATCCACACCGTCTTCTTCGAGCCGGATCGCACCGGCGGACCGAGCGGCTGACCGGGTGCCGGCGGGTACGGCCCAGACGGCGGCGGCGGGTAGCCGCCACCGGAAGCCGGCGGGTACGGCGTGCCGGACACCGGCGGGTAGGGGGCGCCCGACACCGGCGGCGGGTAGCCGCCACCGGAGACCGGCGGGTACGGGGTGCCCGACACCGGCGGCATCGAGGCGTTCGGGTCGTAGGCCGCCGGGTACGGCGTGCCCGAGACCGGCGGCTGCCCGACACCCGACATCGGCGGGTACGGCGTGCCGGAGACCGGCGGCTGCGGGGTGGTGGGG
>NZ_SMKF01000090.1 GCF_004348325.1 Micromonospora sp. KC213 | reverse complement strand
CGGGGTCAGCGCGTGGGGGGCAGGGGTTCGCGGACCAGCGGGCAGGACATGCAGCGCGGGCCGCCCCGGCCGGAGCCCAGCTCCGAGCCGGCAATCGGGATGACCTCGATGCCGGCCCGTTCGAGCTGCGCGTTCGTCTCCACGTTGCGCTCGTAGCCGACGCAGAGCCGGGGTGCCAGCGCGAGAGTGTTGTTGCCGTCGTCCCACTGCTCGCGCTCGGCGGTCACCGGGTCCAGGCCGGTGTCGATCACCCGGAGCTGGTCGATGTCCATCGCGTCGGCGGCGGCGCGCAGGAACGGCGCGGGACCGTCCACCTGCGGTTCGCCGCCCGGCCCGGCGACGACCGTGTACGCCGACAGCGTGCTGGCGATGTTCGGGTACATCAGCACGGTGTCGACGTCGACCATGGTGCAGACCGTGTCCAGGTGCATGGTGGCGCGTTCCTGGGCGATCGGCACCACCAGGATGGTGTGCGCCAGGCCGGCGGCGAAGACCTGCCGGGCAAGTCGCTCGGCACCGGCCGGGGTGGTCCGCTCGCCGACCCCCACGGCGAGCACACCGGGGGCGAGCAACAGCACGTCGCCGCCTTCCAGGTGCTCCAGTTCCGGGTGGTAGACGAACTCGGTGCCGACGAAGCGCGGGTGGTAGCGGTACACCGCGTCGGTGAGGGTGCTCTCCCGCCGCCGTGCCAGCATGGCAAGGCTGGTGACCCCGACCCGGTCGCCGATCCACAGCGACGAGTCACGGGTGAACAGCAGGTTGGGCAGCGGATCGATGACGAAGTCGTGGCGGTCCATCAGCGTCCACACCAGACCGCCGGGGCGCTCGGGGCTGATCCTCATCTCCTCGTGGGCGAGCCCGGCGATGAGCACGTCGGCGAGGGCGGCGGGATCGAGGTAGGTGAGGTGGTCGGCGACCCGACGGCGCAGCGTGTCGCCGAGCCGGGGCGAGCGGAGCACCTGCTCGGTGAGTTCGGCGCGGGCCTCGGGGACGGCCAGGGTCTCGGCCAGGAGCGTGGCGAGGTAGAGGACCTCGACGCCCCGGTCACGCAGTGCGGCGGCGAAGGCGTCGTGCTCCTCCTGCGCTCGTCCCACCCATGGGATAGCGTCGAAGAGCAACGAGTCGTTGTTGCGAGGGGTGAGCCGGGCGAGTTCGGGCCCCGGTCGGTGCAGGAGCACCGTGCCGAGCCGACCGACCTCGCTGTCCACGTAGTGGGTCACCCTCGCAGCGTAGGACAGGTGCGAGGAGTGTCCACGGGAAGAACGGTGGATGAATATGGCATTCATCCGCACTCATTCCGGCGCTCCAACTTGCCGTACCCCCGGGATGGCGACGTAGGGTAGTGAGGACATAACTTCGAGGGACCTTTTGCCGGAGGTCGCGATGACTGTCTTTCCCGCTCGTCGAGCCGTACCCACCCGGGCACTGCCGCCCGTGACGGTGCCGCAGCCCCGGACAGAGGCGCCCTCGGCGCTCCAGCCGGCCCGTCCGAGCCCCCTGGAGTGGGCCCGTCGCCGACGGGCCGAGCGGGGCGCCCGCCGGCTGGAGGCAGCCGGCGCACGTGCCCTCGGGCAGCTCGACCACCTGGGCCCCTCCTGGCACGTCATCGAGTGGCCGCGCACCGACCCCACCGACGCGCTCCTCGGCCGCGGCCAGGACGACCGGGCCGGCTTCCTCGCCATCGGCCCCAGTGGGCTCTTCGCGGTGACCATCGCCGACCACGGCCGGGCCCGGGTGCTGGTGGCCGGCGACGTGGTCCAGATCAACGGCAAGCGCCCGCCCTACGTGGCCGAGGCACGGCGGGACGCCAAGCGGGCGAGCAGGGCGCTCTCCGAAGCCGTCGGCCTGCCGATTCCGGTGACGCCGGTGCTGACCTTCGTCGGCTCCGGCGTCATCAGCGTCTACGGCCTGCCGAAGGACTGCCTCATGGCGACCCACCGGGAGCTGGACCGCCTTCTGGTCGCCGGTGGCAACCGGATCAGCCCGGCCACCGCCGAGAAGCTGTCCCGGGTCGCCCAGCAGCCCCAGACCTGGCTCAACGGCACGTACCGTCCAGCCGCCGACTACCGGTGGTACGACGAGGGCCGAACGGCCGCTGACAAGCCGGCCGCCCGCCGGTAACGTCACCGGCGACGCCACGTGGGCCCGGTCCCACGGAGGGAGCCGGTCGGTCCGCGCCGTCGCCGGCCGTCCGGTCGGTCCGGGTGACCTCGATCTCGCCGACGCCGGTGGCCGGAGCGCGAGCAGACGGCTGCCACGAGAACCGGCTAGCGTGGACAGACCGTCGGTGTACCTAGGAGGCGCGGTGGCCCACGTCGAACTCTCGCTCTCGGAAGTGTTCGCGCCAGCCTCGCGGACACCACCGGAGCAGGAGTCCGACAACGTCGGTCAGTGGTCCGCCACGGTCAGCCACGCCGACGAGCCGTGTCTGCTGATCGACGCCGAGACCAGGGTGGTGGCCATCTCCACCGCGGGCTGCCGGCTGCTCTGCCTGGGCGACCCGGAGGATGTGATCGGCCGACCGCTGCTGGCGGGTGGCCTACGGCTGCTCGATTTCACCGCAGCTCGCGGGGAACTGACCGAGCAGGAGTCCGACAAGATTCCGCCGCTGCTCGCGCTGCACTCCGGACGGCTGGCCCGCGGCCTGCTGCGGGTCCGGGCCGCGGGCGGGAACACGCCCGACGCCACCGTCGACGCCATCTCCACCCCCGTGCTGACCGGCGGCACGGTGGCCGGCTCACTCACCTTCTTCTCCGAGGTCTGAACCGCGCCGCGCGGTGCCGACTCTCCCAAATCTGAACCGCGCCCGCGCGGTGCGGCCGCGGTTCCGGGTGCTGCGGCGACCGTCGCCGGCATCGTAAGGTGCCCCCATGCTCGATCTCGCTCTGCTTCCGGGTGAGTACGTGGTGTGCCGACTACCCGCCGGCACCCCGCTGCCGGCCGGGCTGCCCGCCGAACCGAGCGACACCGAGGTGGTGACCGTGAGCTGGACCGCGAACGGGATCTCGGTCATCTGCCCGGGCGACCGGGCTCCCGCCCAGGCGGCCGTGGAGACGGACTGGCGGTGCCTGCGCCTCGTCGAGCCGGCCGACGGCGCGGTCACCGGCACCCTTGCCGCGCTGGTCACCCCGCTCGCCGAGGCCCGCGTCAACGTGGTGGCCTTCTCCACGTACGACACCGATCACGTGCTGGTTCCCGCGGTGCGACTCGCCGAGGCGACCGCCGCCCTGGAACGCGCCGGGCACCGCGTCCTGCGCTGACCTTTCCCGATGCCCGCCGGCCCTCCTACGATGGCACCGGCCACCACGGCCACCACGACCCGTCTCGACGCCGAAGAGCCTCTACCCCCCGAGGACCGGTCCGTGCCGCCTGACGCACCGCACCGTACCCCGCCGCGCCGGCTGGCACTCGCCGGCGCGTTGCTCGCCGCCCTGCCGCTGACCGCCTGCGCCACCCCACCGAGCCGCGGAGCCGCCGCCCCGTCGGCCTCACCGGATCTGCGTACGCCGGCCACCGCCGGTGCACCCGCGGTCCCCCCGGCCAACGGCCTGCCCACGGCCGCAGCACCGGGCGGCTCGCCGGCGACGGCACTCCCCGGCTACCCCCAGGGGGTGCCGACCGGCACCACAGGGCCGGGGCTCCTGCCCACCCCCGGTGCGCCGGCCGGTTCCACCCCGGCCCCGGCCGCCGCACCCTGCCGGGGTCGCCCCCCGGCCGACCGGGTGATCCGGCTGCTGCGCGGACACGTGCTTCCCCGCGACGTGGCGGTGCGGGCCACCAAGGGGCCGCTCTGCGCCGACGGCTGGCAGTACACCGTGCTCGCGGTCACCGGGTACGAGGAACTCCAGGCCGTCACCCGAGGCGAGCCGACCGCGTTGCGCCTCGTCACCGCCGGGACGGATGTCTGCTCGATCGAGGTACGGGCCACCGCGCCACCGGCCATCCGGACGTTGGCCTGCGACGACGCCCTGCCGGGTGCGTAGGCTGGGCGGCATGCCCGGTACACCGCCGACCCGTTTCGTCTACCTCGGCCCCGAAGGGACCTTCGCCGAGCAGGCGCTGCGCACCATCCCCGCCGCCGAACGCGGCAGCCGTACACCGGCCCGCAGCGTCGGCGAGGCGCTGGACTGCGTACGGGCGGGGGAGGCCGACGCGGCGCTGGTGCCGTTGGAGAACTCGATCGGCGGCGCGGTCGGGGTGACCCTGGACGAGTTGGCCGAGGGGGCACCGCTGGTGATCACCCGCGAGGTGATCCTGCCGGTGGAGTTCGTGCTCGCCGCCCGTCCCGGCATCACCCTGGACTCGGTCCGCGACGTCGCCGCCCACCCGCAGGCGTCCACCCAGTGCCGCAACTGGCTGCGCGACCACCTGCCCGACGCGACTGTGGTCGACGTGCTCTCCAACGGCGCGGCGGCGGCCGGTGCGGCGGCCGGCGACCACGACGCGGCGATCTGCGCCCCGATCGGGGCCAGCCGACACCGG
Organism: Micromonospora sp. KC213; assembly: GCF_004348325.1. Lineage (GTDB taxonomy): Bacteria > Actinomycetota > Actinomycetes > Mycobacteriales > Micromonosporaceae > Micromonospora. The sequence goes on along the minus strand of NZ_SMKF01000090.1, from coordinate 18,830 downwards.
CTGACCGTCCTCGCCGACAAGATCGCCGACCACCAGGAAGCGGTGACCCGCTTCGCGCTGCTGTCCCGGCCCGGCCCGCCGCCGCCGCCCACCGGCGACGACGTCACCTCGCTGGCCGTGTACATCGCCCACGACCGGGTGGGCGCGCTGCTGTCGGTGCTGATGGAACTGGCCGTACGCGGGGTCAATCTGACCCGGATCGAGTCCCGGCCCACCGGCGAGGCACTGGGCCGGTACGTCTTCTTCCTCGACTGCACCGGGCACGTGGCGGACGTCCGGATGGGCGAGGCGTTGCAGGGGCTGCGCCGGGTCTGCGCCGACGTGCGCTTCCTGGGGTCGTACCCCCGGCACCGCTGGGCCGACGCGGCGGGGGAACGGCCGGTCCCCGCACCGGCCGGGCTCTCCGAGGCCGACTACACCGACGCCGCGGCCTGGATCGCCCGGCTGCGGGCGGGCGAACTGAGCTGACCGGCGGTGGGGCGCCCAACCGGGCGCCCCACCGCGGCTCAGCTGAGCAGACCGCCGAGCAGACCGCCCTGTTGCTGCTGAGCGCCGCTGCCGGCGACCGGCGGCTCCTCGGACGGCTGGACCACCACGAAACCCTGGCCGGCGAAGCTCATCGTGAACGCCTCGCCGGTGCTGCGGCCGAGCAGCGTGCCCAGGCCGAGCTGCTCGGCCCGGTGGTAGCCGGTCTGGAGGTTGGCCGACCAGCAGACCGCGGCCTGCGGGTCGACGTAGGTGGGGGCGTCGACGTTGAGCACCACCGGGGTGCCATTGGTGGTGATGGCGATCCGGCCGTGGCCGGTGAAGACGCAGTTGAACAGGCCGGACGACGAGGCCATGCCGGCACCGCCGACCATCTTGATGTCGTACGACAGGGTCGAGTCGAAGGCCAGCACGCTGGAGCCGTTGATGGAGAGGGCGTCGCCCGGCTCCAGGTCGATGACGTGTACGTCCTTGGCCAAGTCGGCGAGGAAGACGTCACCCTGGCCGGTGAGCTTCATCAGTGGCACACCCTCACCGGTGAGCCGCTGCTTGATGAACTTGCCGAGCCCACCGGAGCCGAGGGCCTGGAACTGCACGTGGCCCTGATAGGCCACCATCGAGCCGACGCGGGCCATTGCCTCGCCATTGAGCTCGATCTTGAGCATCTTGGAACTCTGGAGCCGCATGCCGGGCTGGGCGGACTCCTTCTCAAGGTTCTCCGCAGAGAACAGCGCACTGCGCATGGGATTCCTCCTGGTTGCCGTGGTGCCTCCCCACGGTAGGCAGTGGGCACAACAGCGAACAACGGCCGGATGGACGGTCAGCCCCAGCCCAGGGCGTGCAGCCGCTCGTCGTCGATGCCGAAGTGGTGGGCGATTTCGTGCACCACAGTCACCGCCACCTCGTCGACCACGTCGTCCTCGGTGTCGCAGATCCGCAAAATCGGGTGACGGTAGATGAAGATCCGGTCCGGCAGCACGCCGGAGTAGTCCCACCCGCGCTCGGTGAGGGCGTGCCCCTCGTAGAGGCCGAGTAGGTCCTCCCCGGGAGGTGGATGGTCCTCCACCAGGATGACCACGTTGTTCATCAGGCCGAGCAGTTCCTCGGGCACCTCGTCCAGGGCCTCGCCGACCAGTTCCTCGAAGCGCTCACGGCTCATCTCCACCGGCACGCCACCCATTGTCCCCGACCCCGGCCCGGACGGCAGCGGCGCGGCCCCGGCCCGGCCGGGGCCGCCCGATCCGCCCTAGGGGCGGGCCGGGCGGCGCGGTACGGAACGGGTCAGGAGGCGAGGCGCGCGTCCAGGGTGATCTCGGCCCCCGGGGAGAGCAGCCGCGAGATCGGGCATCCCTCCTTGGCGGCCTCGGCGAGCTTGGTGAACTGGGCGGCGTCCATGCCCGGCACCCGACCGACGGTCTCCAGGTCGATCCGGGTCACGGTCATTCCGGCGTCGGTCTTGTCGAAGTGCACCTTGGCGGTGGTGTCGACCGAGGTGTCGGTGGCGCCGGCGTCGGCCAGCTGCTTGGACAGCGCCATCGAGAAGCAACCGGCGTGCGCGGCACCGACCAGCTCCTCGGGGTTGGTTCCCTCGCCCTCCTCGAAACGGGACTTGAAGGAGTAGTTACCGGTCAGGCCGCCCTTGCCGGTGCGGACGGTTCCGGCACCCTCGGTGAGGTTGCCCTGCCAGCTTGCGGAAGCGGTACGAATAGGCATTCCCCGACGCTAACCGAAACGGCAGCGGGCGGCGACCGACCTCGCCGCCCGCTTCGCGTGTCGCGCCCGACACACCTGCCGGCGACATCGCGGAGGGTACGGATCTGGTCACCTCGGCTTGGCACCCGATTAGCCGGGAAGTCATGGTTGCGACCGGTTCCACGAGGTACGTTTGCTGCCCGCCGTCAACTCCGGTCGAGGCACCGACGACCGAGAACGGCTGGCTGCGACGGCGGCGGGCGAAGGAGGAACGATGACCCGCCCGGGCCTGCCCAAGCTGATCGCCACCGACCTCGACGGGACGCTCGTTCGCAGCGACGAGACCGTTTCCGCGTACACCCACGAGGTGCTCGACCGGGTGCGGGCCGCCGGCATCCCGGTGGTCGGCGCCACCGGTCGCGGTCCCCGCCTGGCGGAACTGACCCGAAACGACATCCGCGCCGCCGACTTCCTGGTGATGGCCGGCGGCGGTTGCGTGGTCGACCAGAGCGACCCGGCCGGCCCGGTGGTGCTCCGGGACGAGCGCCTGCCGGGTGCGGTGCTGGCCACGATCGTGGCCGAACTGGAGGCCGTCGCGGGCCCGCTGACCGTGATGGTCGAGGCGTCCGACGAGCACGACGCGCCGCTGTGGGGCGACTACCACCCGAGCTGGCCGTACCAGGACCGGTTCGAGGCACGCAGCCGGGCGGAGTGCCTCTCCGGCGACGTGATCAAGGCGTTCGCGCGGACCGCCGACCACCACGTGGACGAGCTGCTCGCGGTGGCCCGCCGGATCGTTTCGCCGGAGGTGGCCACGCTGACCCAGGCCGGCCTGGGGTTCGTCGAGATCAGCCCACCGGGGGTGGACAAGGCCACCGGGCTCAGCGTGGTCGCCGAGCGGCTCGGCGTCGACCCGGCGGAGGTGCTGGTCTTCGGCGACCAGCCGAACGACCTGCCGATGTTCGCCTGGGCAGGCTGGGCGCGGGTGGCGGTGTCGAACGCCCACCCGGACGTCCGGGCCGCCGCCGACGAGATCACTCTGCGCAACGACGACGACGGCGTCGCGGTCTACCTGGACCGACTACTCTCCCGTTGATGGCAGTCCCACCCCGACTTGTCGCCACCGACATCGACGGCACCCTGCTCGCCGACGACCGCACGCTCAGCGCCCGGACCGCCGCCGTGTTGGCCGAGATCTCCGCGCGGGGCACGCCGGTCGTGCTGGTCACCGGCCGTCCGATCCGCTGGCTCCACCTCGTGTACGACCAGCTCGCCGCCCCGCTCCCGGCGATCTGCGCCAACGGCGCCGTGGTGTACGACCCGGTCACCGACGAGGTGCTGCGGGCCGACCCGCTCGCCCCGGACCTCCTCGCCGAGGTGGCCCGGCGGCTGCGCGCGGCGGTGCCGGAGGTGAGTTTCGCGGTCGAGATCGTGGACAGCCGGCAGATGCGGCACGAGGCGCACTACCCGCTGCGCTGGGACGCTGACCATGACGCCATCCGGGCCGTCTTGTCACCGGAGGAGTTGCACTCGGTGCCGGCGGTGAAGCTGCTGGCCCGGGCCGGCGAGCAGGACCCGGACGCCTTCGTGCGGTTGGTGGCCGGGGCGTTGGAGGGCCTGGCCGAGGCCACCCACTCGTCGTACAGCGGGCTGGTGGAGATCTCCGCCGCCGGGGTGACCAAGGCGGCCGGGCTCGCCTGGTACGCCGAACGGCTCGGGGTGTCCGAACAGGATGTGCTGGCCTTCGGTGACATGCCCAACGACCTGCCCATGCTGACCTGGGCGGGCCGGGCGGTCGCGGTGGCCAACGCGCATCCCGCCGTCCTGGCCGTCGCCGACGAGGTCACCGGCGCGAACACCGTCGACGGGGTGGCGGCGTACCTGGAGAAGGTCTTCGGGTTGGACTGAGCGGGCCCCGGGGGCGCCGGCGTGGCCGACGTCCCCCGGAGCGCCGGTCAGAGGTACTGGCCGGTGTTGTGCTCGCCGCCCGGCGCCTGGCCCATCCCCGGCATCCCGGGAATCATGCCGCCGCCGGGGCCGCTGGGCAGCGCCTGCCGGCCCGAGCGCATCTGCTCCAGCTGCACCCGGGCGGCCATCTGCTGGGCGACCAGCGCCGCCTGGATGCCGTGGAACAGCCCTTCCAGCCAGCCGACCAGCTGCGCGTGGGCGATGCGCAGCTCGCCTTCGCTCGGCGCGTTCTCCTCGGTGAACGGCAGTGAGATCCGCTCCAGCTCCTCGCGCAGCTCGGGGGCGAGCCCTTCCTTGAGTTCGACGATGGACCGCTGGTGGATCTCCCGCAGCCGGTGCCGGCTGGCGTCGTCCAACGGAGCAGCCTTGACCTCCTCCAGCAGCTGTTTGATCATGCTGCCGATCCGCATCACCTTGGCCGGCTGCTCGACCAGGCGGGTCGGATCCTCGCCGGTCGTCTCGTCGGTCTGCATCGTGCCGACCGGCCGGCCGTCCGGCCCGACCACCACCACGGTGCCCGAGTGGCCGGCGTTGTCGCGGCCCGGCTCGTCGTTCTGTCCAGCGGAGTGCGCATCGGTCATGACACCCATCTTTACCCACCCTCGCGAGCCGCACGAGGTGGGACCGGTCACCTCCGTCGGGCGCCGATCGGTACCGTCGCCGACATGCCCGCCGACCCGCGCGCCGTACTCACCCGCCCGGCCCCGCCGCCCGACCTGACGGTCGCCTACGGCGACCACCCCGACCAGGTCGTCGACCTGCGCGGGCCGGCCGGCGACGGCCCGCCCCGGCCACTGCTCGCGATCCTGCACGGCGGCTTCTGGCGGACCGAGTACGACCGCACCCACACCGGCCCGATGGCTGCGGCGTTGGCCGGGCTCGGCTGGCCGGTCGCGCAACTGGAGTACCGGCGCACCGGCCAACCGGGCGGCGGCTGGCCGGGCACCCTGACGGACGCGCTGGCCGGGGTGAGGGCGCTGCCCGGCCTGGCCGCCAGCGCGCTGCCCGGGCGGGTCGCACCCGGGCCGCCGCTGCTGCTCGGCCACTCGGCCGGCGGGCACCTCGCGCTGTTCGTCGCCGCGCACGCCCCGGACGGCGTACGCGGAGTGCTGGCGCTGGCTCCGGTGGCCGACCTGGCCGAGGCGTACCGGCTGGACCTGGACTCGGGCGCGGTGGCGGCGCTGCTCGGCGGCGGCCCGACCGCGCACCCCGAGCGGTACGCGGTAGCCGATCCACGGTCACTGGTGCCTCCGCCGGTACGCACCGTGATCCTGCATGGTCTGCGGGACGAGCAGGTGCCGATCGCGCTCAGCCGACGCTACGTGGCAGCCGCCCGGGCGGCGGGCGGTGAGGTGACCTTCGGTGAAATGCCGGAATGTGAGCACTTTGGTCTCATAGATCCGGAATCCACGGCATGGCCGCAGGTCAGGGATGCGTTGCAGTCCTTGCACAAAGATCACTAGCCATTGACGCAGCGTCGCCGAGCAGGTAGAACGCCGGGGGGCGGTGACGCCCGGCAACCGCTCCCGGAAGGATTTCGGTGGTGTTCCAGATGAACCGCAGGCGGGCCCTCCAGCTCATGACCACGCTCGGTACCGCCGGGCTGGTCGCCGGCTGCGGCAGCGACGACGCGGACAGCGATGCGGTGCCAGAGCGCAACCGCATCAAGATCGGTCTCATCGCTCCGGAGAACGGTGCCGGCAAAGCCGTCGGACAGGAGATCACCAACGGCTTCGAGCTCTACCTCGCGCTGAACAACCAGCACCTCGGCGGCCACCCGGTGACCCTGGAGAAGCGGGACGAGGGCGAAACCGCCAAGACCGGGCAGGCCGCCGTCAACGACCTGCTCAAGCAGGGCGTGCTCGCGCTCACCGGCGTGGCCAACCCGGCGGTGATCTCCGGCATCCGGGACACCGTCGAGCAGGCCAAGGTGCCACTGGTCGGCTCGAACGCCTCCCCGGTCAGCCTGCAGAGCGTGGTCTACATCTGGCGCACCTCGTACGTGCTCGACGAGCCGGGTCGCGCCCTCGCCGTCTACCTGAAGGAACGGATGCCGACCGGGAGCCGGATCACCGTGATCGCCCCGGAGAGCAGTGCCAGCCTCGACGTGGTGCAGGGCTTCCGGCAGGCGTTCGGCAACGACGACCCGCGCATCGCCGACGAGACCATCTGGACCACGGCCAAGACCAACCCGGGGGACAGCGACTTCGCCCCCCACATCCGGCAGGCGATCGACCGTGACCCGGACGCGCTGGTCGGCCACTTCGCCGGCCCCGCCGCGATCCAGTTCATCCGGCAGCTGCGGCGCAACCGGCCGGCCTACCAGGGGCCGCTCTACGCGCCGGGCTTCCTCACCGAGGGCAACGTCCTCAACGAGGTACGCGGGGTGCTGCTCGACGGTGACGACAACCTGCTGCCCGGCAGCATCCACACCGTGTCGAACTACTCGGTCGACCTGAACAACTCCGCCAACCGGGTCTTCGCCGCCGCGTACCGCAAGATGTACAGCAGCTCCCCCACCACCTATGCGATGGCCTCGTACGACGCCGCACAGGTGCTCGACAAGGCGCTCCGGATCGCCGGGCCGAACCCGAGTCCGCAGGTGCTCAACCTCGCCATCGGCAAGATCGGGCAGATCGACAGCCCGCGCGGGGTGTGGCAGTTCAACCAGCCGCGCACCCCGCAGCAGAAGTGGTACCTGCGCAGCGTCCAGCTCGACGGTCGGCTGCTGTCCAACGTCATGATCAACGAGGTTGCCACGCTCGGCTGAACCCGGCACCACCGAAGGCGGGTCGGCCCGCACGGGGCCGACCCGTCGGGGGTCAGTGGCGCAGCTCGGCGATGCAGCACTTCACGCTGCCGCCGCCCTTTTTCAGCTCGGTCAACTCGACCGGGACCGGCTGGTAGCCGGCCGCCCGGAGTTTGCCGGCCAACCCGCTGGCATCGCTGTTCAGCACCACGTTACGGCCGTCGCTGACCAGGTTCAGGCCGAAGGCCAGGGCATCGGCGTCGTCGGCGAGCACCGCGTCGGGGAAGAGTTGGGCCAGCACCCGCTGGCTGGCCGACGAGAAGGCCCCCGGGTAGTAGGCGATGTTGCCGTCGTCGATCGAGGCGAGTGCCACGTCGAGGTGGTAGAAGCGGGGATCCACCAGGCGCAGCGAGACCACCGGACGGGCGAGCGCCTCCTGCGCCTCGGCGTGCGCCGCCAACTCGGTGCGGAAACCGTGACCGGCCAGGACGAGGCCGCCGTACGCCTCCGGCAGGTACGCGAAGTCGCCCTCACCCTCGTTGGTCTCGCCCGGCGCGATGAACCGCCAGCCCTGCGACTCGTAGAAGGCGCGGTGCGCGGCAGCCTCGGCGGTCCGCTGCTCGTGCTTGAACCGGGCGCCGTAGACCGTCCCGTCCACCACGAACGCGCCGTTGGCGGCGAACACCATGTCCGGCAGCCCGGCTTCGGGCGTGAGCAGGTGCACCTCGTGGCCCAGCTCGACCAGGGTCTCCCGCAGCCGGTCCCACTGCTTGACCGCCAGCTCCGCGTCGACGGGCGTGGTGACGTCCATCCACGGGTTGATCGCGTACTCGACGGCGAAATGCTCGGGCGAGCACATGAGATATGTCCGCTTTCGCGGGACTCGCTGCTGGTTCACGCTGACCAAGGGTAGGTAGCGTACAAGTTTGGTAACAGCCAGAAATCTTGCTTTCCGAGGGCGGAACGTTGCAGATAGACGCGGTAGACCAGCGAATCATTGCACTGCTCGTGGCAGACGCCCGCGCGTCGTACGCGGACATCGGCACCCGGGTGTCACTGTCCGCTCCGGCGGTCAAGAGACGGGTCGACCGGCTCCGCGCCACCGGGGTGATCCGGGGCTTCACGACCGTGGTCGACCCGGCCGCCGTGGGGTGGACCACCGAGGCGTTCGTCGAGCTGTTCTGCGCCGGCCGCACCACCCCCGCCCAGATCGGGGTCGCCGTCCGGCGGCACCCCGAGGTGGTCGGCGCGTACACCGTCTCCGGCGAGGCCGACGCCCTCGTCCACCTGCGGGCCGCCGACATCTCCCACCTGGAGGAGGCGCTGGAACGGCTACGCGCCGAGTCGTTCGTGACCTCCACCCGCAGCACCATCGTGCTGTCCCGGCTGGTCGAGTCCCCCGGCGTCGGGCCGTCCACGAGCTGACCCGCCGACCGCCCGGACCGGCGCGGCCGGCCCGGGCACGAGGTCGTCAGAGGTACATGCCCGTCCGGTGGCCGGACTCCCCAGCCGGCCGGCTCGGCTTGTCGCCCTCCACGAAGAACCGCTTGCCGCCGAACTCGCCGTGCAGCCGGTCGTCCAACTCGTCAGCCAGGCCCGTCATCACCTGCACCGCCAGCATCAGGTGGGTGGCCTGGAAGTTGCGGCCGAAGACCGGAATGGACGCCCAGACGGTGTCGTCGGCGCAGTAGAGCCGGCCGATCGGCATCCGGTTGGTCAGCTCCGAGAGCTTCACGTACAGCCGCTCGGTGGGTTCGACCTCGGTGAGCACCGGGGAGAAGACGTCGACCAGCGGCGGATTGTCGCGTACCCGGACGAACACCATGGCCGAGCCGGCGCGGATGTTGATGTCACCGTCCGAGTCGATCTGGAGCTGGTCGGACTTGGATTTGAGCATGGTCGAGACGACCGTGCGCACCCGATCCTCCAGCGCCATGACGTCCCCGTCGGCGTCCGTCGCCGACGCGGCGGCAGCGGCCAGCGCCTCCTCCAGGTCGGCCTCCACGTCGCGGTCCGGGCCGACCTCGCTGCGTGCCGTGCCGAGCGGCCCCGGCGGCAGCGGTTCGCCCGCCGCGTCGCGCACCAGGTAGACGAGGAACGCCGGATGCGGCGTCCCGTAGACGTCCCGCAGGGTACGGGAGAGCAGGGCGGCCAGCTTCGTCGCGTCCCCGGTCGAGCCCTCCAGACCGAAGTCCTCCCCGGAGCCCGCCAGCACCCCCGGGGGTGACCAGCCCAGCGCGATCATGTCCGCCACCGAGGCTCGGTCCAGCCGGTACCCCTGCGGCAGGGTGGCGTTGCCGACAGCCCGCGCCACCATCCGCCCCTCGCCGATCTCCACGCTGATCGAGTAGACGGCGTCGCCGGTGCCGGACGCGGTCGGGTCGAGCGTCAGTTCGAGGTGCGCCCCGACCGGGAGCGTACGCAGCCGCTCGGCCAACGCCCGGGCGAACTCCCGCCACGCCTCGGTCACCTTGGCCCGCAGGTCGGCCGTTGTCGGCTCGTCCAGCAGAACCGACTCGTGATGCTCCGGCGCCGCGCCGGTCTGATCACTGGCCGGCATCGAGGGGTGGTCCGCCGTCATGATCGCCTCCGTCCGTCCCGGCCACCCTACCCAGGCGGGTCGCAGGACGAGTCCACCGCGACCGGGATCGGACATCCCTCGGCCCGGCGTGCTCACTGCGGGCGGTCGCCGCCCAGCTCCACCGGCCAGGCACCGGCCAACCCGGTCAGCCGGGCGGTCACCTCCGCCGGGTCCGCGCCCCGCCCCACGGCAACCCCCAGCAGGTACGCGGTGACCGGGGCACCCGGGCGCAACACCTGGTGCGCGACGTCCCTGGCCAGGTCGAGGACCAGCGGCACCGGTACGTCCGCCGGGTCGAGCCCCAGCTCCGCGCAGGCCGCCGTGACCCAGTCGTCCAGCACCGTCATCGTGTCCACTCCTCCGCCCGGCGTACGTCGGAGTCAGTGTCGCAGTCGAACCAGGGCGGCGGACCACCACCGGACCAGGCCAGGTCGCGAACCGTCAGCTCGGCGAGCAGTTCCCGCACGGCGGCGCCGCCGAGGGTGCCGCCCCGGCGGTCGGCCAGCCGGTCCAGCGCAGCCCGCAGGGCTGCGGTCCGCCACACCCCGCACAGCGACTGCCGGCGTGCCCGGTCGTCGAGAAGACACACCCCGTCGGGCCCGTTCTCGTCCGTATCCAGGGCGGCGAGCAGGATGGCGACGGCGTCCCGGGTGAGCAGGGGAAGGTCGGCGGCGAGCAGGGCGACAACGGTCGTGCCGGCGGGCACCAGGGCGAGCCCGGCCGCGGCGGCGGCCACCGGGCCACCACCCGGCGGTTCCTCCCGGGTCACCAGCACGTCGTCGGGGACCGCTTTGGCCGGCCCGACCAGGATGCGCGGGGCCGCGTCGGCGACCGCCGCGAGCACCCGTTCCCGCATCGGCCGGCCGCCGACCGGCACGCCGGGCTTGTCCCGCCCGCCCATCCGGCGGGCCGCCCCACCGGTCAGCACCACCGCCGCGTACGCCGTCACCCGCCCACCGTATCCGCGGCTGCCCGGCGGCGGGCCGCGCGAGCCTCACCGGGCGCGGACCTCATCCGGTGGGCGCCGCCGTGCCGGATGCCGGGCCAGCGGGGCAGGATGGCGGGATGGGACGGGCGACTGACCGGCGGAGCGTGCTCCGGATCGACCTCGAGGCGGCCGACGGGCGGGCGGCGCTGCGCCGACCGGACACCATGGCGGTCGAGGAGCCCCTGGAGATCCGGGTCGGCCCGGCCGGGCCGGGCCGGCGACGCCCGCTGACGGTGACCATGCGCACCCCCGGCGACGACCTCGACCTGGCCATCGGGTTCCTGCTCACCGAGGGGCTGATCCGCACCGACGAGGACGTGCACACCGCGCAGCTATGCGCCGGGGCGGAGACCCCGAACACCTACAACGTGGTGGACGTGGTGCTCGCCTCGGACGTCCCCGCGCCGAGCACCGACCCGACGCGCAACTTCCACACCACCAGCGCCTGCGGGGTCTGCGGGAAGGCCAGCATCGACGCGGTACGGACCCGGTCCCGGTTCGCCGTCGCCGACGACGCGCTCACCGTGCCGGCGACGCTGCTGGCCGAACTGCCCGACCGGTTACGGGCGGCGCAGCGCGTCTTCGACCGCACCGGCGGCCTGCACGCGGCCGGACTGTTCGGGCCGGACGGCGAGTTGGTGGTGCTGCGCGAGGACGTCGGCCGGCACAACGCCGTCGACAAGGTCGTCGGCTGGGCGGTGCGGCAGCGGCGACTACCGCTGGCCGGGCACCTGCTGCTGGTCTCCGGCCGGGCCAGCTTCGAGCTGACGCAGAAAGCCTGGATGGCGGGCGTACCCCTGCTCGCGGCGGTCTCCGCCCCCAGCACCCTCGCCGCCGACCTCGCCGAGGAGGCGGGCATGACGCTGGTCGGGTTCCTGCGCGGGCGCTCGATGAACGTGTACGCCGGCGCACACCGCATCCTCCACTGACCCGATCACCTGCTCACCCGCCGCTCCCTGCGAAAACGCGCTGGGGCTGGCTGCCGCCAGGCAGAGCGAAGCGCCCGTTCCGGTAGGGGAACGGGCGCTTGGTACGACTGGGGTCGGCCAGCCGCGCTCGGCCAGCTGGGCGACGAACGTCCGCCAGGCTTCCGGGGAGAAGACCAGCGCGGCCCGACCGCGTCCTTCGAGTCGCGGACGCCGACGACGCCGGAAAGGTCGTCGGCGACCTCGACACAGTTGCCGCCGCTGGTACCGCTACGGGTGATCTTCCGCCACCGCGCGTGGCCCCCTCGCGGCGGCCAGCCCGGCGCGTGCGTGCCCCGGCCGCCGTCATCCGTGACCCGATCCCTGGGCCGGGGCTACCCCCGGTCACGAGGTCCGCCCTGGCAGAGGGCCGACCGGAGTACGCCCGAACCCGGCAATAGGACAGCGAACCAGCTGGTCAGCGGTCGGTGAGGAGCCTGTGGAGGCTTCGGCTTCGGGTATCCGGCGACACGGAGCCAACGTTTCCCTGTCGGGCTCTCGACAGAGTCTCCAAGTTTACCCAGCAACTGATTCCAGCGAATATCTAGCGGATCATTACCTGCATGTCAGATAAATCGTTCCCGCTTGACGCGTACAAGGAACAACCGATCGCCGACCAGGTTGCTGCGCTTCGCCTGCGACTGAATGCGACGGTCACCCAACTCGAAGAGTTCAGAAACAACACCTTCATCAGTATCGACTTTCAGGGAACCGACGTTGCCGCAGGGCGCGGCGGCAAAATGTCGCACGACAAGAAGGACAAGCGCGGCTACTACCTGGAGGGCGTCGACATCAGCATCCGCCTCGACTCGCCCCACTACTACGTCAAGATCGACGGCCCGCAGACAACGATGGACGCGGCGACGATCTCCTCGTCTTCCCAGCTCGACCTCAATCTCAGCCTCGGCACATTTGGCCCGGTTCCGACGACCGGGGCGAGCACCGGCATGGTCATCGGGAGTGCCTTCAGCTCCACCATTGAGGACTGGCGGGTGGAAAACATCTCGGATGACGTCGCAATTCAGCACAACTACCGCATGGCTGCGTGCGGCGACGGCGCCCGCTACAACCAACCCAAGGACTTGGTGGACATGAGCGCCGGCGGACAGATGTCCGGGGCGCCTCTGCACGAGGTGCCACACATCTCTATCGCCAACATGCCACTGGTGAGCAGCGGAATCTTCGTCAGCCGCAGCAAACAGGTTAGCGACGTGAAGTTACTCGTCGACGCCACTGCTCACCTTGCTTACGTAGAGAAGACCTTCGAGGTTTTTGACGTCAAGATCAAAACCAAGACCGAGCGGGTAACCTGGTCTTTCGTACACCTGATCCCCGTCTCCGAAGTCAAGGAGTGATCGGATCAAACCAAGCTGGACCTCCACCCCGTTGCGGTCGCCAAATAGCCTCCTTTCCCGCTGACGAAAAGACATAAAATGCCCCAGGATTACATTTCTGACCTACCCAAGGATGTACAGTACGAAGTCTTCGACCTACTGCCGGCCGAAGCGCTGAGAAACATGTTGCAGACAGCCAAGCCAATCACTGAGAGCATCGAGAAATACCTCGAAAAGGCCAAGGTGATCGAACTGATGACCGGCAGGCCGGCGATCGGAAAGGCGAGCGACCTACTGAAGGGAATCGGACAGGGACGCTATGCACGTTCTGCCAACTCGGCGGAAATTGTTCGATCGATGACGAAGTCGCTGACGGACTTTGTCATCCACGAGACCGACAAAAATTCCGGAGTCATCAACTGGGAGAAGGCCGCTGATCTCCAGGCGAGGTTCGTCGCCGACATGGCAGGGGAGAGCGTGGCCACGGACGAGGACACGCTTATCCGCCGCAGCGCCCTTGAGACGTTCATCCGGTCAGCGCTGAAGGACGAGAGGCTGGTGAACGAATGGGACGTGGTATACACCGGCGGCATCACCGACGCGATCGCCGAATTCGCAAAGGGCAACATCTACTTCCGGGTGGCGTCCGGGTAGCTTCCCGGTCCGGAGAGTCCCGGGACAACTCGGTTTCGTTAAGGAGCGAGTGGGTTTGCTGTCCAGACTTCCGGTGCCATTGCTGCGTGTTGCCTGAAGAACGGACACCCGCGCGGCGTCCACGTATGTTGGGGACTTGCTGTGATTTTCTCCGGTAACTGAACCGTCATCAGGGCTTCTTGCGGCGGTTCGAACGGCTACCGGGACGCCCCTTCCAGATCACCAACTCATGGTTGGGGTGCGCCGACCCGCAGTCCGGGCAGGGCCAGGGTGATCAGTCGTACGTCCGGTAGGGCTCTCCACCTGGCCAGCCTGACCCTGGTCTGCTCGGTTGCCTGGGTCGGTGGTGGACGGGCTGGCGGCCACCTCAACCACTTACCCACCGGAACCGTTCGGCAAGATGCCGGTACTCCATTTGCCGCGAATCGCGGTGTCCGTGGGCGGGGACACCGCGATTCGCGGCAGGTGAAGTTGATCAAGCACGGGCGGGTGACAAATCGGACGCCGGCTAAACGCCTTGTCGGGTGGCTGGGCCGTGTCTACGGTGCGGAAATGCTCTCTCGACTGCTGGCAGTGACCTTCGACGCGCACGACGCGGACCGCCTGGCGCGGTTCTGGGCCGACCTGCTCGGCCGGGAGGTCGTCGAGGGCGCCGGTGGTGCCCTCCTGCCCGGTGGGGACACCCAGCTCGGCCTCCGGTTCGTTTCGAGCCGGACGGAGAAGGTGGGCCCGAACCGCATGCACCTCCACCTGACCAGCACCGACCCTGCCGACCAGCAGCACATGGTGACGACGGCGCTCACGCTCGGCGCCGCTCACCTCGACATCGGGCAGCGCCCCGAGGAGGGGCACATCGTCCTGGCCGACCCCGAGGGCAACGAGTTCTGCGTGATCGAGCCCGGCAACGGCTTCCTCGCCGGCTGCGGCCTGCTCGGGGAACTCGCCTGCGACGGCACCCGGGGGGTCGGCCTCTTCTGGAGCGAGGCGCTGGGCTGGCCGCTGGTGTGGGACCAGGACCAGGAGACCGCGATCCAGTCACCGCACGGCGGCACGAAGGTCGCCTGGGGAGGCCCGCCCGTGGCCCCGAAAGAGGCGTGGAACCGGCAGCGCTTCGACCTCGTCCCGACCGGTGGCGACCAGCGGGCGGAGGTCGATCGGCTGGTTTCCCTCGGGGCTACTTGCCTCGATGTCGATGCCGACGGCGCCGTCGTGCTGGCCGATCCCGACGGCAACGAGTTCTGCGTACAAGGAAACTGACCACAGCGCGGCCAGGCAGGGTGTCCCCTCGTAAACCCGGCTGGTCACCTCGGCCGGCGGCGCCGGTAGGCCACGACGGCGAGGGTGGCGATGGCGCCGGCGGCGGCCAGGACCGGCTTCGGCTTCGCGCGCACCGAGCTACCGATCCTGGTGGTCACGCCGCGGGCGGAGGCGACCAGGTTCGAGCCGGCTTTACCGGCGGTCTGGGCACCGCCCGCGGCCGAGCCGCGCATCGCGGTGGTCGCCTGCTGGGCCTTCTGCTTGACGGACGTGGCGTACTGGGATGCCTTCTGGCTCAGCATGCCCGACCTCTGAACCGCCGTAGTCTTCGCTGACTGGCCGGCCTGGGTGACGCGCTGCCGGAGTTCGTCGGAGGCGGTGGTGGTCTTGGTTCGCAGGCGTGTCCTGACGTCGGTCTTGGTGGCCAGGGCGGCGATGGTGTCGCCGAGTTCGGCGCGTGTGTGCTGGATGTCGCGTCGGGTCTGGTCCGGGTCGCTGCTACCCGCTGGCGTGCTCATTGCTTCCTCCGACTCGCTGCGCCGCGTATGGTCTCGGTGTCCGCGCGTACGCTGTCCCTGGTCGCCGTCGGCGTGGGCGGCATGGCTTTGGTGACCTGCTTCTTGCCTCCCTTGGCCACAATGGCGGCGGCGATGGCCAGGATCACGGTGACGATCAGCGCGGCCAGTGTGGCGGGCATGAAAGCGGCCAGGGCCAGAATGACTGTGGCGACGGCAGCGCCGCCGGCGTAGAGACCGAGCATGGCGCCGCCGCCGAGCAGTCCGGCGCCGACGCCCGCGCGCTTTCCCTTCGCGGTCATCTCCGCCCGCGCCATCATCAACTCATCGCGCACGAGTCGGGTGATCTGCTCGGTGGCGCGCCGCACCAGCTCTGCGACTGGCGCGTCGACAGACGCGGCGCGCGGGTTGCCGCTGGGACGTTCTGCCATGGGTGGCCTCATCTCTCTCGCGGGCCGGGATGACCCGAGGCGCTGCCTGGTCAGCCGTGCTGTGCCGCTGGCATGCTCGTCGAGCCCAGCGAGGGGCCGTCGAACCGTTCGCCCAGCGGCGGGCCGGAGGGCTCGGTCAGATGGCCGGCGGCATCGCCCGCCGGGAAGCCGCCCTCCTGCCGGCGACGTCGCAGCGTCAACGCGCCCGCCGACCCGGTCAATGCCCCGGCCGCGAAGGCCAGGATGAGCGCCTGCCGGATGGCGGAGTTTCTCTTGCCTGCCATGACTGCCTTCGGAATCCAACGTGCCCGCATGATCCTGATTGTCGGGCTCGACCGCTGAAGCTATGCACCTAATCGGCAGATTTGCATGGGACGGTCACCATGTGCGCCCCGGCCGTGGGGTGAATTGCCGTTTCTCGGTGCCGACGGCAGCCGTGAGCGACACTGAGTCCACGAGCAGCGGTTCGCCCAATCAGTCTCCGTGGCACGGGTGAATCGCCCACGACTGCCCGGCAGCACTGACGGTGGAGCCGGGCAAGGAGGTCGGGCGCGGCTTGCAGGAGTGGGCGAAGGTGAGCGATACGGATCTGGGTGCCCGCAGCGAGCGGGGCAGTGAGTACGCCGACCTGTCCCGCCTCGTGCGGGGCGCGGGTCTGCTCAATCGGCGTCCCGGTCGCTACGCTTTACGCTCAGCGCTGCTACTTGGGTGCCTCGGCGTGACGGGCGTGGTGTTCGTCCGGCTCGGGCAGTCGTGGTGGCAGGTGACTGTCGCCGCAACTCTCGCGGTGATTCTCGCTCAGACGGCATTCCTCGGTCACGACGCCGGGCATCGGCAGATCTTCCGCTCCCGCCGCGCGAACGACGTGGTCGGCCTGGTGTGCGGCAACCTGCTGACCGGGATCAGTTACGGCTGGTGGGTGGAAAAGCACAACCGCCACCATGCCCACCCGAACACCGAAGGCCACGACCCGGACATCGTGGTCGCGCCCCTGTCGTTCACCCCGGCACAGGCCGCAGCGCAGCGCGGCCTCAGGGCGCTGCTCGTCCGGCATCAGGCGATGTTCTTCTTCCCGCTGCTACTACTCGAAGGTTTGCACCTGCACGCCAACAGCATCAGAGCGGTAGTACGAGGCAATCGGCTCCGGCACCGCCCCACCGAGGCCGGCCTGCTCACCCTGCACCTCGCCGGCTACATCACGGCCGTATTCCTGATCTTGGGCGTCCCGCAGGCGATCGTGTTCATCCTGGTCCACCAGGGCGTGTTCGGCCTCTATCTCGGCTGCTCCTTCGCCCCCAACCACAAGGGCATGCCCATCCTGACCGAGGCCGACAATCTCGACTATCTGCGCCGACAGGTCCTCACCTCCCGCAACGTGCGAGGCGGCCCGGTCCTCGACGCACTACTCGGTGGGCTCAACTACCAGATCGAACACCACCTCTTCCCCAGCATGCCCCGACCGAATCTGCGCCGCGCCCAGCCACTGGTCCGCAAGTTCTGCATCGAACACGACATCGCCTACCACGAAACCACGCTGACCCGATCGTGGGCGCAGGCGCTGGCGTACCTTCGGACCATCGCCCACACCTGACCGGCGTCCAGCGCCCGTGGCCTGCGGTCTCAGCCCTGGCGGGGACGGCGGCGTCGTTTGCGGCGTACCACTCGACCGGGCTCACCCACGGCGGGCCAACCGTCCAGGTCGGACGGGGGCACGCCCCGCCGTAACAGGTCGTCGAGGATCTGGGCCAGCGAGTACTCGGGGTGGACCGCCAGGACCCGCTCCAGCGCCACGGCGGCGAGCGCGCCCTGGCCGGCGCGCCAGGCCGCGAAGGCGAGCAGGCTGGCGGGCGCGGCGATGAGCTCCTCCTCGGCGCGGCGCAGCACGTCGCTCCAGAGGTCGATGTCCTCGTCCCGCCCGTCGGTGCGTTCCCAGGCATGATCGCGGACGGGCAGATGGGTCAGGAGCAGCGTCAACCAGGCCACCTCGTCGTCGGTCAACCGCTCGCCCCGGCGGTGCCGGCGCAGTGCGCCCCGGACCGCGTCGGTCCCGGCGACCCGCACCGCCCGGCCATCCAGCACGTCGGCGGCGGGAGCCTGGTCCAGCAGGGTGAGCAGGCGTCGCTCGGCCCGGACACCGGCCCGGCGCATCGCCGCCGCGTCGTGCCCGTCGCCGGGCGTCACCAGCGCGGCGAGCGCGGCCCGGTCGGGCAGGGCCACCTGGCCGGCGAAGACCGCCGTCGCGGTGACCTGGCTGGTGCCCGCGTCGTACGGGGTGCCGTCGGGCGGGCAGCAGTCCTCCCCGTCGCAGAGGTACGACCAGTACCGTCCGTCGGTGACCCGCAGGGCGTCCAGCACGGCCAGCCCGGCCGTGGTGAGCGCGTCGCGTACCGCGTCGACGGTGGGGGTGACCCGGTCGGCGGGGCCGTAGCCGAGCACGGTGGCCGCCTCGGCGTCCTGCCGGGTGAGGACGTCACCGAGCTGCCGGGCCGGCAGCCCGGGGTCGGTGCCCCGGTCGGGCAGGTCGGCGCGGGCGGCGAAGACGATCCGCCGGCCCCGCATCGCCACCACGACCACGCTGTCGGCGGGATGGAAGCCGAGCAGGTACGGCACGGCGGCGATGAGGTCGGCGGGCGAACGGACGGTGAGCCGGGGGCGGTCGGTCGCGGTCATGGGGGCAGCCTGCGATCCGCCGGGTCGTGGCGACAGACCCTGTGGACGACACTCCGGATATCCACAGATGCGGAGAGTGTTGTCGCAGGTCTGCGCGGTTCGCGACGGTCGAGCGCCGACACGGCGGGCCGGAAGGGGTTACCTTGCGCTGATGGACCTGGCGTACCTGCGGGCGCACCCGGAACACCTGCCCACCTTCCTGACCCACCAGCGGATCCGCGAGACGCCGGTCTCCGGCGGTGACAGCTGCGTCGCCGCCCGGCTGACCCTGGACGACGGGCACTCGGTCTTCGCCAAGACCTGGCCCGAGCGGGCCCACCGGCCGCTGCCGGCGGGCCTGTTCGCCAGCGAGGCGGCCGGGCTGCGCTGGCTGCGGGCGGCCGACGCGGTCCCGGTGCCCGAGGTGGTGGTGGCGTTGCCGGAGCTGCTGGCCCTGGACTGGGTCGAGCCGGGCGAGCCGTCGGCGGAGGCGGCCGAACGGTTCGGCCGGGAGCTGGCCGCGATGCACCGGGCCGGGGCGGTGGCGTTCGGGGCGGAGTG